>URWW01000062.1 GCA_900551665.1 uncultured Collinsella sp. | reverse complement strand
CGAGGTCGAACAGCTCGTCGAGCGGGCCGGTGTAGATCACCTCGCCGCCGTAGACGTTGCCGCAGACCTTCACCGTGGTGTCGGTGAGCTCGAAGATGTCACGGGCGTCCACGTCGCAGAAGACATCGATGCAATCGTGATCGAGCATGTTCTCGAACAGGGCGGTGTAGCCCTCCGCGGGCATGCCCTGGTAGGGGGCCTGCGGGAAATAGCGGTCGTCATCGCCGACGAAAATCGGCACGCGGGCGGTGACGGAGGGGTCGATCTCGTCAGGCGTCTGACCCCACTGCTTCATCGTGTAGTGGAGGAACACGTTCTCATACACGTAGTCGGCGATCTCGGCCAGGTCGGGGTCGTTCTTCTCACGCAGCTGCAGGATGGGGACCTTCACGTCCTTGCCGAACGTCTCCACGAGCTTGGCGTACAGCTCCTCACCGCGCTCCTCGCCGAACGCGAGCAGCAGGCTCTTGTGGTTGAAGGGAACCGGCATGAGCGTGCCGTGGACGTTGGCGAGCACCTTGTGCTGGTAATCGGTCCACTCGGTGAAGCGGGACAGGAACGTGTGCACGCGCTCGCTGAAGGTGTGGTAGATGTGCGGACCGTACATGTGAACGAGCACACCGGCCTCATCCAGGTAGTCGTAGGCGTTGCCGGCGATGTGGTTGCGGCGCTCGAGGACGGCGACGCGGAAGCCGACGGTCTCGGCGAGGCGGCGGGCGCACACCGCACCCGCATAGCCCGCACCGACGACGATCATGTCGTAGGCGCTCGGGTTGAAGTCCTCAGGGAGACCTGAATTGATCTGCATGACAGCTCCTTGCAGGTGGCGACGGCAAATGTTCCCTCTCGCGGCGCGCGGGGCCGTCATGAGCCGCGCATCGCGTTTTCATCCAACCGATTATAACGGTCGGGGCATATAATTACCCCTGTCACACCAATAAAGCTCATCATCAGACAAGGACGATGATGGGCGCGCATGACGAGGAGCGTTTGCATGAGTGATTTCCTGAGCCGCATGAAGGCCGCTGCCAAGGCCGACAAGAAGACCATCGTCCTGCCCGAGGGCGAGGACCCGCGCACCATCGAAGCGGCCAAGAAGATCGTCGAGGAGGACCTTGCCAACCTCGTGATCCTGGGCAACCCCGACGAGATCGACGTCCCCGGCGCCACCGTCATCGACCCCCGCAACGCCGAGAAGCACGAGGAGTACGCCCAGAAGTTCGCCGAGCTCCGCGCTAAGAAGGGCGTGACTATCGAGCAGGCCCGCGCCCAGGTCATGGACGCCACCTATTTCGGCACCATGATGGTCAAGATGGGCGACGCCGACGGCCTGGTCTCCGGCGCCTGTCACTCCACCGCCGACACCCTGCGCCCGGCCCTGCAGATCCTGAAGACGGCCCCCGGCACCAAGCTGGTCTCCGCCTTCATGATCATGTGCACTCAGACCGAGCAGTTCGGCGCCGACGGCACGCTCGTGTTCGCCGACTGCGGCCTGAACATCGCCCCCACCTCCGACGAACTCTCCGAGATCGCCATTGCCTCGGCCAACTCCTTCAAGACCTTCATGGGCGATGTCGAGCCCAAGGTCGCCATGCTCTCCTACTCCACCATGGGCTCCGCCGGCGGCGACACCGCCAAGAAGGTCCAGGAGGCCACCGCATTCGCCAAGGAAAAGGCCCCCGAGCTCGCCATCGACGGCGACCTGCAGCTCGACGCCGCCATCGTGCCGTCCGTCGCAGAGCTGAAGGCCCCCGAGTCCAAGGTCGCCGGCCACGCCAACGTCCTGGTCTTCCCCAACCTCGAGACCGGCAACATCGGCTACAAGCTGGTCCAGCGCTTCGGCGGCGCCGAGGCCTACGGCCCGATCCTGCAGGGCATCGCCAAGCCGGTGAACGACCTGTCCCGCGGCTGCTCCGCCGACGACATCGTGGGCGTCGTGGCCATCACCGCCGTCCAGGCTCAGATGGCCGAGTAGCGCAACCGCCACATATGCAATCCCTGCCCGGGGCTCCTTCAAAGAGCCCCGGGTTTTTTCTTGAGCCAAGCCCGGAGACGAGCATCCAAACGAAAAAAAAGGAGCGACCCCCTTCTGAAGGCCGCTCCTTACAAAATCACGGTATGTGGCGTGAGCCTACTTGGCGAGACGCTCGACGTCGCAGGCGATCATGTACTCCTCGTCGGTGGGAAGCACCATGACGGTGACGGAGGAGCCGGCGGTGGAGATCACACCGGTCTTGCCAAAGCACATGCTCTTGTTCTTCTCGCGGTCGACGCGCACGCCCATCCACTCGAAGCACTCGCACACGGCCTGACGGGTCGCCCAGTCGTTCTCGCCGATGCCACCGGTGAAGGTGATGGCGTCGACGCCGGACATGCTGGCGATCATCGCAGCGCCCTGGGCGACGACCTTGTAGATGAACATATCCAGAGCGAGCAGGCACTTCTCATCGCCGGCAGCGGCGCCGTCGCGGATATCGCGGACATCGCTCGTGTTCTCGGAGATGGCGAGGAAGCCGGACTGCTTGTTCATCATGGTGTCGACCTCGTCGCAGGTGTAGCCGCCCTCGCGCTGGAGGTAGCACACGGTCGCGGGGTCGATGGAGCCGCATCGGGTGCCCAT
>URWW01000061.1 GCA_900551665.1 uncultured Collinsella sp. | reverse complement strand
CGCGGATGGGCAGCTCGCGGTAGCTATGCGGCTTGGAGCTGTAGACGAGCACACCGCCCGGGCAGTTCATGGGCTTGATGCAGTACTCCTCGTCGTCGATGACGGTGGTGTACATGTTGTCCTTGTAGTGGTCCCAGTGACCGGAGGTCATCCACAGCTGCTGGTTCATGATCTGCGGCGTGGAGATCTCGACGTAGCCGGCCTTGTGATGGATCTCACGCCAGTAGTCGAGCAGGGTGTTCTTGAGGACCATGCCGTTGGGCAGGAAGAACGGGAAGCCGGGGGCCTCGTCGCGCATCATGAACAGGTCCATCTCGCGACCGATGCGGCGATGGTCGCGCTTCTTGGCCTCCTCGAGGAAGGTGAGGTGCGCCTCCAGCTCATCCTTGGTGGCGAAGGCGGTGCCGTTGATGCGCGTGAGCATCTTGTTGTTGGCGTCGTTTTTCCAGTAGGCGCCAGACACGCCGGTGAGCTTGAAGGCCTTGAGGGCCTTGGTGTAGGTGAGGTGCGGGCCGACGCACATGTCGATGTAATCGCCCTGCTGGTAGAAGGTGATGCGGGCGTCATCGGCCAGGTCGCCGATGTGCTCGACCTTGTACTTCTCACCGCGCTCCTCCATGAGGGCGATGGCCTCCTCGCGAGGCAGCTCGAAGACCTGGAACTTAAGGTTCTCCTTGACGATCTTCTTCATCTCGGCCTCGATGGCGGGCAGATCGTCCTCGGAGATCTTCTCATCGCCGAGGTCGACGTCGTAATAGAAGCCGTTGTCGGTCGCGGGGCCGTAGGCGAAGTCGGCCTCGGGGTAGAGGCGCTTGATGGCCTGGGCCATGATGTGGGCGGCGGAGTGGCGGATGACGTGCTGGGCCTCGTCGGCCTCAACCTCGGCCACGGAGCCGTCGTTGTACAGTGCCTTCATATCTAAAACCTTTCCGATACGGTGCATTACCTCTGTAACTTTTCCAGTGTACCCGTTTGCCCGCGCATTTGGGCCTCCAATCCAGGAGAGCACCGAGAAGCACGGAATAGGAATGCACCCGCCATCCAAAGGGTGACGGGTGCGATACGGCGCGGTTCATCGGCCCCGTGCGGCGCACGGGGGAAGCTCGCGCCTATTGGATGTGAGTTCGGCAGAAGGGGCAGACCTTCCAGTGCGCCTCCAGCGGACGCTTGCACGTGGGGCAGACGTTGCGGACCTGCGTGTTGCACACCGGGCAGACGATGAAGTCCTTCTCGATGGTGGTGCCGCAGTTGGGGCAGCTGCCATACTGGGCGAGCTGACGCTCGCGCAGCGCCATGTCGAGCTCCTGCTCCTCGCGATCCGCCACGTAGGACGCCGGGCGCATCACGATATAGGCCATAAGGCCGACGAACGGGACGAGGGCGAGCAGGCCCCAGGCCCAAAACGCCTGGACGCCGCGACGCTTCGCGTCGATGAAGACATACACGACGGAGAGCAGGTAGAGAGCGACCACGAAGGCGATGAAGCCGTACATGGCAAACATCAACTGCGGGGACATGAGCTCCTCGATGTACTTGGACATGAGCCTCACCTTTCAGCCGGTTGCGAGATTGCAAAGCTGTTCATAATCGCACCGTATTGTATACCACCCGCCCCCTCATCGGAAACGACCGACATCCACGCACGTTAACGACACAGCAGGCCCATCGACATACGCGCCCGCGCAGCGCCGGGGCCGTTTGCGGACCAAGCCGCCCGCTCGCCCGATTGGCCCTGGCGAAGATAAATGACACGCGTAGCATTGTTTGTTGACACTTTGTCTATAGAATGCACCGGCCGCGGGTCCACGGACGCGCACCCGGTGCTCAGACGGGAGCGGAACCATGGAACCTAGGTACGACATCGCCGTCGTTGGTGCGGGCATCACCGGTTGCGCCATCGCGCGGCAGCTCGCGCGATACGACAGGACGATATGCCTCATCGAGGCGACCGACGACATCGCGCTCGGGGCATCGAAGGCCAACGGCGGCCTGGTCCACGCCGGATACGACCCCGCCCCCGGGACGATGAAGGCGAAGATGAACGCCCGCGGGTGCGAGCTGTACGGAACGTGGTCAAAGGAACTCGGTTTCCTGTTCCAGCGCACGGGCTCCCTCGTTCTCGGCTTTACCGACGAGGACCTCGCCATCCTCGAGCAGCTGCGCGACAACGGCCTGGCCAACGGCGTCCCCCACCTCGAAATCGTCGGCCCCGATCGCATCGTCGAATTGGAACCGCGCGCCAATCCGGACGCCACCTGCGCCCTATGGTGCCCCTCCACCGGCTATGTCGATCCATTCGAAGTCGCCATCGCCGCGGCCGAGAACGCCGTAGCCAACGGAGCCACCTTCATGCGCGGCGCCCCGGTAACGGCCATCGACCGCCCGCAAGAGGGAGGGTTCGTCCTCTCCACGCCCAAGGGCGACGTCCGATGCGAGATCTTGATCAACGCCGCCGGCAGCGGCGCGGGCGAGATCTCGCGCATGGCCGGAGATCGCGGGCTGCGCATGGTATGGCGCCAGGGCAACATCGCCGTACTCGACAAGGAGCCCCACGCCATCATGCCGCTCTACCCGGTGCCGACCCCGGTGTCCAAGGGCGTCATCGTCACGGGAACCGTGCACAACAACACGGTCATCACCGCCACCGCCGAGATGCGAGAGCAAGGAGACAAGGACACGTACGCCGGCGATGTGGCGGTTCTGCTCTCCGGCGCGCGCAAGCTCGTTCCCGACCTCGATACCCGCCGCGTCGTCCGCACCTTCGCAGGGGGCCGTGCCGTACTCGAGGGAACGAACGACTTCCTCATCGAGGCCTCCGAGTCCACGCCCGGCCTGTTCCACGCCGCGGGCATCCAGTCCCCCGGCGTCGCGAGCGCACCGGCAGTTGCCGAGCGCATGGAGCAGCTCCTGCGCGAGGCGGGCATCGAGCTCACCGAACGCGCCGATTGGAGCCCCATCCGCCGCATGCCGGACGACTTCGACCTCGCCCCCCTCGAGCGCAAGGAGGAGCTCATCGAGACGGACCCGGCATGGGGCCGCATCGTGTGCCGTTGCGAGACGGTGCCGGAGGCCGAGATCGTCGCCGCTATCCACCGCAAGCCGGGCGCCATCTCGGTCGAGGGCGTCAAACGCCGCTGCCGCGCCGGCATGGGCCGCTGCCAAAGCGGCTTCTGCCAGAGCCGCGTCGTGGAGATCCTCGCCCGCGAGCTCGGTGTCGCCCCCTCCGAAGTCCCGCTGGAAGACACGGGCTCATGGATCGTCGACGGACCGCTCAAGAACCCGGACGCCCACACGGGCGCCATCGCCGAGGAGGACTGCTAGCATGACTCAGATTAAAACACGCGATTACGACGTCGTCGTCATCGGCGGCGGCCCCGCGGGCATGGGAGCTGCCCTCGCAGCGCACGAAGCCGGCGCGTCAACCGTGGTCATCGAGCGCAACGAGCATCTTGGTGGCATCCTGCGCCAGTGCATCCACCCCGGCTTCGGCCTCACCCATTTCAAAGAGGAGCTCACCGGTCCCGAATACGCCCAGCGTTTCATCAACCGCGTGCGCGAGGCCGGCATCGATGTCATGCTCGGGTCCATGGCGCTCGGCATCGATGAAGGCGGACGAGAGGGCACGGCGCACAGCGTCACCGTCATGAGCGAAGACGGCATGGTCCGCCTTACCTGCCGCTCGGTGGTGCTCGCCATGGGCTGCCGCGAGCGCACCCGCTCCGAGATCAAAATCCCGGGCAGCCGTCCCGCCGGTGTGTACACCGCGGGCCTCGCCCAGCGCTACATCAACATCGAGAACCTGCGCCCCGGACACCGCGTCGTGATCTTGGGGTCGGGCGACATCGGTCTCATCATGGCGCGTCGATGCGCCCTGGAAGGCCTCGAAGTCGAGGGCGTCTACGAGCTCATGCCCTATGCCAACGGGCTGCACCGCAACGTCAAGAACTGCCTTGAGGACTTTGGAATCCCGCTGCACCTATCCACCACAGTCACACGCGTGATCGGCCGAAACCGCGTCGAGGCCGTCGAGGTCTCGAGCGTTGGGGAGGACCTCTCCCCCATTCCCGGGACCGAGCGCATCATCCCCTGCGACACACTGCTGCTCTCCGTGGGCCTCATCCCCGAAAACGAGCTCGCCCGAGCCGCCGGGGTCGAGATCGACCCGCGCACGCGCGGCGCACGCGTGGATCAGGACCTGCAAACCAACGTCGACGGCATCTTCTCCTGCGGAAACGTCTTACAGGTACACGACCTCGCCGACAACGTCACCGCCGAGGCGACGCGCGCGGGA
>URWW01000060.1 GCA_900551665.1 uncultured Collinsella sp. | reverse complement strand
GCAGCGTGAGGCTCTTGCCGCAACCGGAGGCGCCGAGCAGGGCCACGCGCTCCTCCCCCGCCTCGAGCTCGACGTCGAGGGTGAAACCCGGGTACCGCTTCTTGATCGCCATGCTCAGGCTCATGCCGCATCATCCTCAAACAGCTCGCGCAGCGCGCGCGAGTCGATGCCGATCGCGTCGCCGCCGGTGGAATCCAGATCGTCGTCGGGGGCGCCGGCGCCCGGGAACGGCCCGCGTCGCGAGAGTGAACGCATCCGAAAGCCGCCCGCCGCTCGAACGCGGCCGAAAGCGACGGCGCACCCGCCGACCCCCGCGCGATATCCTTGGTGACGCGCCGTGTACGCGTTGATGCCCCATACCACCAGGAAGCTGAACGCAATCACGACCAGCACCCAGAACAGCGCGGCCGATGTGTTGCCGCCCATCCACTCGAAATAGATCGCGATGGGGATGGTCTGCGTGATGCCCGCGTAGTTACCGGCGAAGAACAGCGTACACCCGAACTCGCCCATGGCTCGGGCGAAGGCGAGCACCGTGCCCGCGGCGATGGACGGCATGGCCAACGGCATCATAAGACTGCGGAAAATGCGCGCCTCGGACCAGCCCAGGGTTCGCGCCGCGTCGATCATGCGGCCGTCCAGCGACTCGAAAGCGCCGAGCGCCGTGCGGTACACGAGCGGAAAGCTCACCACCACGGCGGATATCACCGCGGCCTGCCAGGTGAAGACCAGGGACACGCCGTGTGCGATCAGCCAACGGCCCACTCCCGTGGACCGCCCGAAGAGCAGGAGCAGGAGGAAACCGCACACGGTGGGCGGCAGCACCATGGGAATGGTGAACACCGAGTCGAGCACCCCCTTGAGACGGCTGGACGCCCCCATGACACGCCACGCGGCGAAGAGTCCCAGCGCGAAGGAGATCACGAGGGCCAGCCCACTCGTCTTGAGCGACACCCAGAACGGGCGATAGTCGATGGACGAGAGGAACGCGAGGGTCTCGCCCACCGGCCCCTCACCCGCACCTGCAGCCACCGCGCCGGTGGGGACGAGCTCCGCAAAATCGCACCACAATACGCCGTCGCCCAAATCGACACCGGCGGCGCGCGCGGCATCAAGGCCACCGGCCCCCTCGGGCGCATCGGCGAGCGTCACGGTCACATAACGCGCGCCATCGCGGTCGCGGGAATCGAAGCGGTATCGGAGCGCCCCGGCCACATACTCGTCGCCCTCCACCAGCGTGACCGGTACCCCGGACTCGGACAAGAGGGCGCCGCCCATGCTGTGTGCCTCGTCGAGGGCGCAGACCATCGACCACAGGGCGGGCAGGCCCGACGCGGACGGCCCTTCAAGACCCTGCTCGGCCGCCACATCATGACCCACGTGCACGAGGACCTCATCGGGCGTGCTGACGACCACCAGATTCGCGGCACCGGAGATGGGCAGGCGATAGCCCTCCGGCATGCCGTCCGCCGCGCGGGCCGTGCCCTTGGCAAGCCGCTCGAACCCGTTGATGCCGAACGCCGCCCCATCGGCCCGCGCGCTGCCCTCCGCCGTCAACTCGACGGCACACGGATCGAGCGCCTCGAGCGCGACGGCCCGCGCAGGCGCGAGCACAGCCGCGCACAACGCGAGCACGGCGACGGCCGCCTTTGTTCCCCTTCGCCACACAGCCATATGGCACGCTCCTACCCTCGACATGAATAAGGGCGGTCACCGGGACCGCCCTCGAACCTACGCATAACATGCGCCCCCGGCATCAGTATGCCAGAGGCGCGCGGGGAAGCACTTACGCAAACAGCTCGAAGCCGTACTTGGCCCAAACCTTCTGAGCCTCGGCGTCGTTCATGCAGAAGTCGAGGAAGTCTGCCGCCGCCGCGGCATGCTCGCTCGAGGCGGCAACGGCACTGGGGTAGACGATGGGCTTATGGGCATCCTCAGGGCAGACAAAAGCTTGCTCGATGCCGTCGTAGCGGAAGATGTCGGAGCTGTAGACAAAGCCGATAGTCGCATCGCCGGTGGAAACGTACTTGGCGGCGGTGCCCACCTTGTCGGCCAGGGCGACGCGGTCGGCGAACTCGGGCGCGTACACGCCGTCGTCACCAGCGGCACCGGTATACAGGCCGATGGTGCTCAGGGCCTGGTTGGCGTACTTGCCAGCCGGGACGGTCACGGCATCGCCGATGGCGACCTTGCCCTCGATGTTCTTCACATCCTCGAGCGAGGCGATCTCGACGTCGGAACCCTCCGCCTTCACGAC
Organism: uncultured Collinsella sp.; assembly: GCA_900551665.1. Taxonomy (GTDB): domain Bacteria; phylum Actinomycetota; class Coriobacteriia; order Coriobacteriales; family Coriobacteriaceae; genus Collinsella. The sequence goes on along the minus strand of URWW01000060.1, from coordinate 2,204 downwards.
CACCAGATCGTTCACGAACATGTCCAGGCGCGTGGCCTCGTCGACGAGCCCGCCCGCGACGGCGTCATCCATGGTGCCCTTGGAAGCGGTGATCAGGGCGTCGACCTGGGCGCCGGCACGCATCTGCTCGATGAGATCGCCAGATGCCTTGAACTGGGTGTCGGCGAAGGTCACGCCGGTCTTCTCGGTGTAGAGGGCCTGGACCTCGGGCATGGCCTTCTCGAGGGAATTGGCTGCGAAGATCTGCAGCTCGACGGCCTTGGCGGGAGTGGACCCGGCGGTATCGGCGGGCTTGGCGCCGCAGCCGGCGAGCGTGCCGGCGAACAGAGCGGTGAGGCCGAACGCGACGAGCGAGCGGCGCGACACAGCGCGGGCGGGCGTGTTGAGCGTCTTTTCCATCTTTGCGGTCCTCCTACAACCGTCTCAATTTGTACCTGTCCCTAAATGGAACAAATGGGATATCCACATGAGCGCAACCCTGATCGGACCCGGTCATGAAAGAAGGGGTGCAGCTGGGCCGCCCCCTTCGAGTCGATCATATTATATTCATTCGAGAATAATTCTCTAATGAGAATAATGTATTAATGCCCACCACCGGCCGCCATCTTCATGGCGTGCTCGAGTTGGTCGGACACGGCCTCCCAACATTCCCGCGCGGCCTTGGTGGAGCCAGGGAAATTGATAACGAGTGCCAGGCGGCCGGTGAACGATCCATCCGAGCCGCGCACCAGGCGCTGCATGCAACGAGCGCGCGAGAGCATGGCACGACGGGTCTTTGCAAGCGAATACGCGCGGATCGCCTCGGCGATGCCGGGCACGTCACGCTCGCAGACCACGGCCGTGGCCTCGGGCGTCACATCGCGGGCAGACAGGCCCGTACCGCCGCAGGTCAGGACGATATCCGCACCGAGCTCATCGGTCGCGGCGCGGATGGCGTCCGAGATGTCGCGCGCATCATCGCAAACCACCACGTGAGAGACGACGTGCCAGCCCGCGCCCTCGATGAGCCCGACAAGCACAGAGCCGGCCTCATCCTGCTCGATGGTGCGCGTATCAGAGCAGGTCACGATCGCGAACTTGATATCCATGGAAACCCCCTTCAGCGCCGACGTCCCTGTCGAGCGCGTCGTTTGGAACATGAGGAACGGGCAGACGTCGTCCTTTTCGAAGGACGAAGCCCATCTCGTCCGCACAAGGCAGACGGACTACAGGACCGTGCCCTCGGGCACGTCGTAGCGCAAGACCGCAACGGTCTCCCCCGCGTCAACGCGACCGGCATCCTCGTCAAGCATGACCAGGCAGTTGCCCCGGTGCAGGTCCACGAGCAAGGCGGAGTTTTGCGTGGGCGCCTGCATCACCTCGAGCTCGCCGTCGGCACCGGCTCGCTCCACGCGCGCACGGTTGTACGCGGCGCGGCCCGGGCGCTTCTTGATGCCATGGGTGGCGCGAGCCTCCTGAACGGGGCGCGCGAGCTCCGTATGCCCCATCATCTTGCGCAGCGCCGGGCGCACGAACAACTCAAAGCCCACGAACGCGCCGGCGGGGTTGCCCGAGAGGCCGAAAAACGGCGTCTCGCCCAGCAAGCCAAAGGTCACGGCTTTGCCCGGCTTGATGGAGACGCGGTCGAAGAGGACCTCGCCTTCGCGCTCGATGAGCGCCGTCACATAGTCGTAATCGCCGGCGGACGCGCCGCCGGACGTCACCACCACATCGCACTCAGACGCCGCGCGACGAACGAGCCCGCAGATACGCTCCTCGTCGTCGGGCGCGATGCCGTAGAACACAGGCTCGGCGCCCGCCTCGCGGGCCGACGCCATGAGCGCGGGCCCGTTGACATCTCGGATCTGGCCGCGCGCGGGAACCGCACCGGCATCGACGAGCTCGGTGCCGAGCGAGATGATGCCCACGCGCGGGGCGCGATGCACCGGCACGAACGCATGGCCGGCATTGGCAAGTAGGCCCGCGCCCGCCGGCGTCACGACCTCGCCGGCGGCCATGACCACATCGCCCGCACGGGCCTCGAGACCTGCGGCGCGGATATTCTCACCGGGCTTTGCCGGAGCGATAAACGACACGCGCGAGCCCTCGTTGCCGTCGCCCTCGAGCACCTCGACGACCTCGTACTTCACCACGGCATCGGCGTCGGCAGGCAGGCAGGCGCCGGTCATGATGCGCACGCACTCGCCTTCCCCGATGGTTCCCTC
>URWW01000059.1 GCA_900551665.1 uncultured Collinsella sp. | reverse complement strand
GGGCCGCTTGGTCCGCCGCGAGTTCCGCACGAGCCGAAGGACCCGGTGGGTCCTTCGCGCGAGCAGGACTGCCCGAGCGCCGGACCAAGCGACCCGCCTCGGCCCCAACGGGAGAGACATATGAAGATCTACAACAGCGCCACCCACCAAAAAGAGGACTTCCGTCCCATCGAGGAGGGCAAGGTCCGCATGTATGTGTGCGGCCCCACCGTCTACGACAACATCCACATCGGCAACGCCCGCACCTTCATCAGCTTCGACGTGATCCGCCGCTGGCTCATCGCGAGCGGCTACGAGGTCACGTTCGCTCAGAACCTCACCGACGTGGATGACAAGATCATCAACCGCGCCAACGAGCAGGGTCGCACCGCCGAGGAGGTCGCCACCGAGTTTTCCGACAAGTTCATCGGCGTCATGCGCGCCGCCAACGTGCTCGACCCGGATGTGCGTCCCCGTGCCACCAAGGAGATCGGCGCCATGATCGGCATGATCAAGACGCTGATCGAGGGCGGTCACGCCTATGCGGCCGACAACGGCGACGTGTACTTCTCCGTGCGCAGCGACCCCTCTTACGGCGAGGTCTCCGGCCGCAACATCGACGACCTCATGGTGGGCGCCCGCATCGAGGAGAACGAGGACAAGCGCGACCCGCTGGACTTCGCCCTGTGGAAGGCCGCCAAGCCCGGCGAGCCCAGCTGGAAGAGCCCGTGGGGCGAGGGACGCCCCGGTTGGCACACCGAGTGCGCCGCCATGGTGCACCGCTATTTGGGCACCCCCATCGACATCCACGGCGGCGGTTCCGACCTCGCCTTCCCGCATCACGAGAACGAGTGCGCCCAGGCCACCTGCGCCTGGCACGAGGGTTTTGCCAACACCTGGATGCACACGGGCATGCTGCTCGTTGACGGCGAGAAGATGAGCAAGAGCCTGGGCAACTTCTTCACCCTGGCCGAGGTGCTCGAGAAGCACTCCGCTGCGGCCTTGCGCCTGCTCATGCTGCAGACCCACTACCGCAGTCCGCTCGACTTCTCCTGGGAGCGCCTCGAGGGCGCCGAGAACTCGCTCGCGCGCATCGCCGGCACCTGCCGCAACCTCAAGTGGGCGGCCGACCACGCGGAGGGGGAGCCGAACGCCGAGCTCGCCGATGCGCTGACCGCCGCCATGGAAAAGGCCGCCGCCGACTACGAGGCCTGCATGGATGACGACTTCAATACCGCCGGCGCCGTGGCCGCCTACTTCCAGCTCGTGACCGAGGCCAACAAATACCTCGAGCAGGCCGCTGGCGCCGTGGACGAGGACGCCGCGCGCGTCTGCGCCGCCGTGATCAGCGGTGCGCTCGCGCAGCTGGGCGTCAAGCTCCCCGTGATCGAGGAGCCGCTGCCCGCCGAGCTCGCAGGCGTGGCCGCCGAGCTCGTGGGCTTCGAGGGCGATGACGTTGACGCGGCCGCCGAGGCCATCCTTGCCGCCCGCGCTGCCGCTCGTGTTGCCAAGGACTGGGGCACCGCCGACGCCATCCGCGATTGCCTGAAGGAGCTCGGCCTCGCCATCGAGGACACTGCCGCCGGGTCGCGTATCAAGCGGGCCTAATCCGCGCTTCAATGTGGGGTCAGTCCCCACATTGAGATGAGCGCCAACGTGAGATGCCGCGCCGCATCCGGAGTGCCCGGGTGCGGCGTGCGTGTGTTATGGGCGCGCGCGGGCGTGGGGGACGGGTGCATTTTGCGCACCGAGATGTGACAATGTCTGCGAGTGAATCGCTTTGAAAGGGGCCGAGATGGCACAGAAGAAGCGCCCGCAAAAGGGCGGCGATTATCAGGGAAAGCCGAAGCGCGGGACCGAAGGCCGCGCGAAGGGCGCGCAGGGACGCGGGGCCAGGTCTACGGCCCAGCAGCGCATGCCTCAGGCGTCTCGGACCCAGCAGACCGCAGCGCCTCAGCGTCGCGACGTCCATGCTGCCGAGGGCAACTACATCGAGGGGCGCCGTGCCGCGTTTGAGGCGCTGCGAACCGGCTTTCCCATCAAGCGTGCGCTGATCGCGCAGGGCGTGGAGAACGAACCGGCCATCCGCGACTTGCTCGCCGGGCTTGGCGGGGCGGGCGTGAGCGTCAAGAGTGTGCCCCGCACCCAGCTCGACGCGATCTCGAGCCACGGCGCACATCAAGGTATCGTTCTCGAGGTTGGCAAGTTCCCCTATGCCGACCTCTCCGACATCATCGCCGCCGCACCGGCCGATGCGCCCGCACTCGTGGTGGTGCTCGACCATGTCACCGACGCCGGCAACTTCGGCGCCATCGTGCGCTCTGCCGAGGTTGTGGGTGCGGCCGGCGTGGTGATTCCCAACAAGCGGTCGGCCGAGGTCACCGTCGCAACGTACAAGACCTCCGCAGGAGCCGTCATGCACCTGCCCATTGCGCAGGTTCCCAACATTGCCCGTGCTCTCGAGGACCTCAAGTCCGCCGGATTTTGGGTCGGCGGCGCCACCGAGCACGCGGAGGATGTGTGCTGGGATGCCCCGTTTGAGGGCCGCGTGGCGCTCGTCATGGGGTCGGAGGGCGACGGCATCTCCCGACTGGTGCTCGATACCTGCGACTTCACCACCAAGTTGCCGCAGCGCGGGGAGACCGAGAGCCTCAATGTGGCGCAGGCCGCCACGGCCCTGTGCTTCGAGTGGATGCGCCGCAACCGCGACTCACTCGCCTAGGAACGTCCCATATCGCGGGCGAAGGATTTGCAGACACCGGAGATCTCCGAACGGAAGTAGAGGAAACGGGTCGTGACGAAGAAGAATCGACAGAAGTCAAAGGCCAAGCGTTTTGGCGAGGGTTCGGCCAAGCCGATCATCGATGCAAGCACCTATGGTGTGGGCAACGCGTTCGCAGGTCTCGGCGCTTCGAGCACGCCCGTGCCACCTCGCGGCGCTCGCTCGGGCAAGAAGGAGTTGCTCGTGGTCGACGGTTACAACGTCATCCACGCCACGCCGAAGTACGAGCGGCTCATGTTCGACCGCGGCGATCACCCTTATTCCAGCGATGTGTATGAGCGTGCCAGAACGGCCCTGATCGGCGACGTGGCCGCGTTTGCGGGCCGACAGTACGAGGCGGTCGTGGTGTTCGACGCCGCGGGCAACGTGTCGCCCGATCGCCCGAATCTTCCGCAGGGCGGCGTGCGCATCGAGTTCTCACCCACGGGCGTGACGGCAGATACGGTGATCCAGGATCTGTGCACCCGTGCGCGCGAGGAGGGGAGGGCCTGCTCGGTGGTGACAAGCGACGCGATGATCCAGGCAACCGTCATGGGCCATGGCGTGACGCGCGTCTCGGCTCGTATGCTCGTGGAGGAGATCGAGGATATGAACCGAGATTTCGAGCGCGCCCGCGAGGAGAACGTGGACATCAAGTTGACGCTCGGGAGCCGATTGAGCCCTGAATCCCTCGCCAAGCTGCAATCCTTGCGCGGCCGTTAGAGCTCGGCTATCCTAAACAAGCTTTGCGCGCCTGCGGCGCCCGAAGTGCCAGCGTGGCTCAACGGTAGAGCAACGGATTTGTAATCCGTTGGTTGCGGGTTCGATTCCTGTCGCTGGCTCCATAGAATGAAGAAGCCCGGTTTCCCAGCGGAACCGGGCTATTTTTCAACAAGTCGATGGGAATCGAACTCGATTGCGGACAGGCAATTGGATAGTGCTGCATCACGCAAAAGTAGAACCTGGTGATTTGAGACTTGAAAGAGAAAAGGCTATGTCGTCATATGTCGAACACAAGCAGATTGAGCCATCTACCTGCACTGCGATACGCCCGGGCACGTGTATATAAAACCTTTTGTTGACACGCTTACTTGCCACGTTCTATTATTCACTTCGCTCGAGCACAGAGCACCGCAGAAATGCAGCTTCGTGCGAGAGTTTGACAATGACTGGGGATGTGGCACAGCGGCAACTGCGGCGGACTGTAAATCCGCTCCCTCTGGGTTCATAGGTTCGAGTCCTATCATCCCCACCAGTCAGGCCTGTATAGCTCAGTCGGTAGAGCACTTCGTTGGTAACGAAGAGGTCACCAGTTCAAGTCTGGTTGCAGGCTCCATCTGGCGGTGTAGCTCAGTTGGTCAGAGCGCACGGTTCATACCCGTGTTGTCACTGGTTCGAATCCAGTCACCGCTACCAGGTAACTATGGCGGCTTCCGAGGAAACGAGGAGGCCGCTTAAGTTAAGTAGGGACTTGCTCCAAAAGGGAGCAACCTTTTCCAGAAGGAGGGCTTCATGGCCAAGGAAAAGTTTGAGCGCACTAAGCCGCATGTTAACATCGGCACCATCGGTCACGTTGACCACGGTAAGACGACCCTGACCGCCGCCATCACCAAGACTCTGTCTGAGACTGAGGGCTGCAAGGCCGACTTCACCGCCTTCGAGAACATCGACAAGGCTCCCGAGGAGCGCGAGCGCGGCATCACGATCTCCGTCTCCCACGTCGAGTACGAGACCGCCAACCGCCACTACGCTCACGTTGACTGCCCCGGCCACGCCGACTACATCAAGAACATGATCTCCGGTGCTGCCCAGATGGAC
>URWW01000058.1 GCA_900551665.1 uncultured Collinsella sp. | reverse complement strand
CATGCAAGTTCGGTCTTAACCTCCTCGATGGGTCCGGGGAGATCGGCCTTGTTCCGAACGCGGATGTTGAAACCGATGTCGTCGCGGCGCGGATTGCCGAGGAAGACCTTGCAGTTCTCCAACTCGAGCGTGGCGATGGATTGACTCACCACATCGTCCTTGCCGCCATAGACGGCCGTTGCGGTGAGGCAGAACGTGGGGAATTTTATCCCCTGGCGACGCAGTTTGGTGAGGAACGAGCCCAGGTACCAATAATCGGGGCGGAAGTCGATGCCCCACGAGGTGACGGTGTGCACCTCGTCGATGACGACGAGGCCGAGCGTGCGCCCGTTGAGGATGGCGTCGATGGAGGAAGCGAGCAGCAGCTCGGGGGAGAGGTAGATGATTGAGGTCTCTCCGGTGCGGATTCGCTCGTATTCCTCCAGCCGCTCCTGATAGGAGATGTCCGAGTTGATGGCCGCGACGCACGTGACGCCCTGTCGGCGGAGGTTGTGCACCTGGTCGATCATGAGCTGCTTGAGCGGCTCGATGACGAGTGTGACAACGTGGTACTTTTGGGCGAGGTACAGCGCTGGAAGCTGGAAGAGCAGAGACTTGCCCGCGCCGGTGGGGGCGGTCATGAACGCGTTGTGGTACGCGTCCGACCCCTTGAGCGCCTCCTCTGCCTGATGCGTGACAAAGTCGGCGATGGCGCCCTGCGAAACGAGGTGCATCTCGTTGCTGACATCGGGGTCTTTGTAGAAGTTGATCTGCCTGAACTTTGCCCGCTCGCCCCAGTGCTTTTTGAGGAGTGGGAGCAGCCTCTTGCCGTCATATTCCGCTTCTGAGGTTGCGGACCCGGTCTTTTGCGCGTCCTCGGTGCCAGCGGAATAGGCAATGCCGCAGGCGTCCAAAAGCCAGGGGAGCACGCGACCGCGATCCTGCTCGCTTTTGCCAAGGGCGAATGAGGGGCGGCCGGCATTCCCCATGCACAACTGCATACGGTATGTGAGGTACGCGGCGCTGGGAACGGCGACGGGGCTTGCGCCCGGCTCGCCGCCTAGGGTGAAGGGGGCCTCCTGACAGAGGTTGATCTCGATGCAATCGAGATCTCCGTGCACGGGTATATGGCGAACCAGATACTCGTTGCCCATTTGGATAACGTCGGCATAGCAGCCGCTGCAATCGCCCTTCTTGCCGTCTTCTTCTCCGATGAGGGCGGACGATTCATGCTTGAGCTGGTCGATTCGAGCGGCACTCGGGTAGCCCTCGGTTGGCTCGAACAGGTTGTTGCGCACGATGACGATGTTGCCGTCGTACATCTCGTTCAGGGAGCCCTTGATGTCCTTAAGCTGCTCGTAGAGGAGAAAGACCGGCTCGTCGCTCATGAGGAGCTCGCCGATTGTTGCGCGTTTTGAACCTGCAAGTGCGGAAAGGTCGATGGACCCGTCTTGGTCCGAGGCGGATGCCAGGGCGCTCGAGGCATGGCCGGATGCGATGAGCAAGCTTGCTTGGAGTTTGCTCAATCCCAGGAAGAAGATGGCGGAGGGTTCGCCGTTGTATGCCCGTGCAATCTCGTCCAGCCTGTGGGTGAACCAATTGCTGAACGATGCCAATCCGGTCATGGTCAAAACCTTTCTTTGATGGTTAGTCCGCCAGGTCGATGCGGTCGACGGCGGCCTGCAGGTAGTGCGGCAGCTCGTCGAACGACGTGCCGTAGCTCTCGAGTAGCCGCGTGACCTCGCGCGCGTACACGGCCTCCCCGCGGTCGGCCCGGCGCTCCAGGCACTCGAGGTCCGTGATCAGTGCCGCTTCGTGGAGGATGAAGGGGTTGGTGGTCATTGCGACCCTTGGAATTCGTAAAGGTTTAATTGACATCTCGATTAATCGGCTCCGCATAAAATGGAAACGGATTACAACGTTTTTATAATTTGCTCTACTTGAATTTTTGCTTCCTTATTACTGGGTAGGTGGCATTTTCGAACCATCGCGCAGTCTGATTCGTATCGTTCCATATCTCCGCTCCCGATCATCCTCTCTTCGTAATAGGCTGCTCCCCCTTGTTCCGGATCTTCGATTGGAACTGAAACGAAATAACGACTGTGAACTTGTTCCAACGCGACGAAGCATTGCTCTCTGCGGGCAGCAACAGAATCGCAGAATGCTGTGTAGGCTCGACTGGTCCTTCGTCCTGCATATGCTCGCAACTTATAATTCAACTTCGTAAGCGAGGCAAAATAGGTTTCGTCAAATATGCAAGAGGGGTCCGAAGCGTATCGATTCATCAGGTCAACACAGTCGTCGTTAAGTTCGATGCGATGGCTTAATTTTGCCTTTCTGTATTCGGAACGAATAGTGAAGAAGCAGGTTAGGTATGCGGTAGCAAATGTGAGAATCAGATTGCCAATTAATTCCTGTGTGGGTTCATCCATGCGTACTCCAATCTAGAGTAGTGCGTTGCGCTTGAAATCACAGGAGGTCTCCCTTGTGTCCCAATCCAACTGAGAAAGATGTACACATTGCTGGGCGATGCTAATTACACTTTCTTTTTCTGCTGACCCATTGAGTGGTAATGGTGCTTTTGAGATAATTCCAGAGCTGAAATTCAATGTTGGATTGAATAGGTTAAAAACCATTGCCCACTGACTGGTGTTGAATGCTGCCAGTGTGTACAGCAAATCGCTGGAGAAACATCCTGTGTCACTCATATCGAACAGGCCTCCTGCAGCGTTCGAGATCATTGCTCGGCTGTCAATCCACCTGAAGGAAATTAACGAGCTGGATATGACCGACCATGAGATGCCATCTTTAAAATATAGATGAGTGTTAAAAATGCGCCTTGACCATGATGTCGTTTTCGGATCTCTGGGATTGTGGGTAACCCAATACTTGATCTCTCGCCCATCTTCACGCCAATTGACGACGTGCTCTAGATTCCCATACCATTTACGAAACTCTCCGCCTTTTTGAAAGAAATACCATTTGGCAGGAGTTATCCCGTCGGCCGATAGCTCTGATGACGAGACTTCCCAGTGATATCTGAGAAAGCGTTCGTTGTCGCCGGTTGATAGTCCGCTTCCCACCTCGAACCGTGTGGAGCTGCGATTTTCGGAATTAATGATATTCCGGATTCCGTTTCCAACCCAGTAGGCGATGGGGGAGCCGGGGATGTCGTGAAAGGAGGAGGCGTCGGCGCGATAGAACCAGCCGCAGCCGGGGTTCTGGACCGCCTCGAGCAGCGCGGCGCGCTTGGGTTCGCTGCCCGCGACGTCGACCAGGCGGATGTAGGAGCCCTCGCCCGCCATCGGGGCGTTGTGGAGGATGGCGGCCGTGACGTTGACGACCTCGCCGCCGATGGCGTCGAAGGCGCGCGGGCCGATGTGCGCCATGGAGACGATGCCCGCGCGCTCGATCATGCGCTCGCGCATCCTTTCGAAGCTGCCCAGGAACATCCAGGACTGCATGGTCACCATGGCGGCGTAGCCGCGATCCTTCGCGAGCTTGTAGCCGCGCTCGATGAACGCGGTGCACAGGTCGCGGCAGGAGTCGGGGTAGCTCTTCTTGATCCACTTGGCCACGAAGGGGTTGAAGGAGCTACTGCCCATGTAGGGCGGGTTGGCCACCACCACGTCGAAGCGGCGGGAGAGGGCCTCGCAGGTATCGTGCGCCTCCTTGACGCTATCTTGCGCCTTGGCCACAAACAGATCATCCGAGAGGGAATGCATGAGCTCGGCCTTGAGTGCGCCCATGTCGTCGGGGGAGGGCTCGAACAGGGAGCCGATCTCCCCAAGGCGCTCGAGGGCGTCGAGGGGCTGGGGCCTCTCGCGCAACGCACTGGCGGGGTCTAGTGCGTCTTGGTCTATCTTGATGCTCTGCAGAACGCGCACGTCGGCCGCGACGCCGCGGGAGAGCCAGCGGCGGTCGAGCGATAGCGCCTCCATGCACAGGGCCGTCTGGGCGATTTGCGCGGCGCGCGGGTCGATCTCGTAGCCGAAGAGGTTGCTCTCCAGGATGGAGCGGGCGATGTCGCGGTCGCGCCAGCCGTGCTCTCGGTACATCTCCGTGAGCAGCTGGAAGGCGTACACCAGGATGTGGCCGCTTCCGCACGCCGGGTCGAGGAAGGTGATCTCCTCTGGGCCGGAGATGCGCAGGAAGTCCTCGTGCTCGGCGTCCGGCTCGATGTAGAACTCCATCCGCTGCTTGAGGGGGCTATCGGGGTTGTTGAGCATCCATAGGCGCCCCAGCGAGTTCTGCACCATGTAGCGCACGATCCAGTCGGGCGTGAACAGCTGCGTGGCCGGCGCGATGTCCTCGACCGTGGCCTTGCGCTTGCTCTTGAAGAAGTCGTCCTTGCGCTCCGAGTTGTAGAACTGGTACGCCCAGCCCAGGGCCTCGACGTCCTCCCAGCTGTCCTCGGGCACGTCCTCCACCAGGTGCTGGAGCACGTTGTGCTCGCCGCGGGCGAGGAGGCCCTTCGGCAGCAGGTCGCAGGACGCCCCCTCGAACACGCCGGGAAGGGCGCCCGCGAGCTCGGCGCAGGCGGCCTCGAGCGCCAGGCGGAAGGCGCCCTCGTCGTCGGACTCCGCGGCGCGGTCCAGGTAGGCGGCGCGGTCCAGGCTCGCGAGCGGCAAGTCCGCCGCGCGCGTGGCGAGCTCGGGGTTAAAGGAGCCGTCGGCCGTGGAGAGGGCGCGCCCGCCCCAGGGCAGGAGGCCGTGGAGCTCCATGTAGCGCAGCGCCATCAGGCGGTTGAACCAGCTGTAGGCCTCGCGCTCGGCGAAGGCGGCGTCGCCCGCCTCGGCGGCCTCGGCCATCAGGCGGTCGCGGCGGGCGCGCTCCTCGGGCGAGAGTGCCCGGCCCGCCACGGCCTCGGACCCGGCCGGCCACTGCCC
>URWW01000057.1 GCA_900551665.1 uncultured Collinsella sp. | reverse complement strand
GAGCGTCAGGTCGGATTCGGGGCGAGCCAGGCGCGTGCAGGCGATCTCGAGCACCAGGCGCGGATCGGTTGCGTTGCGCATCTCCAGCGCGGCGTCATCCAGCACGGTCAACGCGCGAGAAAGGCGGTCGGCCCCCTCGAACAGGCGAGCCTCCTCGACGAGCGCGGCCACCTCCTCGGGCGTCCCATCGAACAGCTCGGCGCGAGGGCCCGCGATCGCGGCCGTGTATACGTCACGGATGTGCGCGATCAGGTCGCGCGTGAGCTCCTGCAGGTCATTGCCCTCGTCAACCTGAGCCCGAATGAGGCCGAACAGGCCCACGGTGTCGCGCACCGCCATCTTGCAGGCAAACTCGGACAGCACCGTGGACGCCACCTCGCCCAGCAGGGCACGCGCGTCGTCGATGCGCACCGAGCCGTCGCCGAAGACCGAGAGCTGCTCCAACGTGGATAGGGCGTCGCGCATGCCGCCGCGGGCGTGGCGCGCCACGACCTCCAGCGCCTCCTCATCGAAGGCGAAGCCCTCTTGCTCGCAGATGTAGCGCAGACGGCCGATGATGTCGTCGTTCGAAATGCGGTGGAAGTCGAAGCGCTGGCAGCGCGACAGGATCGTCTCCAGAATCTTTTGCGGATCGGTGGTGCACAGGACGAAGATGACGTGACTCGGCGGCTCCTCGAGCGTCTTGAGCAGCGCGTTGAACGCCTGCGTCGTGAGCATGTGGACCTCGTCGATGATGTAGACCTTGTAGGCACCGCGCACCGGGGCGAAGCTCACCGAGTTGATGATCTCCTCGCGCACATTGTCCACGCCCGTGCGAGACGCGGCGTCGAGCTCGTAAACGTCCGGATGCGTGCCCTCGGCGATCGCCGTGCACTCCGGACAGGTACCGTCGGGGTTGCAGCCGGTCGCACCCGCCGCGCGGGCGCCCTCGGCCTTCTCGCACAGCAGCGCCTTGGCGAGGATGCGCGCCATGGTGGTCTTGCCCGTACCGCGCGGGCCGCAGAACAGGTACGCATGGCTCAGGCGGCCCTCGGCCACCGCGTGCTCCAACGTTGAGACGATATGCTGCTGGCCCACGACGCTCTCGAATGTGAGCGGGCGGTACTTCCTATAGAGCGACTCCATGGGGAATTCCTCCTACAATCCGCGCTCGACCAGGCGGCGGTCGATGTCCTTCAGGGTCATGCGCGTGGCGAACAGCTGGCGATACGTCGCCGTCTTGACCTTGTTCTCGGTGCGCAGAACGTCCATGCGCGTGCCGACCTCGGCGAGCTCCGCACGAATGCCCCGTGCGAACGCATCGTATGCCGCGAGTCGCTCGGAATCGTCCATGGGGTGCCCGGCACCGCTCGCACCGCTCGCAAGTCGCCCGGAATCGCACCCGAGACCCTCGGCGCTGTTCGCAAGTCGCCCGGAATCGTCCATATGCCCCTTCACCACCTTCGTCGCACACCCTTCATCGCGCACGACCTTCATCGCGCGCGTGAATAATCGTGCCCACCATCATAGCGTCTCGCGCGGCCCCACGTCCGCGGTGCCAACCCGCACGGATGCGCTCCGACGACGGTCGCTGACAACGGAAACCGAAACCGACTCGCAGAAAATGGTCGTAAATTGCCAGGCTGCCGCAGAGCAGCAGATTGCGACCAGATTTCTCGGCATCCGGTCTGGAAAATGGTCGAGAATTGCCACGCTATCGCAAAGTAGCAGATTGCGACCTCCCCCAAGTCCTTTCGGGCTGGATTGTGGTCGGGAATTGCCAGGCTGCTACAAAATGGCAGATTGCGACCGTTTTTATCGGCGTCCTACCGGATAAATGGTCGGGAATTGCTACGCTGTCGCAAAGAGGCAATTCCCGACCATTTTCGGGCCCGGTATCAGCAGATTCGGACCCGCCACTGTTTACTAGCTCCGTTCCGGCTCCGTTCTGGCTCCGCCGAATCCCAAATCCGCCACAAGCCCCGCACCAGCCACCAGCCCCGGCCACGCCGACCCCAGCCGCACCCGCGAACCGGCCGCCGGCACCAGCCGCCACCGGCCCCATACTGCCCCCGGACCGCCACCGGCCCCGGACCGTCGCTGCATCCCAACCCGCACTGATGCGCGCCGGCGACGGTCGCTGAAAACGGCGCACACGGACACCGTGGTAAAATGGGCCAAACTACACTTGGCTTCGGCCGGAAACGAACTTTAAACGCACGAGGATGGCCATGCCGATCTTCCCCTTCAACATACCTGGCCCGCAGCAGCGGGAAATACCCTCGCAATCCAATCACGCGGGCGACCCGCGCACGGCATCGCGCTCCAATCACGCGAGCGGCCCTCGCCTGGCATCGCGCTCCATGTGGCGCCGGCCCGCATCCCCCAACGGCCCCGCCGCCGTGCCCAGCCCAGTGCAACCAGCCGGGCCCGCCCTGTTTGCATCCCAGGCCCCGCACGGGGGCCGGTCCCCCATCGCTCCGCCGCCCGCCGCCGGCTCGGCAGCGTCGTCCCTGCTCAAGCGCTATCGTCCGCTCGAGACGCGCGCCGCGGGCGGCTTTGGCAGCGTCGAAATCTGCCTCGACTCCCGCCTGCAGCGACGCGTGGCCATCAAGCGCATGCCCCTGGCATCGCCCGATGCACGAACCCCGCTCGAAACCACCGCCACCGCGCTCGCCGAGGCCCGCACGGCCAGCATGCTGCAGCACCCCAATATCGTGCAGGTCATCGACTTCACCTACGACAGCGCCCACGCCTACCTGGTCATGGAATACGTGGACGGCATGACGCTCGAGGAGTTCCTCCAGCAGGTCGAGGGCCACTCCCTCACCTACGACGAGGCAGCCTGCATCGCCGACGCCCTGGTCCAGGCCCTGTCCTTCGCACACGAGAACGGCGTGCTCCATCTCGACATCAAGCCCGCCAACGTCCTGATCGACCGCAACGGCCACGTCAAGCTGGCCGACTTCGGCATGGCCATGCTCGCCAGCGCCGCGGGCTTTGGCGGCGCGCGTGGCGGCACCATCGGCTATATGCCCCCCGAGCAGCTCAACGGCGAGGAGGTCGACGAGCGAAGCGACGTCTTCGCCCTGGCGTCCGTTCTCTACGAGTCCCTCTGCGCCACGGCGCCCTTCCGCGCCGGCACCCCCGCCGACTCCCTCGACCGCATCATCCGTGGAGTCCTCTACCCAAGCGACCTGTTGCCCGATATCCCGGAGGCCGCCGAGCAGGCCCTGCTCGATGCGCTCTCCCCCAGCCCATACGACCGCATGCCGAGCGTGGCGGAATTCGGAGACGCCTTCCTGGCCCGCCTGGGCAATCCGCGCGAAGGCCGCAAGAGCCTCGCGCGGATCATCACCCGCCTCACCTCCGACGATGCCGAAGACGCCCTCGACCCGGCCGACGGCCGCGCCGAGCGCGTATGGGAGCTCGACCCGGACAAGGGATATCTGGGCAGCCGCTTCCCCCGTGCACGCGAATATGCGCTCGGTGCCGTCACAGGCGTCGCGGTCGCAGCCGTATCGTGGGCACTTTTGGGCGACCTGCAAGTAGGCGGAGCGGCGGTCCGCGCCATCACCGCGGCGGGCATCGGCGTGGGAGCGGGCATCGCGCCGCAAATCGGGTCTGCCCTCGCCCTTGCCGGTTGGCTCATGCTCATCGTCAACTCGACACCCCTGTTCGAGGTGTTGCCGCTGGCCGTTTTGGCCTTCTGCCTCATGGCCGCCTGGTGGTTCGTATGGGGCCGCCTGCATCCGGCCGCGTCGACCGTCCTCGTGACCTGCGCCGCCCTCGGCCTGGCCACCGGTGACGCCATGACCCTCGCACCCGTATCCGCCGTGATCGGGGGCTTTTTCCTCACCCCGAGCGTGGCTGCCGCCGCCTCCGGAGCCGGAACCGCCTTCGCGCAACTCCTCGTGAGCTCGCACCTGCGGGCCGGGACCCTGAGTTCGCTCGACGCCCTCATGGCGCTCGCGGCCCCGGAGTTTCTCGTCCCCGCAGCAGGCGCCGCCCTCATCGCCGCCGGGACCTCCTGGGCGCTGACGCGGACATGGGAGAACCGCAAGGAGGGACGTTCCGCATACCCGCTCACCGTCCTCTACCTGCTCATCCCGTTGTGCGCGGTCGCATGCCGCTATCTTGCGCACCCTATGGAAATTAGCGCGGTGCCCCCCGCCGACGCGGCCGTGGCCCTGGGCCTGGGCGGCCTATCCTCTATACTTGTTTGGCTATGCATATTTGCTCTCGGTTATAAGCGAGATTTTTCGGAAGGTGATCGTTCGTGAACTTCCTGAACATATTTGAAGACCGCGTCGCTGGGATCTTCGGCGCCGCGCAGGCCCCCTTCTCCTTCAAGAAGCTCGCCAAGCAGGCGGCCCGCGAGATGGAGGACCAGACGCTCGTCATCAACGGGGTCAACACCGCCCCCGCGCTCTACACCGTGCTGATCGCCTCGGACGACGATCAGCTCCTGGCGCCGTACTACTCCCAGCTCGCCGGCGAGGTCACGGAATTCGTGCGCGCCCAGGCAGAGAAGAAGCGCTATCGCTTCGTCGGCACCCCGCTGGTGCGCTTCATGATCGATCCGTCGCTCAAGCCCGGCAAGTTCTCGGTCTTCGCCGAAAACGTCGACGCCCCCACCCTCGCACGCCTGTACGAGGAGGAGCGCGCCTACCTCAAGGGCGCCTCGGGCAAGTCCGGCAAGGCCACGCCCGCGCCGGCGCCCATGCCCACCTCCGTGCCCTCTCCCGCCGCCGGCGCCGTTCCGGTGGCGAATCCCGCGCTCGACGCCGCATTCAGCCCCGCGTCCGCGCAGGTCGCCGGCGCCGCCGAGGTCGCCGACCCCTTCGCGCCCGCACCGGCGCCCATCCCCGTCCCGCAGACCATGACGCGCGAGCAGCTCGCCGGCATGGGCGGTGCCGCCGCCGCGA
>URWW01000056.1 GCA_900551665.1 uncultured Collinsella sp. | reverse complement strand
CGCCCTCACCGGCCTCCGTGAAGCTGAAATCGATCGTCTGCAGACGACCCATGCACCACTCGCCGGCACGCCACGTGTTGGAGCGGCGGCGCTCGGCGGTGAGTTTTTCCAAGTCCACATCGGCCACGGCCATCTCGCGCGAGAACAACGGCGTGGCCGCCACGATCGAGCCGTTCTCGGCGATGAGGTTCTCACCCGAGAAGACGAGGTCGGTGGTGGACTCGCCCTCGCCCGCGTTGGCGTAGGCGTAGGCGCAGTACAGGCGCGCGCTCTGACCGGACACGAGGCTACGGCGGTACGCCGACTTGCCCACGACCTCACTCGACGCGCTCGCGTTCAGAATGACCGTCGCGCCGCCGGAAAGCGCCATGTCAACCGAGGGCGGGTTGGGGACCCACAGGTCCTCGCAGACCTCGACGCCGATGCGCACGTCCTCGAGGCCGGGATCGGAACAGGTGTAGACGATACCGTCCATGAGAGGCACGGAGTCCTGGCCGGCGAACGGGATGAATCCCGCCCTGTTCATGGGCGTGGGCGCGAACCAGCGCTGCTCGTAAAACTCGCCGTAGTTGGGCAGATGGCGTTTGACGGTGAGGCCCAGCAGGCGCCCCGCGCAGCATGCGGCGACGCAGTTGTAGACGTTCTCACGATGCGCCACGGGCAGGCCCACGGTGAACAGCAGCGGCGTGTCGGACGTGTCCTCGAGCAGGCCGGAGAGCGCGGCCTCGCAAGCGCGCAGCAGGGCGCGGTCGTGGAAAAGGTCGCCGCAGGTATAACCCGCAAGGCAGAGCTCGGGCAGGGCCAGCACGCGCGCACCGGCGCGGACGGCCGCGTCGATGCACTCGAGAATGGCGGCGGCGTTGCCGGCCACGTCACCCACGCGGATCTTGGGCGTGGCCGCGGCGATGCGCAGATACCCGTCGCTCACCGCGATCTCGTTCGCTGCCTGACCTGCGGCCTTGACCTCGTCCATGCGAGCCTCCTGAACTGTTCGTCATTCACGACGCCTATTGTACCCGCCCAAGCGGACGGAAGCGCAGCGGACCAACGTCGCATTTGAACGGCCGATGAGCGAGCGGGGGCCTTGGCAGACGGGGCTTTAGCCCACGCGTTTCGCCGCGGTGAGCGTCGGTCCGGCGACCTTGGTGTAGACCGCCAGCCAGATGAGGGACGCGCAGAAACCGCCAAGCACGTCCGAGGCGTAATGAACACCCAGGTACACACGGGAGAACCCGACGGCGGCAATCATCACGCACAAGAACGCGGTCAATCCGGCGCGCGCACGACGGTCGCGCACGTAGCGCCAGGTGAGCCAGATGAACAGTCCGAAGAACGCCATGGCCGCCATGGAGTGACCGGAAGGGAAGCTAAAGCCGCCAATCTCGACCAAGCGCAGGGAGACATCGGGGCGGGGGCGCTGGATCGCGAACTTCAGCAGCTGGTTGAGGATGGTCGAACCGGCCAGGTTGATCGTGCAGAACCACCCCAATCCCCCAATGCCGCGGGAGCGCCCGGCAAGCGCCACGGCAAAGATCAGGGCAAAGAGCGGCACCGGCGTGACCATGAACGAGATGGTCTCCATGACGGGGGTCAGCCATGCCGTGCGAACATGCCCGACCATGAGCGCGATGGCCGAGCGGTCGAGCGCCATGATCTCACCCGCCAGAACCCGATTGAGCAGGACGAGGAACACGAGCAGGCACACCGACACGATGACGAACCGCCTGTTATCGCGCAGCCGCTGCGCGATATCGCCCACGCGTGCGACGCCATCGCCCAAACCAGTCGATTGCTTCTCCTCAGTCATAAAACCTCCGCCGGGCAGCGCGCCCATCGAACATGTTGTGCCGATTCCATGGCGGGATTGTACCCGCACCCGCACGCGAGCAGCGAACCTTCGCCAAACCCACAGGCTCGCGACGCGTTTGACTCTGTCCGCACGTCACCATATCATCGAACAGAAGTTCGGAACACATGTTCGACGGGAGGAACCTATGGGAAAGCCGCCAGCGGGAGCACTCGGCCGTGAACGCACCTACATCTGCATAGACCTAAAGACGTTCTACGCCTCCGTCGAATGCGCCGCGCGCGGGCTCGATCCATTCACGCAAAACCTCGTCGTGGCCGACACCTCGCGCGGCCGCACCACCATCTGCCTGGCGATCAGCCCCGCCATGAAAAAGCTCGGCATACGCAACCGCTGCCGTCTCTTCGAGATTCCCCAAAACATCGACTACATCGCAGCCCCGCCCCGCATGCGCCACTACATGGAGATCTCGGCGCGCATCTACGGCATCTACCTTGAATATGTAAGCCCCCTGGACGTCCACGTCTACTCGGTTGACGAGTGCTTCATCGACGCGACATCCTATCTGTCGCTCTACGGCCTCACGGCGCGCGAGTTCGCCGATGAGCTGCGCGGCGCCGTGCTCGCCCGCACCGGCATCACAGCAACCGCGGGCATCGGGCCCAACCTCTTCCTGGCGAAAGTCGCGCTCGACATCACGGCCAAGCATGAGGACGACGGCATCGGCGAACTGGACGAGGAGCGCTTCAGACAAGATATCTGGCGCCATCGCCCCATCACGGATATATGGGGGATCGGTCCGGGCACCGCCGAGCGCCTTGCGAGGTACCGTGTCTACGACCTCATGGGCGTCGCCGCGCTCGACTCCCGCATCCTCTACCGTGAGTTCGGCGTGAACGCCGAATACCTCATCGATCATGCGCACGGCATCGAACCCTGCACCATCGCCGAAATCCAGGCGTACCGTCCGCAGGCGTCCTCAATGGTGAACGGGCAGGTGCTCTCCCGCAACTACAGCTACGAGGAAGCTCTCACCGTGCTCCGCGAGATGGTGGACGCCTCGGTGCTCGAGCTCGTCGACCAGGGCGTGGTGGCCAGTTCGATCTCGCTATATGTGGGCTATGGCAGCGATGTCCGCGAACTTCGAAGACTCGACGCAAGTGGCAGCGCCTCATACGTCGACGGCTGCGGCCATCGGCGCAGCACCACCGCGGAGGATATCCCGCGCATCACGCCGCGGCCGGGCGAGAACCGCATCGAGCACTCATGGCCCCCCGAACGCGACCTGTACACCGATGGCATGAGGCGCGGCGGCTCCTTCACGGGCGAGCATGGGACGCGGCCAGCGGGCGGCAAAGGAGCCTACGCGCATGCCGGAAAGCAACGCAAGCTTCACGAACGGACCAACTCACGTCGCAAACTCAAGGCTTATTTCGAACAGCTCTATACGGAGTCGGTCGATCCTCGGCGCCCGATCAAACGGGTGAACATCGGTTTTGGCGACCTGCTTCCCGAGGAGCTGGCAACCATCGACCTCTTCACCGACGTCGAGGCGGAGGCGCGCGAACACGACCTGCAGCGAGCCATCATCGACGTGAAGGGGCGTTATGGGAAAAACGCGCTCGTCATGGGCAGGAGCCTGCGCCCCGAGGCGACGGGGCGCGAGCGCAACGAACAGGTAGGAGGACACCATGCGTGATCACATGGATGCACAAGAGGCCGCGGGCGCGGGCCCGCTGACGGCAAACGGCAAACCGAGGGCGAGCAGGGCGGCCCAGTTCATGCCCTTCGCCGCCCTCACCGGCTACTACGAACTCGCGCGGCAACAGGAGCGCATCACCGAGCCCCGCCACGAGCTCACCGAGGAGGAGGCCTTGGCCCTTTCCCGCACGATCATGCAGGTGAAAAAGGGCGATCTGGTGCGCGTGACCTATTACGACTGGGACACCTACCGCACCGTGTCGGGCATTGTCGCCCACATCGACTTTGCGTTTCGGCGAATACAGGT
The DNA here is from genome assembly GCA_900551665.1 of uncultured Collinsella sp. Lineage (GTDB taxonomy): Bacteria > Actinomycetota > Coriobacteriia > Coriobacteriales > Coriobacteriaceae > Collinsella. The sequence goes on along the minus strand of URWW01000056.1, from coordinate 1,102 downwards.
CGTAAAGACCGTCATCGGCTTCGATGACATCTTGGACATCAAACGCTAGCACCACCGGCGCCGGGGTCGTGCCACAATGGAACAGATCGGGCTTACGGAAGATGGAGCTGCAAGCCACACCCCATGGCCCGCACCGCACACCAAGTCGAGGAGACAGCATGGAAGATGTGAAGAGGACCGCACGCCGCACCACCGCGGAGCGCATCATCAAGAAACTCGCGATTCGCAACATGACCGGCCACTACCGCAATACCGCCGCAGAGGCGGTCGAGCTTGCGCGCGACCTCGTAGAACCGGGCCAAAGCGTCACCTGGGGCGGAAGCGTCTCATTTTCCGAAAGCGGCATCAAAGCGGCCCTGGAGGCCGACGGTCACCGCATGATCGACCGCTCGCAGGCCGCCACGCCTGAGGAGCAAGATGCGATGTGGCGCGAGCAGGTCGGCGCGGACTGGTTCTTCATGGGCACCAACGCGATCACACTCGACGGCGAACTCGTCAACATCGACGGCAACGCCAACCGCCTCGCCCTGCTGCTCCATGGCCCCAAGCATGTCTGCATCATCGCCGGCATGAACAAAGTCGTGGCGGATGTCGAAAGCGGACTCAAGCGCATCCGCACCGTCACATGCCCGCTCAACGCCGCACGCCTGCACACTGGCACCCCGTGCGAACTCGCCGGCGTCTGCTCGAACTGCCATGCCGAGAAATGCATGTGCTGCCAAGAGGTCATCACCCGCCACTCACGCCACGATGGACGTATCCACGTCATCCTCGTCGGAGAGGACCTCGGCTTTTAAGAACCTGTGCGTCGGAGAGCCCGACGGGAAAGGACATCCATGAACAATTTCACCTTCTGCTCCCCCACCAAATTCGTATTCGGCCGCGGCGTCACCGATACGGTCGGCGCCGAGCTGGCGGAAGTCGGATATCGCCGCGCCTTGATCGTATACGGCCAGGGTTCCGTGGTCCGCACGGGCACGCTCGACCGCGTGAAGGCCTCACTCGACGCCGCCGACGTGTCCTATGTCGAACTGGGCGGCGTGCGCCCCAATCCCGAGATCGCCCTCGTGCGCGAGGGCGCGGCGCTCGCCGAGCGCGAGCA
>URWW01000055.1 GCA_900551665.1 uncultured Collinsella sp. | reverse complement strand
CATGGTGTAGCCGATGGCGATGAGGGCGTCCATGGTGGGCGCTCCGTGGATGAGCGATTTGAACCCGCTGATGAAGTACGAGTCGTTGACGTAGACGATCGGTGCGAGCAGGAGCAGCTCGGTGAGTGCCACGTTCATGATGTTCTCGGGCGCTCCGAAAAACGCGGGAAGCGGCCAGCCGAGCATGTGGCCCATGCCGAGGTAGAACAGCGGGATGAGGAAGGCGATGGATACGATGAGGCGCCCACGCATGGCGCGTGCCTGGGCCTCGAGTTTTTTGGTGGGGGACTCCAGGCGCGGGGCGGCCGCGGAGGCACCGGTGCCTGCGTTGCCGCCCGCCTCGACGGGGGAGGCGGCGTAGCCCGCGCGGTCGACGGCGGCGCAAATCGCATCGGCGTCGACGGCGTCCTCGTCGTAGTCGACGGCCATGGAGCCGGCGAGCAGGTTCACGGCGACGTTCGAGACGCCCTCGAGGTTGCCCACGGCGCGGTCGACATGTGCCTGGCACGCCGCACAGGTCATGCCGCGTACGTCGAATGTCTGGTGAGCCATGTGCAGCTCCTTTCGTAGCATTATCGAGTCTCAGTATACCCCACCCCCCAGGGGTATCCATGCCTGGAATGTGCATTTGGGAATGTGCGTTTGGGGACGGGTGCAAATTGCACATGCGGCCAAATCGCGCATACGGCAAGCGGGCTGTTGCCATTTTGCCGGGCGGTTCTGCAACGGCGGAATGCTAATGCAGGGTATATATGGGCAGACGAGAGAATGGAGCGTGAACATGGGCTTCTTTTCGGAGTTTTCAAAGGCCTACAACGGGGACGAGGCGGGCGATCGATTCCTGGTGGCGGGTGACCCTGTGACATGTCCTCATTGCGGCGGGACCCATTTCTTTTCAAAAACAGCGCTGCTCGACTCGCGAGGGGCATCTCTTTTGAACGTTGACTGGGCATGCAAAGGGGCCACCGTTCTGATTTGCTCGAGATGTGGACACGTCGACTGGTTCGCGGAGAGCGGCTTGGTAGAGAAGTTCTAAAGCTACTCGGCGATTATTCGCTCGGATGTGTTAATCGGAGCCAGAATTGGCGACGAGCGCATTCTGCACATTGGGGAGATGTGTAATTTGCACCCGTCCCCAAATTGCGCATCTGCAGCCCGTATACTTTCCTGCGGTGGAATCTGCTCCACGTGCTCGCGTCAATGCCGTTGGCGAACACGCTCCACCGCGCGGACCGGCCCGCGCACCACTTGTGCATATCGACCCCACAGCGCGGACGGTTTGGCGAGCGCACCCACGTCGGGTGCCGCTGCTTCCGCTTGCCGCGCGGAAATGGACCATTTTGACTTCCTCATACGTCACCGAATTCGATACGACTTCTTCCGAGGCCCCGGCCCCGTCTTTCGCCGACCTCGGCCTTTCCGAGGAGGTTCTCTCCGCCGTCGCCGACATGGGCTACACCGCCCCGACGCCGGTTCAGGCCGCCTCGATTCCGCATGCCCTCGATGGGGAGGACGTTCTCGCCGCCGCTCAGACGGGCACGGGCAAGACGGCAGCCTTCCTGCTCCCCACCATGAACAACCTGCCCCACGTACCGCGCTCCCGCGCCCGCGGCCGCGTTGCCGCCCAGGGGCCGCTCATGCTCGTCGTCACGCCCACGCGCGAGCTCGCCCAGCAGATCGAGGAGGTCTGCCGCGCGATCGCCCGTCGAACCGGGCACACGAGCGTCACCGTGGTGGGCGGCGTGAGCTACAACCCGCAGCGCGACAAACTCAAGCGCGGCTGCGACATCCTCATCGCCACCCCCGGTCGCCTGCAGGACCTCATCGACCAGGGTGCCTGCTCCCTCGACCAGGTGCAGGTGCTCGTCCTCGACGAGGCGGACCGCATGCTCGACATGGGCTTTTTGCCCGCCGTCCGCCGCATCGTGAGCTACACGCGCGACGACCGCCAGACCCTGCTGTTCTCCGCGACCCTGGATGAGCAGGCCGTGGGTTCCATCACCGACCTGGTGACCGATCCCGCCCGCGTCGAGATCGCGCCCGTCACCTCCACGGCCGACACGGTCGAGCAGTACGTGCTCCCGGTGTCCCTCGAATCCAAGAACGCGCTGCTCGCGGATGTTCTCAAGCGCGAGGGGTCCAACCGCGTGATCGTGTTCTGCCGCACCAAGCACCGCGCCGACGCCTGCAGCCGCCGCCTCGCCCGCGCCGGCATCACCTGCGCCGCCATCCACGGCGACCGCAGCCAGGCCCAGCGCGAGCGCGCCCTCAAGGCCTTCCGCTCCGGCGAGTGCGACGTGCTGGTCGCCACGGACGTGCTCGCCCGCGGCATCGACATCTCCGATGTCCGCTACGTGGTGAACTTCGACGTTCCCGAGGATCCGGTCGACTATATCCACCGCATCGGCCGCACGGGCCGTGCCGGCGAGGAGGGTTGGTCGCTGACGTTCGTGACCGTCGATGACGTGGCGGAGTTCTACGACATCGAGGCCCTCATGGGTAAGACCGCCGAGATCTTCGATGCCGATGGCCTTGAGCTCGGCCCTCATGCCCCCGAGGTCGATCCCGACCGCGTCCCCGCCAAGGCTCCCGCCGGCAAGAAGGAGAAGAAGCGCCGCCGCAAGGCCACTGCCCGCGCGAAGGCCGAGCGCTCCAGCGGCTCCAAGCGCGTCGATGTGGCCCCGAAGGCTCCCCAGGGAGCCCAGGAGGACACTCCCAAGCCCTCGCGTCGCAAGCGCCCGGGCAAGACCCGTGTCCATGCCGATGAGGCTTCCGAGCCCGTTGAGCTCCTGACTGCGTCCGAGATTCGCGGTGAGCGTGCCGCGTCCCAAGATCGACCCGCTTCCAGGCCCTCCAAGAAGGGGGCTGCTCGCTCTGGCGGCCTGGCCAACGGCCGCAAGCGCGAGGACGACCGTTCCCGCCCCGAGCGCTCACGCCGCGACGATCGCCGCCGCTCCGGCCGAGAGGACCGCTCCGACCGTCCGCGTTCCGACCGCGGCGACTCCGCTCGCAATCGCGGTGTCCGCTCCGGTCGTGATGCCTGGCGCAATTACGATGAGCCCTCCGAGCGTCGAGGCCGCGGCGGCCGCGGTGGTCGAGGCGGTCAGCCCGGGAATTCCGCACGAGGGGGTCGTGGCAGCTCCTACGAGCAGCGCTCCGGTGCCCCGCGCTCCGGCCGCCGTCCGGGGGACCGTGGCGGGCGCAGGTAGCGTAAGCGGTAGCCGCCGACGGCGCTCGGCTTCTTGCGAGTCCGTCCGTTGAGACGACGATAATTGGTATAGGCACCCCTCCCACCATGATGGGCCCTTCATGGTGGGAGGGGTGCTTTTCGCATATTGGGGCTGAACGGCCGATCTTTTGAGCTGCGTATTTCAGATGCATCGGGTCTCGTTCGGGAACCCATTCGGATATGTTTGCGACATCCTTCAGGGATACTGCCGCCATGTTCGTCTTGGGGCCTTCTCCATGCGCTCACGCTCGTAGCCTGATGGTGATGCGAACGGACGAGGCGAAAGGAGCGCCCATGGCGGACCCGGCTGAGATCGAGAGGGAAGTCGCCCAGATGGCGGAGTATTGGGGCGAGCGAAGGGAGGGGTGGAGGGATGCGGCCGCCGACGAATTCGAGCGGATTGTCATGCCTGCATGCCTATACGGTCCCGAACAGGATTTTCGGCGACTCCAGATGGTCAATATGTGCTTCACCGAATGGGTTCTGTTCGAGCGTCCATTGCGTGAAGGCAAGACGCCCCTGCAGCTGTATGTCGAAACGTCGCCTGAGGGCACTTCCGAATCCACGGTTGACCACCTGAGGCAGATCGATGAGACGCAGCTCTTTGCGCGCTTCGCCATACTCGATAAGGACCCGGAGACCAGTCGGGCGATGCTGCTCGATGTGGGAACTGACCGTCGCTATGAGGTGTGCGATGGCGCGTTATGCAAGAATGCGCGTTGGAGAAATGGGACCATTGCGGAGCGCATCGCATGCGTGGATGGCGTGTGGCAAGTGGTCGGACAAGTTCACCTGTACGATCGGGCCGACCCTGATGCGACTCGCGTAGATGGGCCGGGAGCCCTGCATCCGGATGACCTGCGCGCGGAGGACATGTGCGACGCAGGTTTGTTCCTGCGCTTGGTGCGAGACGTCCTCGGTGTCGATGGACGATACGCCCCCACGCTTTCCATGGTGTCGGTGGAAGGGGATATGAGATAAGGCGCGAAATGCCTGTTATGTGAAACCCTCGAGCGGTTTTCATGGGGTGTGTGTGAGGGTGTTCGTCGGATGGTACGGTTCTGCGGATTATCTGTGCCACCTGCTCGTTTGGAGTGAGTTCATGCCCGTTCGCATCATCACGGATTCCGGTTCTGAGTACAAGTCGTCCGACCATCCCGCCCTCGAGGTCCTGCCGCTGACGGTCGCGTTTGGCGACGATGTGTACCGTGAGGGCGTGGACATCACGTACGACCAGTTTTACGAAATGCTCGCTGAGCGCGAAGAGTTTCCCAGTACCGGCCAGGCGACGCCGTTCCTGTTCCAAGAAGCCCTCGAGCGCGCCCGCGAGGCGGGCGAGGACGTGGTGGTCATTACCATGTCCAGCCGCCTGTCCGGTACGTACCAAAATGCGTGCATGGCGGCTGCTGTCGCCCGTGAGGCGGGGCTCGAGACCGTTCGCGTTGTCGACAGCTTGAACATGACGCTCGGCGAGCGGATCGTCGTGCAGTACGCGCTGCAGCTGGTTGACGAGGGACTTGGGGCCAATGAGATCGCCGATGCCCTGGAGGCGTCGGTGCCCCGTGTGCACATCTTTGGTTTGGTGGACACCCTCGAGTATCTGAAGCGCGGCGGGCGCATCTCCGCCGCCGCAGATACGGTGGGCGAGCTGCTGTCCATCAAGCCCGTGATTACCGTGACGGATGGAGAGGTCATCGTGCTGGGCAAGGCACGCGGTTCGAAGAGGGGCCGCACCTTGCTGCATCAGGAGATCGAGAAGGTCGGCGGTATCGACTTCGACATGCCCGGAGCGTTGGGCTATTCGGGCCTTTCGGACAAGACGCTCCGCAAGTACCTCGAGGAGTACCGCGATGTGTGGGAGGGCGGCATCGCCGAAGAGGATCTTCCGATCTCCCAGGTCGGAGCTGCAATCGGCGTCCACGTGGGCCCCGGTGGCATTGCGGTCGCTTTCTTCTCCCGCGC
>URWW01000054.1 GCA_900551665.1 uncultured Collinsella sp. | reverse complement strand
CAGGGCGCGTGCGATGGTGATCATCTGGCGCTGTCCCTGGCTGACGTTGGAAGCGTCCTCGTTCAACTCGAAGTCATACCCTCCGGGCAGGGTGCGGATGAAATGGTCTGCGAGCGCCGCGCGGGCCGCCGCCTCGACCATGGCGTCATCGGCCTCGATGTTGCCGTAGCGGATGTTCTCGCGGATGCTGCCCTTGAACAGCCACGTGTCCTGCAGGACCATCGCGAAATTCGATCGCAGGTCCTCGCGCGGCAGAGAACGCACATCGGCGCCGTTCACGCGAATCGAGCCGGAATTCACATCGTAGAAGCGCATGAGGAGCTTCATGAGCGTCGTCTTGCCGGCGCCTGTGGGGCCGACGATGGCGACCGTCTGCCCGGGCTGGACCGAGCAGTTGAAATCATGGATAACGGTCTTTTCCGGGACGTAGCCGAACCTCACATGATCGAACTCAACGGAACCCGTGGCACGAAGGGGCTCGGAGAGGGGCGCGGGGTCATCCTCCTCGTCCTCGTCCAGGAACTCAAAGATGCGCTCAGCGGCGGCAGCCAGCATCTGCAGCATATTGGATACCTGGGAAAGCTGTGTGATGGGCTGCGTGAAATTACGGATGTACTGAAAGAACGCCTGCGCGTTGCCGACCGTGATGCGACCGGAGATCATGAGGAAGGCGCTCATCATGACGACGGCGACATAGCCGAGGTTGCCGACGAGGCCCATGATCGGCTGCATGACGCCGGAGAGGAACTGCGCGCGCCAACCCGACTCGTACAGCTTTTCGTTCACCTCATCAAACTCACCGAGAGCCCGTTCGGCCCTGTTGTAAGCCTGTATAAGGGTCTGGCCCGCGAAGCTCTCCTCGATGATGCCGTTCGCCGAACCGAGGAACGCCTGCTGACGGCGGAAATGGCGCTGCGACGCGCGCACGACCAGCACAACGCCGAGCAGCGACAACGGAATGGTCAGGAACGTGACGCCCGCCAAGGCAACGGAGATGGAGAGCATCTGAACACTCACGCCGATCAGCTGCGCCACCGAGGTGATCAGCTGCGTGACGCTTTGGTTGAGCGACTGGCCGAGCGTATCGACGTCATTCGTCACGCGGCTCATCACGTCGCCCGTGCTGACCCGCTCGAAATAGGCCAGGGGCATGCGATCGATTTTCTCGATGATCTGGCGACGCAGGCGATAGCAAACGCGCTGCGTGACGCCCGTCATAAGCCAACCCTGCACCAAACTGAGGACGGAGGAAGTGATGTAGATGCACAGCACGGTGGCCAAGATGCGGCCGATAAGCGTGAAATCGACCCCGCCCGTACCGCCGACCTTCGCGGCGATGCCGCGGAACAGCTCCGTAGTCGCCTCACCGAGCACGCGCGGCCCCATGACATTGAACGCAACCGAGCCCACCGCGCACGCAATGGCGACGAACAACGCAAGCTTATCGTGTGCGATATAGCGCACGACCTTGATGACGGCGCCCTTAAAATCCTTGGCCTTTTCGGTCGCGGGACCGTGGCCGTGACGCATATGTCCGGGCATGCTAGCGCACCTCCCCTTCATCCAGGCCGAGCTCTTCTGAGGAAAGCTGGCTCATCGCGATCTCGCGATACGACTCGCATGCACGAAGCAGCTCCTCATGGGTTCCCTGTCCCACGACGCGGCCGTCATCGAGTACCAAGATCTGATCGGCGTGCATGATGGTCGCAATGCGCTGGGCGACGATCACGACAGAGGCGTCGTGCAGCTCATGGGACAGACCCGCGCGCAGGGCGGCATCGGTCTTGTAATCGAGCGCCGAGAAGCTGTCATCAAAGACGAGGATCTTCGGTTCGATCGCGAGCGCACGGGCAATCGACAGGCGCTGCCGTTGACCTCCGGAAACGTTTGAGCCGCCCTGAGCGATCGCGGAGCCATAGCCATCCGGCTTGGCATCGATGAACTCGGAGGCCTGGGCGATTCGCGCCGCACGCTCAACATCCGCATGGGCCATATCGGGGTCGCCGTAGGCGATGTTGCCCTCGATATCGCCCGAGAAGAGCATGCCCTTCTGCGGCACATAGCCGATGAGCGAGCGAAGTTCTTGCAGGGACATGCGGCGCACATCGACCCCGTCGACCGTGATGGACCCCGCGGTCGCATCGTACAAACGAGGGATCATCTGGACGAGCGTGGTCTTGCCCGACCCTGTTGAGCCGATGATGCCGAGCGTCTGTCCCGGTTTCACGGTGAAGCTGACATGCTCCAGCGTCGGAGCCTCGGCGTCCGGATAGGTGAACGAGACGTCATCGAAGCTCAGCACGCCGCTCCAATCGACGCGCTCGCCGTCGGCGGTTACATGCCCCTGCGGGCCCTCGAGCGTATGCGCGGGATCCACGATGCTCGATTCGGTTGAGAGCACTTCCATGATGCGTTCAGAGGCGATGTCGGCGCGCGGCAGCATAACGGCGACCATCGTGATGATCATGAAGGACATAATCACCTGCATCGTGTAATTCATATACGCCATGAGGTCGCCAACCTGCATACCGCCCGCGTCCACGGCATGGCCGCCGAACCAGACGATGGCCACCGAGATGATGTTCATGAGCATCATCAGCACGGGCATCATGAAGGACATCGCTCGATTCGTGAATATATAAGTACCGGTGAGCTCGCGATTGGCCTCGTCGTAACGCTTGCGCTCGCTGTCACTCCGCCCAAAAGCTCGAATTGGCATGACGCCGGTGATAATCTCGCGCGCGATGAGGTTGTTTCGGTCCACGAGCTCTTGCATCCTGCGGAAACGCGGCATGGTGAGGCCCATGAGAACGCCGATGACCACCATGATGGCGGCAAGACCGACCAAGATGATCCACTGAAGCCCCGTGCTGCCGAACCCTATGACCTTCACGACCGCACCGACGCCCATGCAAGGAGCGAACAGCACCATGCGCATGCACATGACCAGCACCATCTGCACCTGTTGAATATCATTCGTGGCGCGTGTGATGAGCGAGGCCTCCGAAAAACGCCCCATCTCCGCCGGCGAGAAGGACAGGACGCGCTCGTACACATCGTGGCGCAGATCGCGAGCGATGCGAGCAGCCGTGCGCGATGCGTTATACGCGGCCGCGATTGCGCACAGCGCCGCGATGACTGCGTACGTCAGCATACGTGCACCCTCGCGAATGAGAAAATCGGTCTGAACACCGGCGAGGTCGACTCCGGCGCGTTCATAAGCGAATTTGACGAACTCGATGGCCTGGGAGGTGACAACGGCCCCGCCGTCCGCGCCGAGCGCGCGATGCAGGCCAGCCCGAATGGCCGACGGGTCGAACAACACTGTGTCAGGCGAGCCATCTGCCTGTGTCCCAGCAAGCGCCCTAACCGTATCGATGGTCATGGTATCGCCAACCGCGGCCTTGAGCGCGGACGCCTCACGTGCATCTTCGACCACTGAGTCGACCGGCACACCGCGCTCGAGCATGAACGCGATCATCTCGGCCTCTCCCAAAAAGCCCTTGATCTCATCGCGGTCCTGACGATCCCCCTCGAATACGCGGACGTCATCGGCATCGGGGCTCGAATAGAGCGCCTCGACGCGATTGACCTCACCGGGCGTCAGCAAGAGTTCGACATCGCCAAGGTCGTTGGAGGTGATGCGGTTGGGCACCACGTCCTCAATGCCTCCCCGGCTGATGCCGGTGTCGACGATCTCGCTCATGACCGAGGGCAACGTGAGCTCGCAATACGCTTGCACCATAAGAAGCGCGAGCGCCAACGCGAGATTGGCTTTGTGATGTCTCAGGAACCTGAATATCTTCACCGGTGCCTCCCCCAAACGCACTTACAACTCAGACGGCGAAATTAACGAACGGTATTTTCTCCCCCTCATGCGCCCTGAAACCGCAAGGGCGCCATTCCATAAAAGCTCAATAATTTAGGTACCTCATAACTATCTGACTAAGCTGGAGGTCAAACCACTTGCGCACGCACGTGACGGCCGTATAATGTGGTCCGCGCGCTGCATCCCACGCCGCGGAGCGCACACTTCTCGTTCATTGTGGAGATTCCGCACATGAACGGGCTTCTATGGTATAGTTCATTGCTGTTTGTTCACGCGACCTCATTTTCGGTCGCCTAAGAAGGGTCACTGACATGTCCAAAGTTTGCGAAATCTGCGGTAAGCACCCCGTTGCTGGTCGCTCCATCAGCCACTCCCACCGCGTCTCCAACCGTAAGTTCCGTCCGAACATCCAGCGCGTGTACGTCGTCGTGAACGGCGTCCGTCGCAAGATGAACGTGTGCACCAGCTGCCTCAAGGCCCAGAAGGTGGCCCGCTCCTAAGCACTCCCCTCTTTGGACAAACGTTTGCTTGCATACGCAGCGCCCCGGCATCGCCGGGGCGTTTTTTTGTATCAAATTACTCTCCTGTCGATCTAAACCCTGTCGAGCTAAACCGCTTGGCGCCATCGGTGACGACGACAAGGTCAACTTCATCCTTGCTGGCGAGTGAAGCGTTTCAGTTTTTGGATATACGCCACGGTTTGAACACAAATTGCGAAGTTTCACGCTATTGAAGCGCTCCATTCGACCGTTTACGGTTGAAATTCCGCCATTCGCCCTAGTGAAACGTTTCATTACTATAGAGTACGACTTGTTGGGAAAACCCGCTTCTCGCAAAGGAGAGCAGAATGGCGAAGAAACCTACCGTTGCCGCCGCCCCCGAAATCGTAGATTCGATCGAATCCCTTGAGGCCAAGCTCGCGCACATGCGTGAGGCCCAGGGGATTTTTGCTACCTACTCCCAGGAGCAGGTCGACAAGATCTTCTACGAGGCCGCCATGGCAGCCAACAAGGCCCGCATCCCCCTGGCCAAGATGGCCGTCGAGGAGACCGGCCGCGGCGTGCTCGAGGACAAGGTCATCAAGAACCACTATGCCGCCGAGTACATCTACAACGCGTATAAGGACACCAAGACCTGCGGCGTGATCGAGCGCGACGATGCCTACGGCATCACCAAGATCGCCGAGCCCATCGGCATCGTGGGCGCGGTCATCCCGACCACCAACCCCACCTCCACCGCGATCTTCAAGTGCCTCATCTCCCTGAAGACCCGCAACGCCATCATTCTCTCTCCGCACCCCCACGCTGTAAACTGCTCCATCGCTGCTGCAAAGATCATTCGCGATGCCGCTATTGAAGCAGGGCTTCCCGAACACGTCATCAGCTGGGTCTCAGTCCCCTCTCTGGAAATTTCCGATTACCTGATGAAGAACGTGGATCTCATCATGGCCACCGGTGGTTCCGGCATGGTGAAGGCCGCTTACTCTTCCGGTACCCCCGCTATCGGCGTCGGCCCCGGTAACTGTAACGTGGTCATTGATGAGTCGGCGGATCTGCGCATGGCCGTGGAATCCATCATCCACTCCAAAACCTTTGATAACGGTATGATCTGCGCTTCTGAGCAACACATCACTGTTTTGGCTAGTGTGTACGATGAGGTCAAACGGTTACTGAAGGAAGCCCGTTGCTACTTCCTGAAAGATGACGAGGCCGCCAAGGTTGCCGAAGTTTTCTTTAACTCCAAGACCCACGGCGTTAAGCCGGGCGCGGTTGGCCAGACTGCCAACCGCCTCGCAGAAATGGCTGGTATCGACGTTCCTTATGACACCAAGGTCCTGATCTATGAGACCGACGACACCTCTCACGACTGCGCATGGGCCAACGAGAAGCTGACTACCCTGCTGG
>URWW01000053.1 GCA_900551665.1 uncultured Collinsella sp. | reverse complement strand
GCCCTCGGCACGACGCAGTCCGACGTTCTCTCCGAACCCGTGACCCTCGAGCCCGGCGGCATGGCCGGCTACATCGTGCCTGCGCGTATCAACCGAGCGGCAACCACAAAGGCGTTCTTCCGCGTGCGCCGCCCCCTCGAGCACGCCCAGCTCGTGATCCGTGCGGGCGACGCCGTCCTCTTCCGCGGCAAGACGCGCGACTACAAGCCGAGCATCATGGAAGCGGCGCCCATAACGCCCAAGATGCTCGCCGCCGTGGAACCGGGCGAGACCCTGACCGTATCCATCGACCCCGTGGAAGAAGCGTGATGCCCCATGACGAGCACTGAGACGTTCCACTGCACGACCTGCCCATCCGAATGCCTGCTCACGGTATGCGTAGAGCGGGACGGGGACGGAGTCGCCCGCGTCACGAGCGTACATGGCAACCGGTGCCCGCGCGGCAAGCGCTTCGCCGAACAGGAAGTCGTATGCCCGATGCGCATCCTGGCCACGACAGTCGTGGTCGAAGGCGGAGACGAGCACCTCGTCCCCGTGCGCACCTGCTCCCCCATTCCCCGCGCCCTGCACAAGGACGCCATGGAAACCGTACGGGAGCTGCGCGTTTCCGCCCCAGTGCGCATGGGGGACGTCATCGCCGCCAACCTGCTCGACACAGGCGTCGACCTGGTCGCGAGTATGGACGTAGGACTCGCATAGGCTTTCGCACACCGGCACAATCGCATAGAAGATTTGAACGCAACCCTTAGGCTCAACCTCAGCTTGAGGGTTGCCTTATACTGATACCGTCAACGAGAAAAGGCGGTTGTTACATGGCACGTGCCACCTTGAGAGGGATTTGTACGCACAGGGGGCGGATCGCATGCGTCGCGGGGCTCACGGCGGCGCTCGCCCTGGGCGCCGGCATACCCGCGCTCACAGGCGCGCCCGAGCCCGCGCTGGCCGCGACGGCGGCGACGCGCGGCGAGCTCGCCTCCCTGCAAAAAGAGGTCTCCCGCGCCGCCAGCACCTACGCCGATGCCACGTCACGCGCCGCCGAGCTCAACGAGCAGGTGCAAACGGCCGCCGACGATATCCTTCGCATTGAGCAGGAGCTCATGCCGCAGGCGCAGAGCCGCGCGGCCCTGGCCGCGCGCGAGCTGTACAAACGCCATGCGTCCGGCGGTGGGATGCTCGCCATGCTCCTCAAAGCGGGTTCCTTCTCCGATTTCCTCAGCATGACAAAGTATCTGGGAACCGTTCAAAGCGCCAACATCGCCGCACTCGACGAGCTCCGCGCGCTCGAGGAAGAGCTCAACGGGAAGCTGGCGGAGCTGAGCGACGCCAAAGACGAGGCGGACCTCCAGCTCTCTCTCGCGCAAGATGCGCTCGATACCGCGCAATCCGCAGCCGCCAAGATCCAGGCGAAGGCGAACGCCGAAGACGCCGAGGAGGCCGAGATCGCGCGTCAGGCCGCCGAGCAGGCGGCCCAATTGCAGGCGCAGCAAAATGCAAACCAGAACCGTCCCGCCGAACCAGCCCCCGATGCTGGTTCGCCCGGTGGGAGCGCCACGGCACCGCAGGCACCCACCGCGCCGTCGACCCCCGCGCCCGAAGGCGGCACCACGCCGCCCGCACCGCCCGCCATCACCTGGAAGACGGGCGTGGCATCCTACTACGGCATCGGCGACGGATTCATGGGCGGCACGACCGCTAACGGCGAGACGGTCACCGAGACCTCGATGGGCATCGCGATGCTCAACGTCCCGTTCGGCACCCGCGTCGAGATTCGCTATGGCGGCCGTTCGGTGATTGCCTACGTAAACGACCGCGGCCCTTATGTGCACGGCCGCGTGATCGACATGCAGCCCGCCGTGGCCCGCGCCCTGAACTTCCTGAGCGTGGGCGTGGCGACCGTCCAATACCGCTTCCTGTAGCGAGAACCGCCCCTACCTGAGCAGGCCCGCGACCTCGCCTGCAAGCGTGATGGTGCCGGCCGCGATGACAGGCTCTCCCACCTCCGTAAGGGCGTCGAGCGCCTCGCGAACCGAGGGGTAGACGGCGATGACATCCGTATGTGGACGATTGAGCGCGTCGAGCTCTCCGTAGACGAGCTGGGCGAGCTCCCCGGCGGGCAGGGCGCGATCGCTCGCCGTGGCACTCACCGCGATACGGGGAAACTCCGGCACGAGCACGTCGAGGATGCCCCGTACGTCCTTGTCCGAGAGCGCGGCGACCAGCAGTACGGGCCGCGCTTCGCGCTCAGGCTCGACCTCGCGAACCGCATTGATGAAATTCTCGCAGCTCTGCGGATTGTGACATGCATCGACCAATACGAACGGCTCAACGCGGACCACGTCGAAACGGCCCGGTATGGGACAGGACTCGAGAGAGACGGCGAGTGCGGACGCATCGAGCGGGCGGCCCAGATACCCCTCCGCCAGCGCTATGGCACAAGCGGCGTTCTGCGGTTGGTAAGCGGGTTTGTGCATTGAGACCTCGTACATGGCACGAGCGGTATCGGTCGAGAACGAAACCGCACCGTCGATGCCCACGGGCAATTCGACGACCGTATGTCCCACAACCCAGGGCACGACACCGCAGGAATCACAACGTGCGCGCATCACGCGCTCGACGCTCGGCTCATGCGTGCCCTCGCCGAGCACGACTGTGCGACCGGGTTTGATGACGGCGGCCTTCTCGCTCGCGATCTCCTCGAGCGTATCGCCCAGGATATGCGTGTGGTCGAGCCCGATGCCCGTAATGGCCACGGCCACGGGGTCGGTGGCGCTCGTGGCGTCCCAACGACCGCCCAGGCCCACCTCGAGCACGGCAACATCGACCCTCGCCTCGGCGAACACGACCATGGCGGCAGCAGTCAGGAGGTCGAACGGCGTGATGGTGTAGGTCGGTTCGCCCGAGGCTGCGCGGCGTTCGTTCACGCGACGGCCCGCCTCTGCGGCAGCGGAGACGCCGTGCGCGAATGCAGAGGGGCTCACCACGCCGCCATCGACTTCCATGCGCTCCTCATAGCGCACGAGCTGGGGAGAGGTGTACAGCGCCGTTCGCAGTCTCTCTCCGCGCAGAATCGCCGCGGTGAACCGAGTGGTCGACGTCTTGCCGTTGGTTCCCGCAACCTGAATGCAATCGAAGTATTCGTCGGGCCGGCCGAGCTCATCGAGCATGTCGATGACCGTCTCAAGCAGCGGACCCGCCTCGCCGGCGATCTTACCGGTGTCGGCGGCGATCGTCACCGCCCGCTCGTAGGAAAGCTCCTCGAACTCGAACGGCACGGCATAGGTACCTTCGCGCTTCATATCAATCCCCTATTCGCGCACATCGCGGCCGTAGACGAACCAATAAGCGGCTGCCACGGCCGCACCACCCACAATGTTGCCGAGCGTGACGAACATGAGGTTGGATGCCATGCCCGCTAGCGGGATCGCGCCGACGCCCAGCATGGACTGCGCGGCAACGCCCAAAGGAAGGAAGAACATGTTCGCAACGGAGTGTTCGAATCCCAACACCACGAAGGACACGACCGGCAGAATCGTCGCGGCGAACTTGTCGCAGACCGTCTTGCCAGCACTGCCCATCCAAACGCCCAGGCACACGAGGACGTTACACAGGACGCCGCGCGCAAAAGCGGTCACAGGGCCGAGCGAGGCCTTGGAGAGTGCGACGGCATAGGCAAGCTCGCCCACCGAGCCCTCCTGCATGGAAAGGAATCCCGAGGCGAGAAGCAATGCGACGGCGAGCAGCGCGCCCACGGCGTTGCCGGCGTACACGACGGCCCATTTGCGGACCATCTTCATCATCGGGTACCGACCGTCGAGCGCGCCGATGAGCATGAGGCAATTGCCCGTGAACAGCTCGGCACCGGCGACGAGCACGAGAAACAGGCCCAGGCAAAACGCCAGGCCGCCCAAGATGAGCGACACCGACGACGAAAGCGTGGAATCCGCTCGGACCATCAGCATGAAGGACGCACCGAGCGCGACGAAGGCGCCCGCGAGGATCGCGAGCACGAACGCCCGCCCACGCGTGAGCTTGGCCTTGGCGAACCCGATGTGGACGAACGCCTCCTGAGTCTTAGCCGGCGGCAGCATCACCGTGCCCGTCTCGTTTTCCGCCATCATTTCCCCCTATCCCGTATGCAACACAAACCCCGCCGCAACCGATGCGGCGGGGTTCGAATTAACGTATGGACCGATTACTCGAAGTCGGTGAGCTGCGCCTTGACCGCGGCGATGGTCTCGGCGAGCTCGGCGGCGCGCTCGCGCTTCTTGGCGACGACCTCGGGCGCGGCCTTGGCGATAAAGCCCTCGTTGCCCAGGGTGCGCTCGGCGGCGGCAAGCTCCTTCTCCGCCGTGGCAAGCTCCTTGTTCAGGCGGGCCTTCTCGGCGTCGAAGTCGACCAAATCGCCCACAACGACATAGGCATCGAAATCGGCGCCGGCAAGCGCGATGGCGGCAGCGGGCTTCTCAAAGTCCTCGGAGGCGCACACGGAAAGCTCGCTGATGTTGGCCAGACCGCAGATGAAGTCGGCCATGCCCTCGATGGCCTCGGCGACCTCGGCGCTCGCGGCCTTGACGACCACGGGCAGGGACTCCTTGGGGCTCAGGCGATAGCGGGCACGGGTGGAGCGGGCGTCGGACACGACGGCACGGGCGAGCTCGAAGGAACGCTCGGCCTCCTCATCGATGAAGCGCTCGAAGGCCTCGGGCTCGGGCCAGGCGGCGACCATGAGGGCCTCGGCGCGCTCGATACCGCCGTCCTCGTTCATATCCAGCCAACTGGCGGGCATCTGATCCCAAATGGCCTCGGTGACGAACGGCATGAGCGGGTGCATGAGGCGCATGCTGGCATCGAGCACGAAGATCAGGTTGCGCTGAGCCTGCAGGCGGGCGGCATCGTCCTTGAGGCGGGTCTTGGTGACCTCGACGTACCAGTCGCAGACCTCATTCCAGAAGAAGTTCTGGACGCCGCGCGCCATCTCGCCGAAGGTGTACTTCTCAATACCCTCCGTCACCATGCGCGTGGCCTTGGCCAGGCGGCTGAACATCCAGGCATCGGCCGCGGTCTCGGCGACGGGCTCGCCCGGGGTGTAGCCATCCATGTTCATGAGCAGGAAACGGCTGGCGTTCCAGATCTTGGTGACGAAGGAGCGGGCCTGCTCGGTACGGGCCGAACCCTTGAGGGCCTTCGTCTTCTTGTCGATGTCGGCGTCGAACTTGACGTCCTGGTTGGTGGTGCACAGCGTGAGCAGGTTATAGCGCATGGCGTCGGCACCGTACATGTCGATAAGGTCCATGGGGTTCACGCCATTGCCCTTGGACTTGGACATACGGCTACCGTCCTTGGCGAGGATCGTGGGGTAGATCACGACGTCATGGAACGGAACCTCGTCGAGGAAGTACAGCGAGCTCATGATCATGCGGGCGACCCACAGCGCGATGATGTCGCGCGCGGTGACGAGCGCCGTGGTGGGATGATGGCCCTCGAGCTGCTCGGGATGCTGCGGCCAGCCCTGCGTGGCAAAGGTCCACAGCTGGGAGCTGAACCAGGTGTCCAGCACGTTCTCGTCCTGGTGGACATGAGTGCAGCCGCACTTGGGGCAGACCGTCACGTCGTCCATGCAGGCGTCCTCCCAGCCGCACTCCTCGCAGTAGAACACGGGAATGCGGTGACCCCACCACAGCTGACGGGAGATGCACCAGTCTTTCAGGTTCTCCATCCAGGTGGTGTAGGTCTCGGTCCAGCGGGCCGGGTGGAAGGTCACGCGACCATCCTGGACGGCCTTGAGCGCGGGCTCCTTGAGCTTGTCCACGGCGACGAACCACTGCTCGGAGAGCCAGGGCTCGAGCGTCTGATCGCAGCGGTAGCAATGCATGACGGAATGGTCGTGCTCATCCACGTGATCGAGCAGGTCGTGCTCCTCGAACCACGCCAGGACGGCCTCGCGGCACTCGTCGCGCGTCATGCCGGTGAAACGCCCGTAGCCCTCCACGACGACGGCATGCTCGTCGAAGATGTTGATCTTCTCGAGACCGTGGGCCTCGCCCATCGCATAGTCGTTGGGGTCGTGCGCCGGGGTGACCTTGACGAAACCGGAGCCGAAATCGGGGTCGACGTGCCAATCGTCGAAAATCGGGATCTCACGGTCGACGATGGGCAGCTTGACCGTCTTGCCCACGAACGCCGCCTTCTCGGGGTCCTTGCTCGAAACGGCGATGCCGGTGTCGCCGAGCATGGTCTCGGGACGCGTGGTGGCGACGACCAGGTACTCCAGGCCGTCCACCGGCTCGGCGAGCGGGTAGCGCAGGTACCACAGATGCCCCGCCTCGTCCACGTACTCGGCCTCGTCGTCGGCGATGGCCGTGGTGCAGTGCGGGCACCAGTTCACGATGCGCTTGCCGCGGTAGATGATGTCCTCGTGGTACCAGTCGGTGAACAGCTTCCGCACGGCGCGCACGTAGGCCGGCTCGAGCGTGAAGTGCTCGTCGGAGTAGTCGCAGGAGCAGCCCATGCCCTTGATCTGGTTCACGATGGTGGTGCCGTACTCCTTGTACCAGTCGTAGCACGCCTCGACGAACGCCTCGCGGCCTATCTCCAGACGGCTGATGCCCTGGTCGGCCAGCTTCTTGTCCACCTTCGTCTGCGTGGAGA
>URWW01000052.1 GCA_900551665.1 uncultured Collinsella sp. | reverse complement strand
GGCCCTGTATATTGGTGGTGTGTCCGGCGGCCTGATCTCGGCTATCTTGATCGACATTCCTGGCTCGGCTATGTCCATCGCCACTTGTTACGACGGGCACCCTATGGCCGAGAGCGGCCATGCCAAGCGCGCGCTCGACGCCGTAGCACACCCCGGCGTAGCGAGCGACCTCGATCTCGATGTGAGACATCTAGAACCTCCCAGGATGCTCAGCGCGCAGCGCGTCGCGAATCGCGTACATACGTCGAATGGACTCATCCTCAACCCACTGCGTGCGTTCGCGACGTTTCATGCCCTCGGGGGCATCTTCGAGAAGGACGGAATCACCCGCTCGCATCCAGCACTTCTTGGGGCGCATGAGCTTTTTTCCGGCAGGCGTGATATCGCGAAAACCGCAAACGGCCATCGGGGAAACGGGCGCCTTTCCCATCTGCGCTATAAGCGCGAAGCCTCCGTGAACCTCGACCGGCTGGTCATCGGTGCGAATACGAGTACCCTCAGGGAAAATCAGCACGTCCTCGCCGCGCTGCAAGGCATGCTGGGCTGCGCGCAGGGCCGCCATATCAGCCTCGCCGCGATCGACGGGGATGCCGCCCGCAAGGGCGAAAGCCCAGCGGACGATGCCGGTCTTATTGAATTCCGATTTGAAAATCGGCCGGACGCGACGACCGGCCGCCCACTCGCTCGTGACGATGGGCAAAACCTCGGCCATTGAAGTGTGATTGCAAATGATCACGACGCCGTCGGAGCAGCGGGCGTGCACCTTCTCGGCGTCCTCGAGGCGCCAACGCCACATGACTTTGGAAAATGCCCAGAGAACAGCCATGACGATGGCATAGATCACGCGCTCATGCAGCGGGAACGCGGACATGGGGCAGTTGTAATGCGAAGCCGCATCACGCGGGGTCGAGATCTCCTCGGCCATGCTACCTCCTCTCAGCGATGAGGTGCTCGATCATGGAGACGATCTCATCGATGGTGTGGCTCGTCGAGTCAATCCGCACGGCATCGTCGGCACAGGTGAGCGGAGCAGTTTCACGCTTGGAATCAAGCGCGTCACGACGCTCGATATCGGCGATCGTCTGCTCAATCTCGGCCTCGATCACGGATGCGTCGACCTCGGAGCCTTCATGGCGCTGCATGACACGGCGACGGGCGCGTTCACGCGGATCGGCGGTCAAAAACACCTTGAGCTCCGCCTCAGGAAAGACGACGGTGCCGATATCGCGGCCCTCGGCAACAACATCGCGACCCTCGGCGAAACGGCGCTGCAGGTCGAGCATGGCGGCGCGAACACCCGGATTCGCAGCCGCAGCGGAGACGTTGCGATCAACCTCGGGGGTGCGGATCGCATCGGAGACGTCGATCCCGTCCACGAAGACGGAGACGTTGCCGTGATTCTCGGCGCCAAACGTGATGCGGATGTCGCGCGCAAGCTGAGCGGTCGCCGAAGCATCCTCAAGCGAAATGCCGCGCTGCAGCGCACTCAGCGCGACAGAGCGATACATAGCGCCGGTATCGAGCTTGGAAAAGCCGAATCGCGTGGCTACCTCACGGGCGATGGTGGACTTGCCGGAACCGGCGGGCCCGTCAATGGCGATGATCATGTAATCCTCCTATAGATCTAGCCGCGGCGCGGATTTGAGCGACGCGACCTCTTCGTCGGTGAGTTCCCTCCAAGAGCCTTCAGCCAAGTCGCCGAGTCGCAATTCGCCGAACCGGCAGCGATGCAGGGCGATGACGGGATGACCGATCTTGGAGAGCATGCGCTTGACCTGGTTCTTTCGACCTTCTCGGATGATGACCTCGACAGCCGTCGTCCCCGGATCGAGCCGGTCGAAGCCGGGGATACGAGCATCTGCCGGCTCGAGCACTCGGCACCGTGCAGGCTGGCACGGACCGTCGTCGAGGGTGAGACCCCGCCGCAAGGGCTCCAGGTCTTTATCCAAGCAGCGGCCGTCGACGATGGCGCGATACGTCTTCCACACATGGTGAGACGGATGAAGCAGGCGCTGGCCCAAATCACCATCGGTGGTAAACAAGAGCAGGCCGGTCGTGTCCATGTCTAAGCGGCCGACCGGAAAGAGCCCGGGAAACTTTTTGCTGGGCACGAGTTCAGCGACGGTGGGGCGCCCATGCGGGTCACTCATCGTGGTGAGGAACCCAGCGGGCTTGTTGAGCATGATGTAAGCGGGACCGGAGCCGAGCACGACGGGAACGCCGTCAACCGTGACCTCATCGCATCGCGGGTCGACCTTCGTACCAAGCTCGGTTTTGACCTCGCCGTTGACGCAAACGCGCCCGGCAGTCATGAGCCCTTCAGACCCGCGCCGGCTCGCAACACCCGCGCGCGCGAGAAAGCGCTGCAAGCGCATGGGAACCAGCATCGAGTCGCCCTCATGGACGAGCGGCGAGCCCTCACTGGCGCTACGCATCGCAATCCCCGTCGAATGAATCGCCATCGAACGTGGCGCCGGCCTCAGCGTCGCCATCATCCGTGGAGATGAGCTCGCGCTCCTCTTCCAAATCCTCGTCCACCTCGTCGAGGGTCGACTGGATGGAGCGGCCGGAAAGGCGCTCGCGAATGAACTGGCGAGCCTGCTCATCAGGGGCGAACTGTTCGAGATCGGGAAGATCACGCGTGGAGCGCAAGCCGAACTTCTCGAGGAACGCGTTGGTGGTGCCGTAGAGAATGGCCTGACCGCGCTGGGGGTCCCGGCCCATCTCGCGAATGAGGCCCTTATCCACCAAAGAGGAGATGACGCCATCGGAGTTTACGCCGCGGATGCCCTTGACCATTTCGCGCGTGACCGGCTGATGATAGGCGATGACGGCAAGCGTCTCGAGGGCGGCCTGCGACAGGCGCTGAGTATCCCATGACAGGACAAAGGACTCGACCTGATCATGGAACGCGGGATGGGTGAATAGGCGCCAACCCCCTGCGACCTCGCGCAGCTGAAAACCGCGATTGGCCTCCTCGTACTCGACCTTGAGATCAGCCAGAAGGGAGGCGATCTCACCGGGGGTCGAACCGAGAACGCTCGCGAGCTGACTCGCGCTCACAGGATCGCTCGAAACCAGCAGCAGCGCCTCAAGGGCGCCCTTGATGGAGCCGGCTTCAAGCTCGCTCAGATGCTCCATTAGTCCTCCTCGTCAAAAAGCGAACCGTCCTCGGGGCGGTACTCGGGTGCGCCCGCGACTCGGTCGATGCGGATAGTGCCGAAGTTCTCGTCTTGCTCGAGCGTGACGGAGCCGCGCTTTGACAATTCGAGAATGGCGAGAAACGTGGCGACGATCTGTTCGGTGGTCGCATCCCCATCCAAAAGATCGCGGAACGTGAGATGAGGCCGCGAGATGGTGACGCGGTCGACAGAGGCGACCGTGAGCTCGATGGGCACGCGGCTGGGGGCGACATGCTCGGCCTCAAGCAGGAAGGTCTCGCGCTTGCCATCCAAATCCGCGCAGATGACGGCAAGGCCGCGCAGCGTGATGCCCGCAAGGTAATCGGGCATCAAGTTCAAAAACTCGGGGTCGGGTCCGGCAACGCGCGGATGCATGCGGCTCTCAGCCTCCATACGAGCCCCCAACGCGGCGGCGGCACCCTTGAACTGCTTGTAGGCGATGAGGCGCTGAATAAGGACCTCGCGTAGGGAATCGGCATCCAAGCCCGAGAATTCGTCGTCCAGGTCATCGTCTTCGGAGACATTGGACGAATCGTCGGGGACAAGCGACGCGGCCTTGATATCGAGCAGAGTCGCGGCGACGAGCAGAAAATCGCTCGCAACATCGAGGTCGAGCGCCTCGAGACGCTCGACCTCGGCGAGGTACTGCTCGGCGACCTCGGAGATGGAGATCGAGCCGATATCGACCTTTTGTCTGCTCACAAGCTGAAGCAGAAGGTCAAACGGTCCGGAATAGACCTGCGTAGACACGCGATACGACATGCGATCCCCCTCTCACTCTGAAAAACGCATACCCACTGAGTTTAGCGCACCGACGGGCATTAAAACCCCAAGGCGAAGCTGACGAGGTTGAGATACAAGGGGTCGACCGTGATGCTGAAATACAGGCCGATCAGATCGATGTGCAGCAAGCTCGGCAACACGTACAGAACGACGATCAGAATGGGCATGGAATAGCGCTGGACCTCGTAATACGTCTGCAGGGCTCGGCCCTTGAGAAACGGGACGAGCAACGAAGAGCCGTCGAGCGGCGGCAGCGGGATCAAATTGAAGTACGCGAGCGAGAGGTTGACGCTCATGAGCGTCAACGAAAAGCGAACCAGGTGCGGGGCGACCTGCGCAGCCAGGCCGTACTGCGCCAGACCACCCGCGAACAGCGCGGGGTCGTTGGCCAGACCACGCAAAAGAAGCGCGCCCATGACGGCAAGGGCGATATTGCTCAAAGGTCCCGCCAGAGAAACGATCACCTCGTCGCGCTTGGGATGCTTGAGGTTGCCAAGGTAGATGGGCACGGGTTTGGCAAATGCAAAGACGGGACCGCCGGCCAAGATCATGATCAGGGGCAGCAATATGGTGCCGAAGGGATCGATGTGGCGAAGCGGATTGAGCGAGATGCGGCCCTGTGATCGAGCCGTGCGATCGCCCAAAAGGTAGGCGGCGAGCGCATGGGCGCTCTCATGAACCACGATGCCGATGATCACGGCCGCTGCGCTTGCGAGCAAGCCGAACAGATAGTCGAAATTCAACCTACGCCTCCTAGCGGATGGTTTGAGAGATGCGGCCGAGCAGGTAATCCACAAAGAAGCACACCGCCGCCACGACTGCAAAGTCGAAGCGGAACACGCCGCCAAAGGGAGTGGGAATCAAACCGTAGCCCGCAATGATATCCGGAAGCGCGCGGGTGAGGTCGACGACGAAATTCACGATGCCGAGCATCGTCGCGAATCCGTTGAAGCACAGGACGACCGTGAGCGCACAGAGGACGAGCGCGAACAATCTGAAAGCGAAACCCAGGAGCGACAGGGCAACGGCAAGCGCTCTACGCGAGTCCACGGGCAGTCTCCTCCTCGATCGTGGTGGACAACTCGAGCCACTCGTCCTCGAGAGCCGGAAGCTCCTGCTTGAGCCCGTTGTACTCAACGAGCGCGGCGTTGAACTTATCCTGGTCGGCATACAGTTCCTCGCTGGCCATGAGAGCCATGAGCTCGTCGTAGCGGGCTCGCTTCACATCAAGCTCAGCCTCGACCTTCTTGAGGCGGTCCTTCGTGCCCTTGAGGCGGCGATTGAGCTCGGCGCGAGCGGCGGCCTCGGCACGCTTCTGCTCCTTGGTCTTCTTGCCCTCGCGAGGCGCCACAGCCTGAGGCTCGTCGGCACGTTGCTGGGCCTGCTGCCTGGAGGCATTTGCAGGATCAGCCGCCTCAGCCGCGGCACGCGCAGCCAGGTCCTCGCGCTTGAACAGGTAATAGTCGTAATCGCCGTCGTAAACGGTCATCTTACCGTCACGGATATCAACCACGCGGTTCGCCACAGCGCGCACCAGGTGCTCGTCGTGGGAGATGAGGACGATGGTGCCCGGGAAGCTCTTGAGGGCGTTCTCGAGCATGTCGACGGAATCGATATCGAGATGGTTGGTGGGCTCGTCGAGGCAGAGCAGCGCCTCGGGGGCGACGAGCATCTTGGCCAGCGCGAGACGGGCGCGCTCGCCGCCGGAAAGGACCCCTACGCGCTTGTCGACGTCCTCGCCGGCAAAGAGGAAGGCACCGAGCAGGCTGCGCTGCTGAGGGACAGTCCAGGTCGGGGCGACGGAGTCGATCTCCTGCAGGACGGTATTGCCCTCTTTGAGCCCCTCAAGCTGATGTTGGGCATAGTACGCCACGCCGACGTTGGTGCCGAGCGAGCGAGTTCCCTCAGTCGGCGCCTCCTGGCCGATGAGCATCTTGAGGAGCGTGGACTTGCCGGCGCCATTGGGTCCGACGAGCGCGACGCGGTCCCCGCGATACAGCGTCAGATCGGCGTGCTCGTAAAGGGTCTTACTGCCATACCGCTTGGCAAAATCCTCGAGCTTGATAACCATATCGCCCGAGCGCGGAGGGTCGGGGAACTTGAAATTGACGTGCTTGTGCCCCTCGGGCAAGATCACAAGCTCACTCTTGATCTGCTCGATGCGGCGCATGCGCTCCTGGGCCTGGGCGGCCTTGGTCGGCTTATAGCGGAACTTATCGACGAACACCTGCATATGGGCGATCTCGCGCTCCTGGGCGGCGCGCTTGGCACGCATCTGCTCGAGGTTGTCCTCGCGCTGCTTGAGATAGGAGCTGTAATTGCCGGCGTAGGTGGTGATGCGACGGTTCTCGAGGGCCGCCACGTGATCCACGCAGGCGTCCATAAAGGCGCGGTCGTGGCTGACGATCAGCACGGCGCCGTCGTAGGCGGAGATGAACCCGCGCAGCCACTGGACACTTTCAAGGTCGAGGTGGTTGGTGGGCTCGTCGAGTAACAGGACATCCGGATGGCGGAGGAACAGCTTAGCCAGCGCGATACGCATCTGCCAGCCACCGGAGAACTCGGAACACGGTTGATCGAAATCCGAGGGCTTGAAACCCAGACCGGCAAGAATCTGACGCGCGTTGCTCTCGAGTTCGTAGCCGCCCAAACGCTCGAAGCGGTCCTGCACATGACCATACTCGTCAAGCATGGCCTGGGGAACCTCGCCGGACTCTCCGGCCTCGGCAATCTTGAGCTGAAGCTCCTCGGCGCGCTCCCCCATCGTCTTAATTTCAATCGCAGCGTCCATAACCTCCTGGATGATGGAGGTATCACCGGCGAGTTTGGTCTCCTGCTCGAGATAGCCGACATTGGCATCCTTAGCAAACGTAACGGACCCGGCATCGGGGCTGTCGATACCCATGATGATCTTGAGCAGCGTCGTCTTGCCGGCACCGTTGGGACCGACAAGGGCGTACCGCTCGCCGGCATTCACCTGGAGCGTGGCACCCGTGAACAGGGTCCGGGCGCCGAAAGACTTCT
>URWW01000051.1 GCA_900551665.1 uncultured Collinsella sp. | reverse complement strand
CCGTACGGCCTACCTCGACATGCCCCAGATCCTGCACGACCTGCTCGATCCAACTGTGCTTGCGGTGACTGCGACCGCTTCGGCCGAGGTCGCGGCAGAGATCCGCCGTCTTTTGCCCGTCGACGCCCAGGTCGTGGACGCCGCCGTGCGCGAGAATCTGGAGCTCGACGATGGTCGCGATCTTTCCAGCCGCGAGAACAGGCTGGTGTCGATCGTTGCCATGGGGCAGAAGAGCGTGGTGTACGTGAACTCGCGCGATCAGGCCCAGGCGCTGTGCCGTACGTTGCGGCGGCGAGTGCCTGAGTTGGGCGCCCGCATCGCGTTTTACCATGCGGGGCTCACGCGGCCCGAGCGTGCCTCCGTCGAGGCCGCCTTCCGAGACGGCGAGCTCGCATGCATCGTATCCACCTCCGCCTTTGGCGAGGGAGTGAACATTCCCGACATCCGTCATGTGGTCCTCTACCATATGCCCTTTGGCGATATCGAGTTCAATCAGATGAGCGGCCGCGCGGGGCGCGATGGGGCGCCCGCCAGCATCCACCTGCTCTACTCCGGCCGCGACGCGCGCATCAACGAGCGGCTTTTGGACGCCGCGGCCCCCGATCGTCGCGAGTTGGTGACGCTGTATCGCGCGCTGCAGACCATGTGGCGCCGCCATCGCGGCGGGGCGCCCACGGGCCCACTGCCCGCGAGCGACCTCGACATCGCGCAGATGTGCCTGGCAGTCGATGCCCGCACGCCCGTCGACGAACGTGCGGTGCCCAGCGGCCTGGCCATTTTCGAGGAACTCGGCTTTGCACACGTGGCCGGCGATGACGATGTCCGGGCCATCGAGATGGTCGAGAACCCCGGCCATGTCGACCTGAATCGCTCGATTCTGTATCTCGAGGGCCTTCACGCCCGCCGAGAGTTCTCTGCCTTCCGCGACTGGGCGCTTTCCGCGTCCGCGCATGATATGCTGACACGCATCAACCGTCCCATAACACCGCAGGTACACGAGGGGGGTGCCGTCAATGGATAAACAGACGGCCACAGGGACCCATCCGGACAAGGCCATGGAGTACAAGGCGGGTGCCGAATCTCTGCGCCCGAGCGCCGAGATGGTGCACTACGCGCATGCGGACGATTTGCCCACCGAGTTCCAGGCGGACAGCTACGACCGACTGGCCTCACTGGTACGCAAGTACATGGGGGAGCAGGATTGCGCCCTCGTCGAGCAGGCGTACTGTTTCGCCGCCGAGAAGCATTGCGCGCAGAAGCGCCGCAGCGGCGAGGCCTACATCAACCATCCGGTAGAGGTCGCCATCATCTTGTCCGAGCTCAAGATGGACTGCGACGTGGTTTGCGCGGCGCTGCTGCACGACACGGTCGAGGACACCACCACCTCGCTTGCGGACGTCACGGCGTTCTTCGGCGCGACTGTCGCAGATCTCGTGGACGGCGTGACCAAGCTCACCAACATCGACGTCGATACCATGGACGGCAAGCAGGCGCTCAACCTGCGCAAGATGTTCCTCGCGATGAGCCGCGACATCCGCGTGGTCATCGTCAAGCTCGCAGACCGACTGCACAATATGCGCACCTTGGCGGCGCTGCCCGCCGATCGCCGCTTGTTCAAGGCGCGCGAGACCATGGACGTCTACGCGCCGCTCGCCGACCGCTTGGGCATGAGCTCCATCAAATGGGAGCTCGAGGACCTGTCGTTCTTCTACCTTGAGCCCGAGGCGTACCAGCGCATCGCCCGTATGGTGAGCGAGAGCCGCGAGGCCCGCGAGCGCTTCTTGGCCGAGACCATCAAGGCACTCGACGACGAGCTGAAGCGCGCCGGTATCGAGGGCTACCAGATCACGGGCCGCTCCAAGCACTACTGGTCGATCTATCAGAAGATGAAGCGCAAGGGCAAGGAGTTCTCCGAGATCTACGACCTGGTCGCTCTGCGCGTGATCACCAAGAGCGTCGTCGATTGCTATTCCACGCTCGGCGCCGCGCACTCCCTGTGGACGCCCGTGCCCGGGCGCTTCAAGGATTACATCAACATGCCCAAGGCCAACAACTACCAGAGCCTGCACACCACGGTCATCGGTCCCACGGCCCGTCCGCTCGAGATTCAGATTCGCACGTACGAGATGCACGAGCAGGCCGAATACGGCATCGCCGCGCATTGGCTCTACAAGCGCTCGGGCGGTTCGAGCGCCCGTAAGGACGCCGGCGCCCAGAGCTTGGATGACCAGATCAACGCCTTCAAGCGCAGCCTCGATTGGGCCGCGAGCGACGAGATCGAGGATCCCAAGGAGTTCCTGCATTCTCTCAAGGTCGAGCTGTACGACCAGGAGATCTACGTCTTCACACCCAAGGGCGAGGTGCTCAACCTCCGTGTGGGGTCCACTCCTCTCGATTTCGCCTATGCGGTCCATACCGAGGTTGGCAACCATTGTGTGGGCGCGATCATCAACGGCGCCGTGGCCCCGCTCACCCACGAGCTGTCGATGGGCGACCGTGTTGAAATCCTCACCAACAAGAACGCCAAACCCTCGCGCGACTGGCTGAACATCGTCAAGACACCGAGCGCCAAGTCCAAGATCCGCCGGTATTTCGCGGCGGCCACTAAGGACGAGGATGCCGCGGCTGGTCGAGAGATGCTTTCCCGCGATTTGCGCAAGCGCGGCTATGGCATCTCCACCCCTCGCTCTACCCGCGCGCTGAACGCGGTCGCCGCCGATATGAATTACAAGTCCCTCGAGGATCTGTTCGCAGCGGTGGGCGCCGGCAAGGTCCAGCCGCGAGCCGTGGGAAACAAGGTCCAGGCGATTCTCGATCCCAGGCCCCAGAGCGCCGCCGATGCCAAGGCGGAGGCCATCGCGAGCGTGGTGCATCAGCCGCCGCGCACGGGCGGTAGCGGCAAGGGCAAGCGTTCCAAGGGCAACAGCGGCGTGCTCGTCGAGGGTGCCGAGGGCGATAGCATGCTCGTGCGCCTCGCGCATTGCTGCAATCCCGTAACGGGCGATGACATCGTGGGGTTCATCACCCGCGGCCGCGGCGTCTCCGTCCATCGCGCCACCTGCCCCAACGTCAAGGGGCTCATGGAGCATCCCGAGCGGATGATTGGCGTGAGCTGGGATAACGGCGCCGACGCCCTCTTCCAGGTCGAGATCGTTGTCGAGTGCATCGACCGCATGGGCCTGCTCAAGGACGTCACCATCGCGATCGGCGACGCCGGCGGTAACATTCTTTCTGCCGCCACGTCCACCAATCGCGAGGGGATCGCGACTCTGCGCTTCCTCATCGAGATCTCCGACGCGAGCCGCCTCGACCCGCTCCTCGGCGCAATTGGCGCCGTCGAGAGCGTCTACGATGCTCGCCGCCTCATGCCGGGCGAGGGCAGCAAGACGATGAAGCGCCGCCGCTAACCGTCTCAAATGGTGCCAGGTACAAATTGAGTCATGCTGAGTAATTAGATGAGAATGAGAGTGCAGTATGGACATGACGCTTGATATGAACAGGAAGGGGACCCTCGCCATCCATTGCGTGGCGAACGGCCCCATCCAGACGAACACGTACTTCGCCGAGAGCGGTGACGAGGTTGTCGTCATCGACCCCGCCTGGGAAGGGGAGAGGCTCGCCGAGGTGCTGGCTGAGCGCTGTCCCGGCAAGCGGGTCGCTGCCATTATCTGCACACACGGGCACGCCGACCACATCGGTGGCGTCGCCGGCATGCGTCGTGCACTCGGCAGCGACGTCCCGTTCCTCATCTCCGAAGCCGATTCGGAGATCATGGGGCGTGCTATCGAGGACATGCGCGAGATGTGGGGCTTCGACCACGAGGTGCCGCCCGCGCCCGACCGCCTGCTCAACGAGGGGGACATCGTTGCCTTTGGCGATGTCGAACTGCAGGTCATGGCAACGCCGGGGCACACGCCGGGCGGCATCGTGCTCTTCTGCGCCGCCACCACCGGCGACGTCGCCTTTGTGGGTGACACGCTGTTTCCCGGCGCACACGGCCGCACCGACCTGGAGGGCGGTTCGGAGAGGCAGGTCATCGACTCGCTCGGCAAGATCGGAGCGCTTCTGCCCGCGGACACCCTGTGCCTGATCGGTCACAATGACACGACCACCGTGGCCCGCGAGCTCGAGGCCAACCTCTTCATGCGTCGCGGTCTGCGTCATTACCGATAGCGCTCATCTCCGCGGTTCAGGTGGGTTTACGCTTCGTTTGACACGCCGTGCCCCCGTTCGCGTGGTACCATGGTTCCGTTTACCGTTCAGAGTATGGACAATGGGAGGTCCAATATGCTCGTCAATGCAGCTCAGATGCTGAAGGACGCCGAGGCCGGCCACTACGCCCTCGGTGCGTTCAACACCAATAACCTCGAGTGGACGCTTGCCGTCCTCCAGGCCGCGGAGGAGGCCAAGTCCCCGCTGATCATCCAGTGCTCCGCTGGCGCCGCCAAGTGGATGGGCGGCTTCAAGGTCTGCGCCGACATGGTGAAGGCCGCCGTCGAGGCCACCGGCGTGACCGTCCCGGTCGCCCTGCACCTCGATCATGGCACCTACGAGAACTGCCTTGAGTGCATCGAGGCCGGCTTCACCTCCGTCATGTACGACGGCTCCCACGAGGAGACCTTCCAGATCAACCTCGACCGCACCGCTGAGATCGTGAAGATCGCCCACGAGAAGGGCATCTCCGTCGAGGCCGAGGTCGGCGGCATCGGTGGCGTCGAGGACGGCATCGTGGGCCAGGGCGAGATCGCCGACCCCGAGGAGTGCAAGCAGATCGCCGCGCTGGGCGTGGACTTCCTCGCCTGCGGCATCGGCAACATCCACGGTGTGTACCCCGAGGATTGGGCCGGCCTGTCCTTCGACGCTCTGGCTGCCATCAAGGAGGCCGTGGGCGACCTGCCGCTGGTTCTCCACGGCGGCACCGGCATCCCGGTGGACCAGATCCAGAAGGCCATCTCCCTCGGTGTTTCCAAGATCAACGTGAACACCGACCTGCAGCTCGTCTTCGCCGCTGCCACCCGTGAGTACATCGAGGCCGGCAAGGACCTCGAGGGCAAGGGCTTCGATCCCCGCAAGGTGCTCAAGCCCGGTCGCGAGGCCATCGTGGCTCGCGCCAAGGAGCTCATGGAGGAGTTCGGTTCCGTCAACAAGGCGTAACTGATTCATTTCAGCTTTGATGCGCGCGCTGGGCTGTGGTACCATAGCTCAGCGCATTTTTTTATGCCCGAGTGGCGGAATGGCAGACGCAGGGGACTCAAAATCCTCCGCCCGCGAGGGCGTGTGAGTTCGACTCTCACCTCGGGCACCATATGCGCGTTCGCATCCCTTTGATGCAAGATCGAGGGAGGCGGTATTCTCGTGATGAAACCATGGAGCAAATGCGTTCCGTGGTATGATTTACGAGTCGCTGGTTTTCCAGCAGGAAAGAGGGACCTGCGGGTCCCCACCTTTCGGCGCCATATCGGTAGCTGTCTGGTCGTACAAATCAAGATGTATGTCCGCACCTCGGTGCGTACATCTCCCAAGATCTGTAGACCCGGATACCGTTGAGGTGGCCGGGTTTTTTGTTCGAGTTGCAAGAAGGAGGTATTGAGATAGCTAAGTCTGATGACACCCGCATCAACGATGAGATCCGCGCCCCGCGTGTCCGTCTCATCGGCGTCGATGGATCGCAGCTGGGTCTGTTCGACACCCGTGATGCGCAGCGCATCGCCGACGACCAGAACCTTGACTTGGTGGAGATCGCGCCCAACGCCGAGCCTCCCGTGTGCAAGGTCATGGACTACGGCAAGTTCAAGTACCAGCAGGCCATGAAGGCCAAGCAGGCTCGTAAGAACCAGTCCAAGGTCGAGGTCAAGGAAATGAAGTTCCGACCGAAGATCGATGTGGGCGATTACGAGACCAAGAAGGGTCACGTCCTGCGCTTCCTCAAGAAGGGCGCGCGCGTCAAGATCACCATCATGTTCCGCGGCCGCGAGATGGCCCACCCGGAGCAGGGTCTGAACGTGCTCGAGCGCCTCGCAGAGGACCTCAAACCGTTCGCTACGGTCGAGTCCCAGCCCAAGCTGGAAGGCCGTAACATGCTCATGCTGCTCGCCCCGATCAAGGGCGCCTTCGACAACGAGGGCGACGCCGAGCCGAGCGATAAGTAGTTAACCACCAGGTATTAGAAGGAGTTTTCCATGCCTAAGATGAAGACCCACAGCGGCAGCAAGAAGCGTTTCCGCCGCAGCGGCACTGGCAAGATCATGCGTGCCAAGGCTTACAAGAGCCACATCCTGACCAAGAAGTCCACCAAGCGCAAGCGTGGCTTCCGCCAGGAGACCGAGCTGGCCGCTGCCGACGCCAAGGTCATCAACGCCCGCCTCGCCGGCCGTTAATCCGTATTTACCGCTGTAATCTCATTTAGGAGTTGATTAGATATGGCTCGTGTGAAGCGCGCTGTGAACGCCAAGAAGAAGCGTCGTACCGTCCTTAACCGTGCAAAGGGTTATTACGGTCAGGCATCCCGTTCCTATAAGTACGCCAAGGAGCAGGTGCAGCACTCCCTCCAGTACCAGTACCGCGATCGCCGCAACAAGAAGCGTGAGATTCGCTCCCTGTGGATCACTCGTATCAACGCTGCTGCCCGCATGAACGACATTTCCTACTCCCAGTTCATGCACGGCCTGAAGCTCGCCGGCATCGAGCTCGACCGCAAGGTCCTCGCTCAGATGGCTTATGAGGACATCGAGTCCTTCAACGAGCTCGCCGCCATCGCCAAGAAGGCTCTCGAGGCCTAATGTGCTTTTAAACGGGATGTCCCTGCATGGGACGTCCCGTTTTCTTATATGCACTCGCAATCCCCGAGCTGGTTTGGCGCTCTCCAGAAAGGCCAAGTTCGAGGTCCTTCGTGCTTTGGGCTTGTGCGAAGTTGCCAAGCGTTTAGACGGATCGGCGCGGGGAAGAGAGGGGCACGGCATTGCCCGGCCGGAACAGGGTATGTATTCGATACAGATGACCGCTGCATATATGTACGAGAACCGAATGGTCGTCATCTATATAAGGTGAAAGATCGCCCGAAGCACCTTCCTTTACATAAAGGGTCGAATAGGCCATTTATGGAGGAAATATGAAGTGCTAATTCTCACTACACAGCGGCTTGGTCTCTGGCAATATATCTCCTTGCCGCGCGGGTGGCCGAGTGAAGACGAGGCCTCAGGACCCGCGGCGGGTACCTTG
>URWW01000050.1 GCA_900551665.1 uncultured Collinsella sp. | reverse complement strand
GTCCTTGTACTCCGCCTCATCGTCGGAGATGGCGGTGGTGCAGTCGGGGCACCAGTTGACGATGCGCTTGCCGCGGTAGATCAGGCCGTCGTGGTACCAGTCGCAAAAGACCTTGCGGACTGCCTCGGCGTACTCGTCATCCATGGTGAAGCGCTCACCGTCAAAATCGACGGAGCAACCCATGCGCTTGATCTGCTCGACGATGGTGCCGCCGTACTCGTGCGTCCAATCCCAGCAGGCATCGAGGAACTTCTCGCGCCCGATCTCCAGACGGGAAACGCCCTCGCTCTTCAGCTTCTTATCCACCTTGGTCTGCGTGGCGATGCCGGCGTGGTCGGTGCCGAGGATCCAGCGGGTGGAGCGACCGCGCATGCGGGCCATGCGAACGATGGCATCCTGGATGGAGTCGTCGGTGGCGTGACCCATATGGAGGATGCCGGTGACGTTGGGCGGCGGGATGGTGACAGTGCAATCGCCTACGCCCTCGCGACGCTTGTAGTAGCCGCCGTCGAGCCACTTCTGCAGGATAGCCGGCTCGTTGACCGCCGGATCGTAGTTCTTGGGCATCTCTTCTGCCATAGCCATGCTCCCGAAGAGTCGAAGTTTGCGTAATTGCTCAACAGGATAGCACGTGGGAGATGTGGTTTGGAGGCTGGCGCGCCATTGCTCACGGGCAAATCCCGTCAAGGCATCAAAAGAAAAACGGCTGGCACATGGCCAGCCGTTTCAAAGGCGCACAACGCACGCATGCGCATCGAAGATGCTAGTCGAGGTCGATATCGGACCCGGCATAGATGCGACGCGGTTGCTCCTCGCCGCGGACCGCCGCGGCGGTAACGACGACACGGAGAACGCCCTCCTCGCTCGGGAGGTCGAACATGGTCTGCTGGAGCAGCTCCTCGCAAATCGAACGCAGACCGCGGGCACCGGTCTTACGCGCGAGTGCCTTCTTGGCGATCTCATGCAGCGCGTCGGGCTCGAACACGAGCTCCACGCCTTCGAGGGAGAACATGCGGCGATACTGCTTGACCACGGCGTTCTTGGGCTCGGTGAGGATGCCCACGAGGTCGTCCTCGGAAAGGGCCTGGGTCTGCGTGATGACCGGCGTACGGCCAATGAACTCGGGGATCATGCCAAAGTTGTTGAGATCCTCGGGCAGAACCTGCTTGAGCAGGACGTTCTCGTCCTTGGACGTGGGGCCGGCGATCTCGGAGTTGAAGCCGATGCCCTGGTTGCCAACGCGATCGGAGATGATCTTGTCGAGACCCACGAAGGCTCCGCCGCAGATGAACAGAATGTTGGTCGTGTCGATCTGGAGCAACTCCTGCTGGGGGTGCTTGCGCCCGCCGGTGGGAGGAACGCTGGCCACAGTGCCCTCGAGAATCTTGAGGAGCGCCTGCTGCACGCCTTCGCCGGAGACATCGCGCGTGATGGAGAGGTTCTCGGCCTTGCGGGCGATCTTGTCGATCTCATCCACGTAGATGATGCCGATCTGAGCGCGGTCGATATCGCCATCTGCTGCGGTGATGAGCTTGAGCAGGATGTTCTCCACGTCCTCGCCCACATAGCCGGCCTCGGTGAGAGCCGTGGCGTCGGCGATGGCGAAGGGGACCTCGAGCACGCGGGCCAGCGTCTGCGCGAGCAGCGTCTTGCCGGTGCCCGTGGGGCCGAGGAGCAAGATGTTGCTCTTGGCAAGCTCGACATCCTCGTCGACGGCATGCGCGCCCAGGGAACCCTCGGCGGTATCGCCCATCAAAACGCGACGATAATGGTTGTACACGGCCACGGACATGGCGCGTTTGGCGTCCTCCTGGCCCATGACATACTGGGACAGCGCGTCATAGATCTCGTGCGGGGTGGGCACGCGGGTGATGATGCGCTCGGCGGTCTCGCGCATGGTGGGGGCCGGTGCCTCATCCTCGTCCATGTCGAAATCGTCCATGGGCTCGGCGTGGTTCACGTAGGAACCAAAGGCACGCATCATCTCGTCCTGCGCAAAGGACTGCTCGAGAATCTCGTTGCAGGCCTCGACGCATTCATCGCAGATGAACATGCCGTCCTGGCCCTTGACGAGCTTGCGAACCTGCTCCTGGGTCTTACCGCAGAACGAGCAGCGAACCTGGCCGTCGCCCTCCATGCCGGCGGTGCGGCCGAACTCGTCGCCCGCCATTAGCGCTCGCTCCCGGAGTCGTTGCGGGACGTGACGATGCGGTCGATGAGGCCATACTCGAGCGCCTGCTCGGCACGGAGATAGTTGTCTCGCTCAGTGTCCCGCTCGACCTGCTCGAACGGCTTGCCGGTGCAATCGGCCAGGATCTGGTTCAACGTGTTGCGGGTCTCGCGAATCTCGCGAGCGGCGATCTCGATCTCGGTCTGCTGACCCTGAGCACCACCGCTGGGTTGGTGGATCATGATCTTGGAGTGCGGCAGGCTGAAGCGCTTGCCGGGGGCGCCGGCGGCGAGGAGGACGGCGGCCATGGAGGCGGCCATACCGACGCAGATGGTGGAAACGTCGGGCTTGATGTAGTTCATCGTGTCCAAGATGGCCAGACCGGAATAGACCTCGCCACCGGGCGAATTGATGTAGAGGGAGATGTCCTTCTCGGCATCCTGGCTCTCGAGGTGCAGAAGCTGCGCGATGACCAGGTTGGCAGTCACCGAGTTGACCTCCTCGCCCAAAAAGACGATGCGGTCGTTCAGGAGACGGGAGTAGATGTCATAGCTGCGCTCACCGCGAGGGGTCTGCTCGATGACGTAGGGCACGAGCGCGGAGTCGATGCGATTGATCATATGGCTCCTTTCGGGTTGTGCGCCGCATACGCGACGCGAGGCAAGTTCGGCATGTGCGGACGGCGCGCGCCCGCGAGATAGAAACATACGGTGCCCTACCTCGACTTCGCGCGGTGGGGCACCGTAAGAACTTCAGCCGTTCAGCTGTGTATGATACACGTTTTCGCGGACACAAACTTGCATGCGCCGCATCACGTGACGGAGAGCCCTAAGGACTACTCGGCCTTGGCCTCGGCGGCGCGAGCGGCCTCGTCGACCTCGGTCACCTTCGCGTTCTCGACCAGCCAGTCGACGGCCTTGGAGCGACGGATGGAGTCGCGGACGGCGGGCATGCGGCCATCGGCGACGAACTGGGCCTTGGAGGACACGACGTCCTCGATGCCGGCGCGCTCGAACTCGCCGTCGACGTCCTCAGCGGAGACCTCGATCTTGAGCTCGCGGGCGAGGGCGTCCAGCGCGAGGGACTCGCGGGCGACGTCGTTGGCCTGACGGTGCAGGTCGGCGATGAACTCCTCGGAGCTGATGCGGTTGGCCTGCAGCCAGCCGTCGAGGCTCATGCCGCGAGCGGAAAGGCTCTGCAGGAAGTTCTGGCCGAGCTCCTGGAAGACGGACTGCTCGTAATCCTCGTCCATCTCGTCGAGCTGGAGACGCTCGGCGAGCTTGGCGACGCAGCGGTTCTCCTTGAGCTGGGGAAGCTGAGAGGACTTGTCGGACTCGATCTCGAGCTTCACGGCGTCGCGCATGGCGTCCACACCGTCGAAGCCGAAGTTGGTCTTCGCGAACTCATCGTTGAGCTCGGGGAGCTTGCGCTCCTTGACGCCCTTGACGGTGACCTCGACGGAAGCCTCCTCGGCGCCCTCGACCTCGGGAGTCCAGGAGATGGTCTTGGTCTCGTCGACGTTCATGCCCAGCAGGCCCTCGTCGAACTCCTTGGGCAGGTGACCGGCGCCCATGGCGATGACGCGGCCCTCGCCGGCGAGCGCGTCGGCGTTCGCGACGTTCTTGATGTCGACGGTCACGTAGTCGGAACCCTCGACGGCACGCTCGACGTCCTCGAAGGTGGCGTGGTAACCCATGAGCATGTCGACCTGCTGGTCGATCTCGGCCTCGGTGACCTCCGCAGGGGGCATCTCGATCTCGACGGCGTCGTAGGAGGAGAGCTCAGCGGACGGGCGCAGGGTGAACTCGACGGTGTAGGTGTAGTCGGTGCCGTCGGCGCACAGGTCGATCTCCTGGTAATCGCCCTCCTTGACGGGGACGATGTCGAGCTC
Organism: uncultured Collinsella sp.; assembly: GCA_900551665.1. Taxonomy (GTDB): domain Bacteria; phylum Actinomycetota; class Coriobacteriia; order Coriobacteriales; family Coriobacteriaceae; genus Collinsella. Next base: position 3,312 of record URWW01000050.1, on the reverse strand, counting down.
GTTGAGGACGTTGCCCTCGTTGGAGCCGATCAGTTCGTTGGTGGCCTGCGCGAGCACGGCGTCCTTGCCCAGGGCGGAGTCGATCACGGGACGGGGGGCCTTGCCGGCGCGGAAGCCGGGGAAGCGGTACTGCTTGGCGGCAGCCTTGTAGGCCTTCTTGATGATGGCGTCGACGTCGGCGGCCGGGATGGTGACCGTAGCGGTGAGCTTGGCGTCCTTCACGTCAGAAGTGATGTTCAACGTTCCTCCTCTAATACACTCGGCAAGGATTTGGGTGCCGATCCCTTGATACCTTGTGTGCGCGCGACTGGTGCGGGCGAAAGGACTCGAACCTTCACGGGAAAGCCCACTGGAACCTAAATCCAGCGCGTCTACCAATTCCGCCACGCCCGCAGCTGGTCACACAGGCGAACATAATAGCAAAAAGGGACGCGCGCCGCTGCACGCGTCCCTCGAACTATCCAGTTTCCACAGCTCGTCGTTACACGATGCCCTGGGCCATCATGGCGTCGGCGACCTTTTTGAAGCCGGCGATGTTGGCGCCGACCATGTAGTTGCCCTCATAGCCGTACTCGGTGGCCGCATCGTCGCAGGCATGATAGATGCCGCGCATGATGCCCTCGAGCTTGGCATCAACCTCATCGAAGCTCCAGGACAGGTGCTCGGCGTTCTGGCTCATCTCCAGACCGGAGGTCGCCACGCCGCCGGCGTTGGCCGCCTTGCCGGGCATGAACGCGACGCCGTTCTCGATGAGGTAGTTGGTGGCTTCGGTGGTCGTGGGCATGTTGGCGCCCTCTCCCACCACCTTGCAGCCGTTCGCCACGAGCGCCCGGGCGTCTTCGAGCAGAAGGGTGTTCTCACGCGCGCAGGGCAGTGCGATATCGCAGGGAAGCTGCCAGACACCGCGGCCGTCCTCGGCATGCCACACGGCACTGGGACGGGCGTCGGCATACAGGGCGAGGCTCACGCCGCGATCGTTGCCGGAGCGCTTCTTGTTGTAGATGTCCTCAAGGACCTTGTAGTCAATACCCTCGGGATCCTCGATCCAGCCCTTGGTGTCGGAAGCGGCAATGACCTTGCCGCCGAGCTGGGTCGCCTTCTGGATGGCGTAGATCGCCACGTTGCCGGAGCCGTGCACCACGACGGTCTTGCCCTCGAAGGAGTCGTTGTGGCACTTGAGATACTCATCCACGAAATAGACGAGGCCGTAGCCAGTCGCCTCGGTGCGGGCGAGCGAACCGCCAAAGGAGAGGCCCTTGCCGGTGAGCACGCCGGTCCACTCGTTCTTGAGACGCTTGTACTGACCGAACATGTACGCAACCTCACGGCCGCCCACGCCCAGGTCGCCGGCCGGGACATCGGTGTTGGGGCCGATGTGGCGGTAGAGCTCGGTCATGAAGGACTGGCAGAAGCGCATGATCTCGTTGTTGGACTTGCCCTTGGGGTCGAAGTCCGAGCCGCCCTTGCCGCCGCCCATAGGCAGCGTGGTGAGCGCGTTCTTGAAGATCTGCTCGAAACCGAGGAATTTGAGCATGCCGAGGGTGACAGTGGGGTTGAAGCGCAAACCGCCCTTGTACGGGCCGATGGCGGAGTTGTACTCCACGCGGAAACCGCGGTTGACCTGGCACTTGCCCTCGTCGTCGATCCAGGGGACGCGGAACATGATCACGCGCTCGGGCTCCACGAGACGCTCGAGCAGACCGGCGGCCTCATAGGCGGGATTGTCATTGACAGCCGGGGCGATCGAGGTCAGGACCTCGTCGGCGGCCTGGATGAACTCGGGCTGATCGGCGTAGCGCTCGTGCAGCTCGGCGATGACCCTATCGGTATAGGTCATGATAGTGCTCCTCAGAAGTGGGAATTCTCTTGCGCTGCATATGGTACTACGGTGGAATAAAGCGATTATGGAGAAGGGCTCTAGGTTTCGTAGTGGTTTCGAAGCGTCATGTGCGCAATTGTCGGCAACCGTTGCCGAAGTCGCTCGGGTACTCTATAATCGCTAACGCCTTGGGATAAGCAGGGTCTTGGTACCCCAGCTGCTCAGCACCTTCGGGACGTGGCGCAGTTTGGTAGCGCGCCTGCTTTGGGAGCAGGATGTCGCAGGTTCAAATCCTGTCGTCCCGACCATACATGCGGGCGTAGTTCATCGGTAGAACCTCAGCCTTCCAAGCTGATGAGGCGGGTTCGACTCCCGTCGCCCGCTCCAGGAAAAGACGCAGGTCAGAGTAGTTAGAACTCTGACCTATTTTGTTTTACGTCCAGACTTGTCTTGCGGCGCGAAGCCTAGCACCCCCGCAGCGCCGCCAAACCGCCGTTGAATCGAATACAGGGCGGATCGCCCCGCTTTCGCGGCGCCGCGCGGGACGGTCGCACCTATCGGTTTACGAGAAGCAACCTGCTCGCGTCGAAATGCAGGCGCAGAGTCTCCCCCGCCCGCGGCCACTCGTCTTGCGGCGTGTCGAGCTTGTCGACCTTCCACTGGATGCGCGCACGCGAGCCCTCGCACGGCGGCTCAAGCAGCACCAGGCGCTCGAAGCGCGCATCGCTCACGCGCACCACATGCAGATCGAAGCTGTTGCGCCCCCGCTCACCGCCGCCCCGCTCGCGATCACGGTGGATGTGCCGCGCGCGCACCCCCACATACGCCACATCGCCGGGCACCTCGCGGCCGACGTCGAACGTCATGCCCCAATCAATCGCCTCGACCTCAGTTGCCGACACGCGGCGCGCCCTCGAGGTGTTCTTGCACCCCGTGAGACGCATACCCGCCAGGGTGCGGGGACGAGCCATGAGCTCCTCGGCGGTGCCGCCCTCCTCCACATGGCCGTCATGCATCACGCAGATGCGATCGCACAGGCGGCACGCCTCGTCGATGTCGTGGCTCACGTAAAGCACCGTGCGATTGACCACGGAGAACACGTCGAGCAAGTTCTGCTCCAACGCACTCTTGAGGTAGGAGTCGAGCGCGGAGAACGGCTCGTCGAACATGAGGATCCCCGGACGCGCGGCGAGCATGCGGGCGAGCGCCACGCGCTGCTGCTGGCCCCCGGAAAGCTGCGATGGATGGCGGTCAGCGAGGGTGGAGACGCCGAAAATCTCGAGGAACCGCATGGCCCGGTCATCGCGGGCGGGCCTGGGCATGCCCGCGCACACGTTCTGAAGGGCCGTCATGTGAGGGAAGAGCTGGTAATTCTGAAACAGCAGTGCCGTCTTGCGCTCCTGCGGCGAGAGGTTGACGCCCGAGCGGGAGTCGAAGAACGTCACGCCATTCACCACGATATGACCCTCATCGGGCGTCTCGACGCCGGCGAT
>URWW01000049.1 GCA_900551665.1 uncultured Collinsella sp. | reverse complement strand
GCGTCTTTGAGGGCGTCGGCGTACTCGTCGGGCGTGCTGAAGCACGGATAGCCCGTGTAGCCGCGCTTTTCGCCGCCGAGCGTGGTCTCGAGGTTGGCGGCGGCGAGGTCGGCGGCATGCAGGGCATAGCCGTCCATGGCGCTGTTGGCGAAGGGTGCCAGATCGATGTCGGTCTCGACATCGGCCGCCAGCGGCAACCCCGCGGCCTGCCACGCCGGCACCTCGCGCACCTCGGTGGAGCGCATGCATCCGAGCACGATGCGGCGCGCCTCCTCGACTGGGATCATGTTCGCATCGGGATTCTTTCCGCGAGCCATACCTCGCCCCTTCCCTCGTTTTGACGCGCCATCCATCGTCGTTCATCCGACGTGATATGCGCGCCTGTATATTCTCAATAGAGAATAGTGTATGGACCGCCGTTTGCCTATGGACAAGACGCCCACCCACGCAAAGCCCCAACGGCCAAGGGGCGTATACTGGACGCATTTGACGGAAACGAGATCCAAGGGAGGCGTCATGCCCAAGCGCATGCTCGAAACGGCTCAGAAAGAGCTCAAGCGCGGTGCCCACGGCGCGGGCGCGCAGGCGCGTCGGGGCGCGGGCAACGCCTGTGCGAGTGCGCGCGTGTTGGCGCTCAGCATCCTCGCCTCTGCCCTCATGGGCATCGCGGGTTGGGCGTTCCTCGCCGCCCTCGACATGGCCACCACAACGCGCGAAACCCACGTATGGCTGTTCGCCCTGCTCCCGATCGTAAACGTCGCGACGGCCTGGCTCTACCGCAACCACGGCCTGCGCGCGCAGCGCGGCAACAACCTCGTCATCGACAGCACCATCACCGGCACGCCGATCCACGTTCGCATGGCCCCGCTCACCTTCCTGTGCTCCACCGCAACGCATCTGGCCGGCGGCTCGGCCGGACGCGAGGGAGCTGCGGTGCAGATGGGCGGCACCATCGCGAGCAATGTGGCGAGCCTGTTCCACGTAGAGGGCCACGATCGACGCGACCTCATGATGGCCGGCATCTCCGCGGCGTTCGGCGCGGCGTTCGGCACCCCGCTTGCCGGCGCGTTCTTTGGCATGGAAATGTGCTTCGTGGGCAAGATCGACTACAGCGCCGCGCTCTACTGCCTGACCGGATCGTTCGTCGGCAACGCCGTGAGCCGCGCGCTGGGAAGTCACTTCGCCTTCCAATCCATCGCACGCGTTCCGGCGATGGACGCGCGCATCCTCGCCATCGTCATAGCCGCCGCCGTGGTGTTCGGCCTGGTGGCCCGACTGTTCACCCTCTGCATCCGCACGGTCAAGCGCCTGTACGCACGCCTCTTCACCAACTACCTGGCGGCCGCCGCGACCGGCGGCATCGTGATCGCCGTACTGTTCTTGTGCCTCGGCATGGCCCCCTACGCCGGCCTGTCCGAATGGATGGTCGGAGCAGCCTTCCGAGGCGAGACCACCCTCGTCGACCCAGTCGCCAAGCTCGGCATGACCGCGCTCACCGTTGGCGCGGGCCTGCAGGGCGGCGAGGTCACGCCGCTGTTCGGCATCGGCGCATCCCTGGGCGGATGGATCGGCCAGGTCACCATGGGCGACCCGAGCCTCGTGGCGGCGCTCGGGATGGTCGGCGTGTTCGGCGCGGCCCTCAACGTGCCCATCACCACCATCATGCTCGGAATCGATATGTTTGGCGCTCAGGCAGCTGGGTATTTTGTCATCGTCGGCTTTGTGAGCTATCTCGTGGCGGGGCACGCAGCCGTGTACCCGGCACAGCGCATCGTGACCCCCAAGCGAAGGGGGCTCAAAGACGACGCCGCCCTTACCGTCGAAGGTGCCCTCGAGCGCCATCGCCGCGAACTCGAGGAGCTGATGGACGAGTGAACGTGAACCGCATGGACGCCCTCGGGCGAGTGCTGATCGTGGTGAATCCCGCGGCGCAAAGCGGTGCCGCAGCGGGAGCGGCCGAGCGCCTCAAGCGATTCCTCACCATGTACTGCCACCGCGAGGCCTTCGACATCGCGCAGACCGAGCGCCCGCGCCATGCGACCGAAATCGCGGCCGGTGCGGCAGAATACGACACCGTCATAGCGCTCGGCGGCGACGGCGTGGTGCACGAGGTCGCCTGCGGTCTCATGCGCATCGAGGAGGGCAGGCGCCCCACCCTCGGCGTGATTCCCGTGGGCTCGGGCAACGATTTCGCACGGACCCTTGGCCTCACCGATGTCACGGACGTCTCGGGCACGGATTTCTCCCCGCTTTTGACGAGCTCGGCGGCGCCCATCGACGTATTCGAAATCACCTGCCGTTCCCATACCGGCGGAACGACCCGCACATGGACGGAATACGCGGTGCAGACCATCTCATTCGGCCTCGACGCCGCCATCGCCATCGACACGCATGCCATGCGCAAAATCACGGGCCTGACCGGCGCCCCGCTCTATCTGGCAAGCGGCCTCAAGGCATTCGGACGCGACTACCGCGACTTCCCCGCCCATGTCCGCTTCGACGGCGGCGCCGAGAAGCGCGTCCGCGCGATCATATTCGCGATTCAAAACGGCCCGACCTACGGCTCTGGCTTTCGCATCTGCCCGCAGGCGGACCCCTGCGATGGATTGCTCGATGTGTGTTACGCCACCGGCCCGGTGCCGCGCGCGGTGGCATTGCCCGTCTTTCTCTCGGCTAAAAACGGCGGGCACACGCACAGCCCGCATGTGCATCTGCAGCGTGCAAAACGCGTCGATCTCGTATTTCCGAGCCCGACCTACCCCATCCAACTCGACGGCGAGCAAGTGGGTGCAGCCGAGATGTCAATCGAGGTGCTCCCCTCGGCGCTCAGCGTGCTCTGGCCGAGGTAGCAACCACCTCGCATCATTCTTGCCATCCCCATCTCGGTCGAACACGCCCATCACTCGCTCCCGTCATAGCGCTTGCGCGCCGCCTTGATCCGTGCCCGATGACGCTTATCGACAAGTCGCCGGGCCTTGGCCGCCTTACCGGGCTTCGTCGCCACACGCTTTTTGGAAGGACGCGCCCTGCGGGCGAACTCCTCTTTGAGCTTGCGCAGGCAGCTCGCCCTATTCTGAAACTGGCTTCGGCTCTCGCGCGCCGTAACCACGATGCCGCTCGGAACATGGCGCATGCGCACCGCGGAATCCGTGGTATTCACGCCCTGGCCTCCGGGTCCAGATGCCCGAAAAGCCTGGACATCGCAATCGCGAGCGAGCTCGTCGACCGGCATCGACACCCATTTGGCATAACGCTCGCGAGAAACCCGCGTATCATCCATTTCGAGCGCCCCCTTCCAGCAACGCGGCGCCTTGCGGAATCGATCCGGGCGGACGGCCTAGAGCCCCTGGCGCTCCAGCCAAGCGAGCACGTCGCGATGGACCTCGTCCTTGACGGGCTCGTTCAAGATCTCATGGCGCATGCCGGGGTAAAGCTTCTCGGTCACGCTCTCAACGCCCGCCTTGCGATACATCTCCGCCGCACGGTGGACGCCGGCGCCGCACTCGCCCACCGGATCCTGATCGCCGGACACGAACAGCAGCGGCAGCGCATGCGGGACCCTGCGCGCCAAACGCGGGTCCGTGGCGTCGGACACCAGGCTCGTCAGCACGTGATATGCGCCGACGGTGAACTTCTGACCGCACAGGGGGTCGCGCTGGTATTCGGCAACGACCTCGGGATCGGTGGCGAGCCAGTCCAGATCGGTCTCGGCGTCCTTGATGGCCCTGCCGTAGCCGCCGGCGCCCATTCCGTCGACGAGCTCGCTCACATAGCGCTCGCCGTGCTTTTTGGCCAATGAACTCGTAAGCGCCTTGCCCGCCGCAGAAAGGGCACGGGGCTGATGGCCGGTGCCGCACAGAACGGCGGCGCGCACGCCGAAGGCATGGCAGGTCAGGAACACGCGGGTGACGAAGCTTCCCATGGAGTGACCGAAGATCACGTACGGGATGCCGCTCACCCGCATGTCGCAGCGCTGAGACAGGCGCTCGAGGGCGAGCTCGCGCAACGTCTGCACATCGGCGACGAGCACGTCCTCGCCGACCTCGAGCGGCATGTGACCCAAGTCCTCGGCGCTCGAGACGCTCTTACCATGACCGATATGATCGTTCGCGCAAACGGCGAAACCCTGCTCGCAGAGGAAGGCGGCAAAGCCCTCGTAGCGCTCCACGTGCTCGGACATGCCATGCACGATCTGGACAAGCCCACGGGGCGCCTCGCCCCCAGAGGCGACCTCGTCGGGCTCCCACATGAGGGCGCGCACCGTGGAGGTGTTGTCGCGGCTGGCATAGGTGATGGTCGTGGTCTTCATCCCGTGCTCTCCGGGTCGGGGTATGGTCTCATGGCGCGTGCGCGCATCTCGCTCCTTGTACCCAAAATGAAAGGGAGGGTCGGCGGACGAGGTGAACGGGCGCGGAGGCCGACGAGCGGTCGGATGAGCCGGTTAGAGGACGATGCGGAAATCGGACATCAGGATGGTGCGGGCCTCGCGAACACACTCGCTCGCGATTTCGTCGGCGGCATAACCCACGGTGAGCATATGCACCGGGTACAGGTCGGCGGGCAACCCGAACTCATCGATGGCCACACGCGGGTCGAAGTGGCAGACCCAGCAGGTGGAAAGCCCGAGGTCCTCGGCCTGCATCATCATCTGGTCGACCACGATGCTCGTATCGATGTCGCCCGAGCCCATCTGGTCGTACTTGCGCACCCATGCCGTGTCGACCTTCTCGCACACCATCAGGACGACCGGCGCACCGAACACGCTGCCGTCCTTGGCAAAGTGCTTGGCCGCTTTAGCCGCCTTCTCGCGCAGGGCATCCGTGTCGCACACGAGCACGCGACTCGGGTGCTTGTTGCAGGCGGACGGGGCGATGCGACCGGCCTCCAGGATCGCAGAGAGCTTCTCGGGCTCGATCGCGCGCTCCTCATAGCTGCGGCAGGAATACCGGGAACGGGTCAGTTCTGCAAAAGACATGCGTCTCTCCTTCAATGGTCGGCGCTACAGGTACTTGCGCCAGTCGTCCTCTTCCTCATCATCCTCTTCAGCGGCAGCGGCGGCCTGCTCGGCGGCACGGCGCTCGGCGAGGGCGTCGGCGAAGCTCACCTGGTTCCTCTCGGGGAAGGTCGAGAGCGCATGCTCGAAGCACGCGAGGTTTTCGTTGAAGCGATCGCGCGGGACGGCGAAGATCGCGAGCTCGATGCCATGGGTGCCGGCGGCAAGCTCCTCGCGGAACAGCTCTGCCACGAGCTCGGCCTCCCAGCCAAAGACCCCGCAGCCCCAAGCGCCCAGTACGACCTGCTTGTGACCCAGCGCATCGACGATGTCGAGGGCGAAGCGAATGCGGTCGCGCATGGCGCGCACGAGGGCGGCCTCGTCGACCTTGTACTCCTCGCGAGCGCGGCGGGCATTGGGCGCGGCCACCACGAGCACATCGGCGTAGGCGTGGATCTTCTCACGGGAGAAGCGCACCTTGGGAACGACGAGCGCGCGATTGCGGTAGAGATCGCAGTTGATATTGCGACGGCGATTCTCGCCGTACCAGTCGCCCTGTTTCTCGAGCACGTTGTACAGGAACGACTCGGCGCACAGGGCCTCCTCCTGCGCCCAGGAGCCGCGGATGTAGCCGCCGCCTGGGCTGGTGAACGAGGCGAAGTCGAGGACCGCCAGGTCGCAGAACTCGGCACGGCCGCGGCCATTTTCGAGAATCGCCGCAACGGCGTCGGCGGCCATGACGCGGACCTCGGGCACGCGTCCCTCGACCTCGGACGTGACGGGGGCCTCGAGACGCTGGACGCCAGCGAGGCTGCGCTCGACCTCCTTGCCAAAGCGGGCAGCCATCTGCTCGGTATGGCGCTGCGCCTTCTCCGCACGCGCCTGCTTCTTGGGATTGGGCTTGCGATCTGCCATTCTCGTCTCCTTACAGACCAGCGAGTGCCTGCTCGACGTCCGCGATCAAATCCTCGGTGCTCTCGATACCGCACGACAGGCGCACCATATCGGGGGCGATGCCGCAGGCCTCGAGCTCGGCGTCGTTCATCTGACGGTGCGTGGCGTTGGCCGGATGCAGGCAGCAGGTGCGGGCATCGGCCACGTGCGTGGCGATCTGCGCGATCTTGAGGCTCTTCATGAACTGCTCGGCAGCCTCGCGACCGCCGTTGAAGCCAAAGCTCACCACGCCGCAGGAGCCGTTCGGCAGGTACTTCTGCGCGAGCTCGTAATACTCGTCACCGGGAAGACCGGGGTAGCGCACGAAGCGCACGACGGGGTGCCCGGCGAGGAACTCGGCCATGGCCTGACCGTTCTTGCAGTGCTGCGGCATGCGCACATGCAGGCTCTCCAGGCCGAGGTTCAGCAGGTAGGCGTTCTGCGGGCTCTGAATGGAGCCGAAGTCGCGCATGAGCTGGGCGGTCGCCTTGGTGATGAAGGCGCCCTCGAGACCAAAGCGCTCAGTGTAGACGACGCCGTGATAAGACTCGTCGGGGGTGGTGAGACCGGGGAACTTATCGGCGTGTGCGGTCCAGTCGAAGCGGCCGGAGTCCACGATGGCACCGCCCACGGCCGCGCCGTGGCCGTCCATGTACTTGGTGGTGGAGTGCGTCACGATATCGGCGCCCCACTCGATGGGACGGCAGTTGACGGGCGTGGGGAACGTGTTGTCCACGATCAGCGGCACGCCATGGGCATGCGCGGCGGCGGCGAAGCGCTCGATGTCGAGCACGGCGAGCGCCGGGTTGGCGATGGTCTCGCCGAAGACGCACTTGGTGTTGGGGCGGAAGGCCGCCTCGAGCTCCTCATCGGTCGCGTTGGGGGCGACGAAGGTGCACTCCAGGCCCATGCGGCGCATGGTGTGGGCGAGCAGGTTGTAGCTGCCCCCGTAGATGGCCGAGCTCGCCACCACGTGATCGCCCGCCCCGGCGATGTTGAAGACGGCGAAGAAGTTCGCGGCCTGACCGGAGCTCGTCAGCATGGCGGCGGTGCCGCCCTCGAGCTCGCAGATCTTGGCCGCGACGGCATCGTTGGTAGGATTCTGAAGGCGGGTGTAGAAATAACCCGATTCCTCGAGATCGAACAGTTTGCCCATGTGCTCGGAGGTGTCGTACTTCCAGGTGGTGGACTGATAGATGGGCACCTGACGGGGCTCCGCGTCACCGGGGCGGTAGCCGCCCTGCACGCACGTGGTTCCGATATGCTCGGCCATGGGCTCTCCTTCGTTCATACGGGTTCGGCCACTCGGGCCCTCCCCTGCGTTCAGATAGGTAAAATGGTATACCGTTCAGAGCAATCGAAAAGGAAGAACTATGGCAATCAACAAAGATGAAATCTCGCTCGACCGCGAAGCGCTCAAGGCGGCGGCAGCCGACTATCATGCCCAAGGGTTCAACTGCGCGCAATCCGTGATCTGCGCGATGGCGCCGAAACTCGGACTCGATGACCACACCGCCTTCGCACTCGCCGAGGGCTTTGGAGCGGGCATGGGCGGCATGACCGAGACCTGCGGCGCCATTGCAGGCGGCATCATGGCGCTCGGACAGGTGAGAAGCTCGGGTTTCGACGCACCTGGCAGCAAGGGCGCCACCTATCGCATGGCGCGCGCGTACTGCGACGCGTTCCGCGATAAGAACGGCTCCACCATCTGCCGCGAGCTCAAGGGCGTGGGTACGGACACCGGGGCGCTGCGTAGCTGCGCCGGCTGCATCGACGACGCCATCGACCTGTTCGTCGACACCCTCGAGGCTTAAAACGCCACCATCGCCGCATGCAAAACCGCATGCAAAGCGGGCCCGGACCGAGACACA
>URWW01000048.1 GCA_900551665.1 uncultured Collinsella sp. | reverse complement strand
GGCGGCTCGGCGATGGACTGCGCCAAGGGGATCGCAATCGCCACGGGCTATACCGGCGATGCCTGGGACTTCTGGTCCAAAAAGGCAACCATCGGGCACTGCCTGCCGATCGCGACCGTGGTAACCATCCCCGCCTCCGGCTCCGAAGCCTCCAACTCCTGCGTCATCAGCAATGACGCCGAGGGGCTCAAGAGCGGTTGCAACAGCGAGCTCATCCGCCCCAAGATCGCCTTCCTCGATCCCGAACTCACCTTCACCCTCCCGCCGTATCAGACGGCGGCGGGGGTGACCGACATGATCGCCCACATCATGGAGCGCTTTTTCTCCGGAGAGCCCGCGGTGGGTGTGACCGACAACATCGCCTGCGGCCTCATCCGCGCAGCCATCGATGCGGCCCGCATCGTGATGGACGAACCCGAGAACTACGATGCGCGAGCCGAGCTCATGTGGATCGGAACGCTCGCGCACAACGGCCTGGCAGGCTGTGGCCTGGGCATCCCCGGCATGCGCGACGGTGACTGGTCCTGCCACGGCATGGAACATGAAGTCTCGGCCGTCGATCCGAGCATCACGCACGGCGCGGGCCTTGCCGTCGTCTTCCCCGCGTGGATGCGCCATGTGTGGAAGAGCCATCCCGAGCGCTTCCTCACCTTCGGCGCCGAGGTGTTCGGCATCGAGCCCGTCGACCCTGAGGTGGACGACCTATCCGACATCGACGAGGAGATCACGCCCGAGCGCGCCGTGCACGACGCCGTCGAAGCGACCATCGACGAGATGCAGAGCTTCTTCATATCCATGGGTATGCCCTCCACGCTCGGAGAACTCGGTATCGCGGAAGATGACATCGACCAGATGATCCGCGGTCTGCGCGTGAACCGCGGAGAGAGCTTCGGCACGTTCCGCAAGCTCACCCTGGAAGACGCCCGGGCAATCTACGAGAGCGCACTGTAGCCCGGACCCGCTTGGGCAACAACGCCCCATCCGAAAGGCGCCTCGCAGCCCCTCATACCGGGAGCCGCGAGGCGCCTTCTCACATATTCCGACGACAAACCAGCTGACGTGTCTATCCCCTCATGAAGACAAGGGTCTGCCCCTTCGCATCTTCCTGGGATAGATCGGGGTCGAACGTATAACCAACATCGAAATACTTAAGCTCCTCAGCACGATGCACTCCACGCTCCGCCATCCAGCGAACCATGCTGCCGCGCGCGATCTTGCTCGCAGTCGAACGCTGGACGGGCCTGCCGTTGCGCAAGCCCTCACCGAAGATGCACGTGACCTCACGTGTTCCGTCAGGTCGATGCGGGAGCACCGCCTTGGAATACTCCACGCTGGCAAGATTCACAATTTCAACCACATCACCCGGCTGCACGTCCAGCTCGGCACACACGGCCCGTGCGATTGAATCGCCCCAAAACGCATAGAGATTCTTCTCCCCATCCACGGACAATTTGGCACCCATCTCCAAGCGATACGGCTGGACCGCATCGAACGGTCGAACGCAGCCGTAGAGCGCGGAAAGCACCCACAAATGCCCCTGCAACCACTCGAGCGCAGCGGCGTCGAGCACGTCTGGCGCCATGCTGCGAAATTGAATGCCCACGTAAGAGAAGATCGCGGGAGAGACAAGACGGGACAGCTCCGCATCCCCAAGGAGGTTCGCGTCGGCAATGTCTCGATAGCCATGCAGGCGGTCCATGTTCTCGGCCAACAACTTGTCGTTGACGCCCCACAGCGCTTGCAACCCCTCGCTCCCCTGCTCGCGCTCGATTGCGCGCAGGGCATCCATGACGTGGGCGGTCTTCTCCGAAAGCGGCGGGATGCCCCGTGGGGCAAACCCATCACGAGCCACCTGCATCTGCTTTGTGGGAGAGATGATGACCTGCAACATGAAAAAGCCTCCGAGCGCTCGAGTACCCGACTCATTATGTCAAAGGTACCCGGGCGCTCGGGGCACATGCACGGAATCGTTGTTCGCCTACGAGATATGGCCGAGGAAATCCTTGGTTCGCTCAGATTGCGGATGGTCGAACACCTGCTCGGGAGTCCCTTGCTCCACGATCACACCGCCATCCATGAAAATCACGCGGTCGGCAACGTCTCGGGCGAACTGCATCTCATGGGTCACCACGATCATGGTCATCCCCTCGCGCGCCAAATCGCGCATGACGCCCAAGACGTCGCGCACGAGCTCGGGGTCAAGAGCGCTTGTCGCCTCGTCGAACAACATGACCTGTGGGTTCATGGCAAGGGCTCGGGCAATGGCCACACGCTGCTGTTGCCCGCCGGAGAGCTGGGCGGGAAGAAAATCCACTCGATCGGCCAGCCCGACTTTGGTGAGTTCCTCAACTGCAATGCGCTCGGCCTCCTCGCGCGAGCGCTTGAGCACCTTCTGTTGAGCGATCATGACGTTCTTCTTGGCGGTGAGATGAGGGAATAGGTTGAACTGCTGGAACACCATGCCAAGCTTGGCGCGCACCTTGTTGATATCAACGCCCTTGCCCGTGATGTCGACCCCCTCGAACACGATCGAGCCGTTCGTGGGCGTCTCGAGCAGATTAACGCATCGCAGCATGGTCGACTTGCCCGATCCGGACGGCCCCAAAACCACAACCACCTCACCACGATGCACATCGAGATCGATGCCACGCAACACCACGTTATCGCCGAACGACTTATGCAGGTCGCGGATGCTCACCGCTACGTCCTCGGGGACGGCCAGACCAGCCTTAGCCTGAGAGGCACCGCTTTTCGTCTTCTCAAACATATCGAACACTCCTCGTGGCATCTACAGGTTTGCGATGTGGTCGGCAGGCGTGGGAACCATCGTCCCCGCGCTCTTCTGCGGCTTCTTGCCCGATCCACTACCGTTGGCGGCCGCTCCCGTCAAACGGGCCTCGAGCACGCTCACGACACGTGCAAGCGGAAGCGTGATCACAAGATAGAACAGAGCGGCCACCACATACGGCGTGATTGATCCGGTCGTGGCGACAATGGTCTTGGCGTACATGACGATCTCCATGACACCGACCGCCGCGAGCAGGGACGTGTCCTTATAGAGCAAGATGAATTCGCTGGTCAGCGTTGGAATCACGTTGCGGAACGTCTGCGGGATGATAATCGAGACCATGGTCTGGGCCGCGGTCATGCCCAAGGAGCGCGCCGCCTCGGATTGACCCTTCGGGATGGACTGGATACCGGCGCGGAAAATCTCGCACAGGTACGCTGCGGAGTTCATCGCCATCACAATGACGCCGAGCGTGTAGTTATCGATGTTGACGCCTGCGAGGGGCAAACCAAAGAACGCGATGTAGATCTGCAGGAACGCGGGCGTACCGCGAATGAGATTCACATACACGCCGGCGAGCACGCGCAGGATGCGCGATTTCGAGATGCGCATGAGCGCGAACATGAATCCAAAGGGGATCGCCACAGGGAAGGCGACGAGCACGATTGCCAACGACATCAAAAAGCCCGAGAAGATGATCGGCAGGCTGCTGACGACGAGCACCGGATTGAGAAACAGGCGTAGGAACGTGTTCGAATTCCAGGCCTCGACCCATGGCTGGGCCTCGAGGAACATCTTGAACTGGTCGAACGGGGTCACGCCCTTCACATTCACCGCGGGGATGCCCTCAATCTCATGGCTCTCACCATCTACCAGCTCGTAGGAGCCAGAACACTGCATCTCTCCACCCGAAGCGGGAAAGACAACGCCGTACAGCTCGACGCGGAAGAAGCGACCGGCGGGGGCGGGGGCGGGCAACGTCATTTCGATGCTCTCGCCCTTTTCCTCAATCGACGGCTCGAGGAACTCGCGCTCCATGAGATCGTCCCCAAAAAGCATGGTCATGCGCAAATCGTCGGTCGAATACGAGGTGCCCCCTGGCACGGTGAGGGTCAGAGCGGTTAGCTCCTCATCTGGGGCAGCCTGGACTTCCCAGGTGATTCTCGTCTCGACCCCGCCCAAGACATCGCTGCCCGAATCCCCGTTGGGCTGGCATGTGAGCTTGTGGACCTCGAGAGCAGAGGCCGTACCGGGCATCGCAACGCAGGTGGGGCACAGCAGCGCGATCACGGCCAGCATGCGCAAGACAGCGCTGCGTGCACCCTGACGGCGCAGCGAAGACTCCAACGCGACACCCGACGTTTGACGTACGTGTTCCATGGTCCTTTCCCCATCCATTCGCTTCTTTCGCGCCGCCGACCGACCCCTTTACAAGCCGGCGGCGCGCATCATCCGAACACCCACATCCATGTGGCATTCACCTATTTGATGCTGTATTTCTCCATGAGGGCGTCCACCGTCCCATCCTCCGTGAGCTTTGCGATGGAATCGTTGATGGCATCCGTGAGGCCGGGGTTGTTCTTGTTGACGGCGATCGAGTACTCCTCACCCGTCGAAATGAGCTTGACAACCTGCTCATTATCAAAGCTGCTCGAGGTCATCTGAGCTGCAACGGAACGGTTGGTCACGAGGGCGGACGCCTGGTCGGACTGGAGCGCGGCGAAACAGTCGGTCGCGTTCTTGAACGGCACGACCGTCGCCTCGGGGAAATTCTCGTTCACAAACGCCTCGGCGGTGGAACCGGACTGAACGGCGATTTTGATGCCCTCGACATTCAGCGTTTCCGCGTAATTCTCAGCCGTGATCTCGGCGTTATCCTTCATCGTCACAATCGCCTGGTCGTCCATGTAATACGGGTCGGTAAAATCGACCTGCTTCTCGCGCTTGGGCGTGATGGTGATGGCGCCGAACGCCACGTCGTACTTGGTTCCCGATGCAACCGCCGCGCACAGGCCATCGAAATCCATATTGCCGATCTCCAGCTCAAGCCCCAGATCCTCGGCGATGGCCTCCGCGAGCTCAAGGTCGAACCCGCGGTATTCGCCATCTTCGATGTACTCGAACGGCGGATATTCAGCCGAGGTGCCGACGCTCAGCGTTCCCTCTTTCACCAGTGTGTATCCATCTTCGGATCCGGACCCCGCATCGGGGGAAGGGGCATCCGACCCGCCGCAGCCCGTTAGGGCGAGCGCCCCGACCATCGCCAAAGACGCCATGCACATACCGATACGTTTCTTCATGATGAATCCTTTCCCGAGTCTTATCCGGCGAGATGAGCTCGCTTGGCCCGAGTATACACACTTTCGTATCTTTTATGCGTAGTAATTCACTATTTGATAACAATTATGATTATTCTCTTCATTCGGACGCATTTTTGTGTATCAGCTATGCAACCCATTAAGCCCATGTGTATCCACATCGATACAGACGTCCATCTATCGCAAACGAATTGCGCCCCCTTGATGCGGCACTTCGCATCAAGGGGGCGCACACCAAAGGTGCTTCGGATTAAGCAGCAAGCGTGTTAAAACTGCGCGGCAAGCTTAAGACAGCGCGGCAAGCAGGTCCTCAGCTTGCAAGGCGATTCGTGTCTTATCCCACTCGGGGATCACATAGACGCCGGTCTCCCAAGCAGATGCGGGCAGCACAAAGCCCTCGCCCTCCCCGCCCACGATGGAAGCCTCCACATATTCGAGGAGATCGACGAGCTGACGGCGAACGTTTGCATTGGCGGCCTTTCCACCAGCGCCGGAAATGGCAACGGGCATGTCAGTCAACGACACCGCTGCTTCGAAGTCGCCGGCAATCTGCGGGCGACTCAACCAATCGAGCACGTTCTTCAATCCCGCGGGATAGCTGAAGTTGTACTCGGGCGTGAAAATCCACACGGCGTCCGCGGCCTCCACCTGCTCGCGCACGCGCACAACCTCGGGCGGCGGCGGAAACTCGACATCCTCGTTCATCAACGGAACATCGGCATACTCCAGGTACTCGACAGTTGCACGCTCACCGATCACCTCGGCCGCATATCCCGCCAGCGTTCGATTGTGCGAGTCACGGCGCAAGGATCCGACGATGAAAACGATCTTTTTGCTGTTGGACATATGTAAACTCCTTCAGGGCATTATTTGCTACTTTTACGATAGTCCTTTACCTGTACCCCTCCCCAAAGGGTCTAAACACAAAGACGAGCCTGCGGCGCCAACCGCAGGCTCGTCCCCAAATAGCACACAGCGGCCCATATGCACGCTGAGTTATCCCATCCCCTCTCGGACACGTCCGCGAGGGCAGGCGATCATTCTACGCCGCAGGCCCGTCGGCCTCGGCATCGGATGCCTCGGCGGAGGGCTCAGCAGCAGGCGCGGCCTCCGAATTCGCCCGGGCGCCGGCAAGGCTCACGACTTGGCGGACCGTCCCCTTCTCCTCGTCATCGGAGGAAGTGGCGCAGCTGAACTCGATCGCATCGCCCACGCGGTAGCGGACGATGCCGAGCATCTCCGGCAGGGCGAAATCATAAATCGCACCGTCGCCCTCAAGAGTCACGTAGAAATGCGAGTTGCCGTCGATGACAGCTTGCGCGATGGAGGCGATGGTACCGGACAGCCGGTCCTCGACTCCACTTGCCGCGACCTCGTCCTCGGACAGGGCGCCCGAGGATGCGAGCATCTGCAGGTAGCTCTCCTGGGTCGACGCGACCGTGGAACCCGTGGCAACACTCTGGTAGTGCTCCACGTTGATCATCGCGTACATCTTGACCAGGCCGGCGTTATCCTTCAGCGCCATGAAATAGGTCGGCTGCCCGGCGACGTTGAGCAGAAGCGGGTAGGTCGCTTCGTACTTGAGGTTCTGCACCTGACCCTCGGCAGACGCCTGGGCCGAATCCTCGGTGGCACCCGCCACCGGATAGTAATGCGACTCGCCCGTGCGCTGATTGACCAGGATGAAGCCGACGTTCGAGCTGTCGGCAGTCACGGAGCTCACACCCGTGTACAGGTAGATGTCATCGCCCTGTGCCAGGTAGTTGTAGCCCAGCTCGCCATCGGTGCCGAGCGTGGTGCGGACCACGCCCTGCTGGCCGAGCCAGGAGTTGAGCCAACCGTTCTTGTACGCACCGCTCCAGTTGTACTGCTGGATGATGAGGTCGCTCGGATAAGCGCGGTCGACCCATGTGGGGCAGTCTTCAATCGCGTAATCCTCAGTCTCGCCGGTGCAAGCGTTCACCAGGACCACGCGCTGAATCGTGGTGCCCTCGAACAAACCGATGGAGCGCTTCTGCACGGGAAAGACCCACCAGGGCGTTCCCTTCTCATCGAGTTCGAAGCTCTTCTGGTCGAACATGTAGGTGGGGTATTTGAGCTGCACATAGCGGTCGATGTTGCGCGCAAGCGGCTCGCTCTCGGAATAGCGGATCGGGTCCTTCAGGCGCACGACCTCGGCTTCCTGCGTGACCATGTCCACGAGCACGTACGCGGGGATACCCGTGCCGCGGTGACTCAGCCATTTGAACAGGTCGGCATAGGTGAGCGGGCTCACGCGCACCGGACGGCCCTGGTAGTTGATCTGGCTGTAGGCGGGGCTGATCTCGAACTGGCTCACGAACTCGGGGATCGAGCCCATGGCGCGGGAGCCGAGCAACTGCGCGGAAGCGCGATCGATCACGGGGACATCCGAATAGTCGACTTCCTCGATATCCTTGGCGAAATCGCCGTCAGTGGTCTTGAGCACGTTGGCGTAACGCTCGGCGTTGCCGGGGATGAACGGCTCACCCATGATGAGGCCGACGAAGAACGCAAGAATCACCGCAAGCGGCACGTACGCGAGCCGGTTGAACAGCGTGGCATGGCGCGCGGAGCGCAGGGCCACGACCTTGAGGGCGACCACGGCGAAGATGGCGACGAGGATAATCCAGCTCCACACTCTCGGGCTGTGGATGTTGAGCGCCGGATGGAACCACCAATACGAGACGAGCGCGGCGATACCGAGCACGATCAGTGCCACGATGAGCGCTGTGCGGCTCCAGTGGGCGAGCTTTTCCATGAACGGGGGAACGGGGCGCCCTTCGTGAACATGTTCCCCGCGCGCAGCCCTCTCCTTGGCGCGAGCGGCCTTCTTGCGCTCGCAGGCGGACTTGGGCGCTTCGCCGCCCGCAGGGCCCTTCGACTCGCTCGCCGGGATGTCCTCCACCTCGACTTCCACATCGATGGGCTCCTCCGCGCTGTGCCCGGCGCTGCCGGGCACCTCCACTCCGGAACGCCTCAGCATCTCCAAAATCTCGTCGTGGTTCATCGAGGTATCAATCCTTCCGGGCGGTCGGCGTGCAATATGGAGGGATGATACCCAGTTCGGCGGCGGGCAACGCGAGCGAGGGCGAAACCCCGCCCGCGCCACCGCAAGGCACCCCTAGGACTCGCGAAACACCGTTAAGAACACCCATCCAACCGCGATGCCGATGGCGCCCCAGATGAGAATCTGGCTCCATGCGGAGAGGACGAAGAAGAGGCTACCGAGCGCTGTGACAACCGTCACCGCCGCTACCAACAGGGCGAATCGAACGCGCACGTCACATCCCCCATGCAGAAATTCGGCACGTTCGTTATATGCCTCGATGTCGATGCGGCGGGCCATGAGGCGACCGTACATCGCAACAAGCGCCGCTGCCGCGCAGCAGACCACCAACGAACTCAGGCCTCCCGACACATGCTGCAGCGGCACGCTCTGAATGACCGCGATCACGGCGCCGAAGCATACGAGCGCACAGGCCGCGATACGCGAAAACCCGCTCAGACGACAGGCGCGCTCGTGATCGTCATCGGTGTAGAAGTTGCTCACGAACGGATGGGCGCGACAAAACGCGACGTGCCTGATGTGGGCCACCGCAAGGCACGCGAGTGCACCCGCGGCACCCGTAAGCAGAAAAATCCTTCACCAACGTAAGTTGGCAAAGATGCCAAGTTCACTTCCTAAGAAAT
>URWW01000047.1 GCA_900551665.1 uncultured Collinsella sp. | reverse complement strand
GCCAGCGACACACGAGCGCCGGCTCGGCGAGCTCGAACCTCCCGCCGCCGCGCTCCTGCTCGGCGCAAAACTGCTCGTACGTGGCACACTCCTCAGCTGAATTGAAAAACGGCTCAAGCTCGCTCAACGCTGCTCCTCTCCTGCCATGTGTAATGAGGGACGGGTGCGAATTACACATCGGGCCGCACGTAGCGGCCCGATGCGCTCAAATGCACCGGGATGTGTAATTCGCACCCGTCCCTCATTACACATCCCGGCGCTTGGCAAACGCTGTTTTGTCGCCTTAGTGGCGGAAGTGACGCGTGCCGGTGAAGACCATTGCGATGCCGTGCTCGTTGCAGGCGTCGATGGACTCCTCGTCGCGCACGGAACCGCCGGGCTGGATGATGGCGGTCACGCCATGGGCAGCCAGGGTGTCCACGTTGTCGCGGAACGGGAAGAACGCGTCGGAAGCGCAGGCGTAACCGCCGGCCTCCTGGCCAAGACGCTCGCAGACCTCATCGGCGCGCTGGCAGGCCAGCAGCGCGGAATCGACGCGGTTGGGCTGACCGGGGCCCATGCCGATGCCCATCTCGTTCTTGGCGATGAGGATGGCGTTGGACTTGACGGTCTTGCAGACCTTCCAGGCGAACATGAGGTCGCGCATCTCGGCGTCCGTGGGCTTGCGCTCCGTGGGGAACGTGAAGGTCGCGGGGTCCTCCTCGACCGTGTCGACGCGCTGGACGAGCATGCCGCCGTCAACGGTGCGCATCTCGAGCTTGGCGTGGCCCGCGGCGCCGCCGGTGGCCAGCACGCGCAGGTTGGCGCGCTTGGAGAGGCGCTCGAGGGCCTCGGGCGTGAAGCTCGGGGCGATGAGGACCTCGACGAAGAGCTTGTCACGGTCGGCAAAGTGCTCGACGAGCGACAGCGGAACCTCGCGGTTGACGGCGACGATGCCGCCGAAGGCGCTCTTGGGATCGCAGGCGAAGGCGCGGTCGTAGGCCTCGGTCACGTCGGCGGCGACGGCGGAACCGCAGGGGTTCTGGTGCTTGAGAATCACCACGCCGGGCTCGTCGAGCTCACGCACGGCGTTCCAGGCGGCCTCGGCGTCGAGGAAGTTGTTGTAGGACAGCGGCTTGCCCTGGAGCTGCTCGGCGCCCACGAGCGGGGCCTCCGAGGAGAAGAGCGGGGCGTTGGCAGCGTCGAAGCGGTAGACTGCGGCGGCCTGATGCGGATTCTCGCCGTAGCGCAGGTCCTGGGCCTTCTCGAGCTTGACGGACATCGCGGCGGGAGCGGCGAACTCGCCGTCGGCGGTGAGGACCGCGTCGGCGCAGCCGGACTCGGCCTGGGCGGCAAGCCAGGTGGAGATGGCGCCGTCATAGGCGGCCGTGGTGGTGTAGACCTTCACCTGGAGACGACGACGGGTCTCGAGCGTGGTGGCGCCATCGTTGGCGCGCATCTCGGCGAGGACCGTCTCGTAATCGGCCGGGTCGGAGACCACGGTCACGGCGTCGGCGTTCTTGGCGGCGGAGCGCAGCATGGACGGGCCGCCGATGTCGATGTGCTCGATGGCGTCCGCGAAGGTGACGTCGGGGTTGGCGACGGTCTTCTCGAACTCATAGAGATTCACGACCACCATGTCGATCATGCCGATGCCGTGCTCGGCAGCCTCGGCCATGTGCTGCTCGGAATCGCGACGGGCCAGCAGGCCACCGTGGACCTTGGGGTGCAGCGTCTTGACGCGGCCGTCCATCATCTCGGGGAACCCGGTGTACTCCTCGATGGGCGTCACGGGAACGCCACCGTCGACCAGAGCCTTTGCCGTACCGCCGGTCGAGATGATCTCGACACCGAACTCCTCCTTGAGCGCACGGGCGAACTCGACCACGCCGGTCTTGTCCGTCACCGAGATCAACGCGCGGGAAACCTTCCCCTGGGAAGCCATGGACCCTCCTTCGCACAGGTGGGGCCGCCTCATCCGGCGACCCCCCGTTACATACGCCTCTACTGTACCGCAGGCGGCGGGGCGCGCGCGGCTCGCCAGGGGCCCTTTTGGATTACTTGCCGAGAAAACATGGCCTTTGCGCGGAGAATCTGAGGGTGCGGCGCGACTCCACGCGGACGTCACACACGCCCCACGTGCTGGTGGTACAAACAGGGAAGGTATGACAGGAGGTTCCATGGTCTCGCGCGTCACGTATCGACCGTTCGAAGAGGACGATTTCGAGGAGCTCGCCGCCATCTTGCAACAGACTTGGCACAACGAGGGCCCCTCGCCCGAATACGGCTTTCTCGAGGCGTGCAACGACCTCTCCTATTCGCTTTCTATTTCCACGTTCTCCCAGGTCGCGCTTGTCGATGACAAGCCGTGTGGCATCGTGCTCGCCTGCCCCGACTCTTCGCGCCCACGCTCGAACAAGCGCTGGTTCACCATCTCCAAGGACTACTTCCGCCGCATGCGCGAGCTCGAGCCCGAGGCAGCGGCCGCGTACTGGCATGGCGTCCAGCTGACCGAGTCCAAGAACGACTCCCTGCTCGCCAAAAGCGGCTACGCCGGTTCGACCGAGATCACCCTGCTCGCCGTGAGCAGCTCCGCACGCGGCATGGGCATTGGCAGCGTGTTGGTGGACGCCGCAACGACCTACCTCACCGAACTCGGCGCCAACCGCGCCTTCCTCTACACCGACACCGACTGCACCTGGCAGTTCTACGAGCACCACGGGTTCAAGCGCGCCGGGACGTACCGCAGCACGCGCGACGAGCGCCGGCTCCTCCCCAAGGAGATGTACGTCTACGGGCTCGACCTGAGCGCGTAAGCAGGACCGAACGGGCGGCTAGAACGTGCCGCCACCGCCTCCGCCGACACCGCCGCCTCCACCACCGGAGAAGCCTCCGCCAAATCCACCGGCGGAGCTATCGGAACTCGAGGCAAGCTCCGCGACCGTGGCCTGGTACGCATCGTGCATCTCGCTCATCGGCGAGTGCAAGCTGCCGTGCGAGTAATACCACCAGTAGCTCGGGTAGTAGTACATTCCGTTCTCGTCCTCGCGCAGGTCGACCGGCACGGCGTCCGCCAGCTGGCGCAGGACCTCATCGCTCACACCGAAGGCGACGGCCAGAACGAGCATCTTGTTCCACAGGATGAGGTCATCGGGAACCGCCTCGTCCAGATTGGTGAAATCCTCGAGCCAGCGCTCGAGCGCCTGACAGCGATTGAGCAGCTCGACGGCCTCGGGCGAATGGACTTTCGTGCGCTCGGCGATGACCGCTGCGGCGATGGCGAGAGCGCCGCCAAGGATGATGAGCGGCAAATTGACGCCATCGGTGAAGATCGCAAAGGCTATGCACCCGAACACGAAAAGGGCGGCAAGGGCTGCCGGGGCATACCTGAAGGTGTCGGGCGCGAGGTTGGTGAGATTACGGCGCTCGAGTTCCGCCAGAACCTGGTCCTTGAAGGACTGCATGTACTCGCCCACGCTCTCCTGGTTTTGAAAAGCGCCGAACCGCACCTCGTCGCCGTTTTCGGCACCGGGCCCGAAGTACAGATCGATCGCAGCCAGGTCGATAGGATCGGTGATGCACTCGCGCGCCACAAGCTCGATCGAGTACTCCTCGACCTTCTTCTCGCCCAAGCCGAGGAACCTGTCCTCGGTGCGCGTCTCGTGCTTGATCTTGATCACGCGATCGTCCGTGAACTTCATGAGCGTGGCGATGAACGCGCAATCCTGCACCGACCCGTCGTGCACCAGGGCCGAGAGGACCGCCGGGTGGTCGTTCGACGGAAGATCGCGGAAGTACGTCTCCCCGAAAACGGGCTTGGGGCTCGCGTACTTGGTCTTGCGCAGGTAGATGACGACGCCGAGGAGAATCGCGGGCGCGATGGTCAATGTGGCCGTACCTGCAAAGGCGACCTGACGAGCACCCTCGCGCTGCGCGTTGGCCTCCTCCGCCCACCGGGTCTCCTCGGAAAGGATACCGTCGAGACGGGGGTCGCCGGAGGGTGCCAGGCCGGGCACCCAGTCGGCGGGAAACGCGATGCGGGCCTCGGCGAATTGGCCGGCGTGCACGGTGGGCGCCGTGAGCGTCACATGCGGGTCGGCGGGGTCGGCCACGTCGAGGGAAACCTCGCCGTCGAGCGGGCCGTGGCCCCAGGCGCGCAGGTTCGCATCGGCGGCGCCCGTGGCAGCGGGTGTACCCTGGGCCGCACCGGCAAACGTCACGTCGAGATAGACGTTCTCGGCGTCTTCCTCCCATTCGGACCCAATGAACTGCCAGTAGAGCTCGGCGGTATCGGGCCATGCCATGACGGCGCCCTCGATCATGTAGCTGACCCACACGGTCGTCTCGTCGCCGTCCTCGCGCGGCAGGAATACCTTGAGACGAAGCGAGTCGCCCTGGCTCTCCACCGTGTACGCATCGCTATCGCCGGCGTTCGCCGACGGGACCTCGCGCATGGGCTGCGCCGCACGGCGAGCCTCGGCCTCGTTCTCGGGGGCGTCGTCGAGCTCGTGCACGGAGAGGACCGTGATCGACGACGGAGCTCCCTGCTCATTTTGGGCGAGGGGGATGTCCCAGTAGACGCCGTTGACCGAGTCATCGAACTTGAAGGTGCGGGCCTCGGTCACGAACAGGTCGCCGTTCTCCATGACCTGCGCCTGAACATGCACGCTCGGCAAGGCGTAGGTGTCGGCGTGGGCGGCATGGGGAAATGCAAACGTCGCAGCTAGGGCGACAAGGGCGATCAGCGCGGGCAGCGATAGCGCACGCAGCGCGGCGCGGACGAGAGGGCGAGGGCGTGAAAGGGAGGTGGGCATGCAAGCCGCCTTTCTCCGAGTCGAACATGCGCACATTGTACCCGCATGCATGCACCGAGGGCCCAAGCGTTTCGCAAGCGGCGATTCGGCAAACGAGTCCGTGCGCAGACTTATACTGGTCATCAGCACCCATAACCGCGGAGAAGGGATCGCACATGGCCATGAACGAAAGCGTCGCCAAGGCACTCGAAGAGCAGATCAACAAGGAGCTGTACTCGGCATACCTGTACCTCACCTTTGCCGATTACTACGAGGAGCGGGGTCTCAAAGGTTTTGCCAACTGGTACGAGATCCAGGTGAAAGAGGAAGTCGACCACGCGATGGCCATGCGCCGCTACCTGCTGGATAACGACTATAAGCCCACCATGCTCGCCATCGATCAGCCCAACATGCGCTTTGAAAACGACCTTGCGCCGCTCGAGGCGGGCCTCGCGCACGAGGAGTACATCACGAGCCTCATCCACCGCTGCTACGAAATCGCGCACGAGGCGCATGACATCCGCGCCCTGCGCATGCTCGACTACTTCGTGAAGGAGCAGGGCGAAGAGGAGGCCAACGCCCGCGACATGGTGACCAAGATGAAGCTGTTTGGCAGCGATCCCAAGGGCCTGTACGACCTGGACCGCGAGTATCAGGCACGCGTGTACACGCAGATGACCGCGCTACCGCTGTAGCGGTGCGCGTTTTTCGGCGGTCGCCGGCGGACTGCGAGAAATGTTGCAGTGGATGAGGGAACATCCGAGTAGACGTGAAATCAACCACCGCAATTACCTGCGGATTTGATTCAAGTCATGGAGCTGATACTCACAAAGCCCAAGTTTCACTGCAACATATCTCGAGCCCCTCTCCGGAGGCCTTTTCATGCGCGGCGCAATCGCCGACAAGCTGTCATTCTTGCCCAAGATTGCCATTTCCTCAGGACCAGCCCGTAAAAGACAGTAAACAGAAAACGCCCCCTGAGCTGCAATAACTCAGGGGGCGCATCATTTCAACTGGCGGAGAGCTGGGGATTCGCCGGGCGGCTAGCGCCGCCCTCCTCCCGCTGCACGCCTGCGGCGCTTGCGGGCTTCGCTGGAAAACGGCTCCGCCGTTTCCTCAGCTCCGCGCCCCTAACGGAGTTCGAATCCACGGGGCGACAACAAAAAAGCGAGCCTCCTGGGCTCGCTTCTTAATTTCGACTGGCGGAGAGCTGGGGATTCGAACCCCAGAAGGGCTTTGCGGCCCTTACTCGCTTAGCAGGCGAGCACCTTCGGCCTCTCGGTCAGCTCTCCGGAACAGCTAGACGATAATAACGCACTTCCGCGGGCTTGACCAGGGCACGGAAGCAACAATTCAAAACTAGCCCAAGAAACCGGGCGCCACCACGAAGTTATCGCGGTGCGCTCGCACTTGGTCCCAGCTGAATCCCTCGACCAGGTGCGCTGCGGAACAGGGCGCGGCGTCGGGCTTTAGGCCCAGTGCATGCGCGAGGCGCCCCAAAAGCTTCCCAGATGTGCCGAAGCGGCGGCGCAGCTCCCCCATATCGAGATCGCGATCGCGCTTGGACAGGCGCCGTCCGTCCGGCGCCACCAGCAGCGGAACGTGTGCATACTCGGGATGCCCATAGCCGAGCATGTCCTGCAGATACAGCTGACGCGCCGTCGACCCCAATAAATCGCAGCCTCGCACAACCTCCGTGACACCCATCGCGGCATCGTCCACGACGACGGCGAGTTGGTAGGCAAAGACGCCGTCGCTGCGCCGCACGAGAAAATCTCCGCACTCACGTGCAAGGTCCTCGACATGCACGCCATACGTGCGGTCGGTGAACCTCACCGTACGCGACGGCGAGGCTACAGGCATGCGAGGTGCCATGGCGAGCGCGTCCGAGCCATCCGCCGTAGGCACCCTCAGGCGCATCGCGGGCGGCCGAACAGCCGAGCGCTCCGCCACCTGCCCAGGCGTCAGATTCCGACACGTCCCCGCATACACGGGCGTGCCGTCACTGGCATGAGGGGCACTCGCGGCATGGAGCTCGGCCCGCGTGCAAAAACAGGGGTATACCAGCCCAAGCGAGTCGAGCCGACGCAACGCATCTTCATAGAGGTCAAGCCGCTCGGTCTGGTAATACGGACCCTCATCCCACTCGAGCCCCAACCAGCGCAGATCGTCCATGAGCAACTCGGCCCACGGACCGCTGCGGGCACGGTCGTCCAGATCCTCGATACGCAGCACGAGCTTGCCACCCTGGCTGCGGACCGAAAGCCATGCCAAAAGCGAAGCCGCGACGTTCCCCAAGTGCATGCGTCCCGTCGGCGACGGGGCGAAGCGTCCAACGACCGGCCGCGCATCGGCCGCCCGCGCAGTTTGCGAAAACGCTCCGCGAGCACCCTCGAAGTTTTCTGCCGATCCCATCATGCGGCCGCTACGCCCACGGGTCGCGCTCGAACAGGGGCTCGGGGTCGGGTCGGCGATCGGAATACGGATCGTACCCGTCGTCGTCCTCATTCTCCGCGCGGATGCACGGATCGTCGTACTCCGGAACGCGAGCCTCCTCGCCCGTCCTCTGCGGCTCGGTCATGAGCCCTCCCCTCACAAAGGCCGACCCTCCGTGCGAGCGCACGTGGGCCGGCACCCTTTCAGTTCTCTGTATCAGCAGGATATACGATAGCGGCTGCAGCTGCTTCCATACCCGCAGTCGCGCATCAAGCCAGCCAAAAACGGGCGCCGGCTGCAGCACGCAACCGGCGCCCATCGTCAATGCGGCATTTCTTATGCGACGACGAACGAGCCGTCCCCGTCGACGTCAATCTTCACCTCGTCGCCCTCGCGCACGCGACCGTCGATGATGGCACACGCGATCGCGTCGACCACCTCGCGCTGAATAAGGCGCTTGAGCGGGCGAGCACCGAACACCGGGTCCAAGCCGCCCTCGGCGAGAGCCCGCTTGGCGCGCGGCTCGATCGTAAGCGTCATGCGCTCCTTGGCCAGACGCGCACGCACGTCGGCGAGCTGGATGTCGACGATCTTCTCGATCTGGACCATGCCGAGCGGGTGGAACACCACGATGTCGTCGATGCGGTTCAGGAACTCGGGCCTGAACGTATGGCTCATGGCCTCGTCCACCAGACGGCGCATCTCGGCCTCGTCGCGGCCCGCGTACTCGGCGATCGCATTCGAACCAACGTTGCTCGTCATGATGATGATCGTGTTCTTGAAACTCACCTGGCGGCCCTGGCCGTCGGTGAGGCGACCGTCATCGAGCACCTGCAACAGCACGTTGAACACGTCCGGGTGTGCCTTCTCCATCTCATCCAGCAGGATGACGGAGTAGGGCCTGCGGCGAACCGCCTCGGTGAGTTGACCGCCCTCGTCGTACCCCACGTATCCGGGAGGCGCGCCGATGAGGCGCTGGACGCTGAACTTCTCCATGTACTCGGACATGTCGATGCGCACGAGCGCGCGCTCGTCGTCGAACAGGCACTCGGCAAGCGCCTTGGCCAGTTCGGTCTTGCCCACGCCGGTGGGGCCAAGGAAGAAGAAGCTGCCGATGGGGCGATCGGGGTCGGACAGGCCTGCGCGGCTGCGGCGAACGGCGGCGGCCACTGCGCGCACGGCCTCGTCCTGGCCGATGACGCGCTCGTGCAGCTGATCCTCGAGGCGCGACAGCTTCTCAAGTTCGCCCTGCATCATCTTGGCAACCGGCACGCCGGTCCACGAGCTCACGACCTCGGCAATCTCGTCGGAAGTAACCTCCTCCTTGAGGGAGTTCTCCGCCTCCTTTTGCTCGGCGAGCTGTTCCTCGCCCTCGCGCACGATTTCCTCTGCGCTGTCCACCGGGCGGATAAACATACCCTTGTACTTCCACCGCATCCACGCCAGCAGATGACGCCGCGTGCGGAACTTCTCGTTTTTCTCGCGGTTCATAAGCCGCCGTTCGCGTTCGCTCAGCCGGGCATGTGCCTCATGCAGATCATGCGGCAGCTTCTCGCCGCCGATCTGCATCCGTTCCAGGGCGCTGGCAACCATTTTTTCGATCTCCGCGGAGGGGATCTTCTTGATCTTCAGGCCGAAGGACACGTTCTCAAAGACAGTCATGTGGGGCCACAGCGCGTAGGACTGGAACACCAGGTTCAGGTTCCGCTGGGACGGGGGCGCGTAGTACGCCTCCGCCGCGTTGACGATCTCCTTGCCGTCCATGTAGATGAAGCCG
>URWW01000046.1 GCA_900551665.1 uncultured Collinsella sp. | reverse complement strand
CCCAGCCCGGCGATGTGATCATCCTGCTGGGCGGCCGCACCGGCCGTGACGGCATCGGCGGCGCCACCGGCTCCTCCAAGGCCCACAACGTCGAGTCCATCGAGAAGGACGGCGCCGAGGTCCAGAAGGGCAACGCTCCCATGGAGCGCAAGCTGCAGCGCCTGTTCCGCCGCGGCGACGCCTGCCGCCTGATCAAGCGCTGCAACGACTTCGGCGCGGGTGGCGTGTCCGTCGCCGTGGGCGAGCTGGCCGACGGCCTCTACATCGACCTCGACATGGTCACCAAGAAGTACGACGGCTTGGATGGCACCGAGCTCGCGATCTCCGAGTCCCAGGAGCGCATGGCCGTGGCCGTGGCCGAGGCCGACGTCGAGGAGTTCATGGGCTACGCCGCTGAGGAGAACCTCGAAGCGACCGTGATCGCCGAGGTCACCTGCGAGCCCCGCGTCCGCATGGCCTGGCAGGGCGACGCGATCGTCGACCTCTCCCGCGACTTCCTCAACTCCAACGGCGCGCCCAAGTACCAGGACGTCCACGTCGTTGCCCAGGGCATCGCCCCCATCGACCCCGAGAGCGAGCTGGCCGAGGCCGCGCTCGAGGAGTTCGGCACGCTCGACGGCATCTACGAGAGCACTGTCCCCATGGTGCCGGGTGCCGAGACCTGCGAGTCTTTCCACGACGCCATGGTTGAGCTCGTGAGCGACCTCAACGTGTGCTCCAACAAGGGCCTGTCCGAGCGTTTCGACTCCACCATCGGCGCCGCGACCGTGCTCATGCCCTTCGGCGGCGAGCGCCAGCTCACCCCGAACCAGGCCATGGTCGCCAAGTTCCCGGTCGACGGCGAGACCACCACGGTCTCCGGCATGGCCTGGGGCTTCAACCCCTACATCATGGACGCCGACCAGTACCGCGGCGCCTACCTCTCCGTCGTCGAGAGCATCTCCCGCCTCGTGGCCACCGGCTTCGACCATGAGAAGGTCTACCTGTCCTTCCAGGAGTACTTCGAGCGTCTGCGCGACGTGCCCGAGCGCTGGGGCAAGCCCATGGCCGCCGTGCTGGGCGCCCTCATGGCCCAGGTCGAGCTCGGCGCCGGCGCCATCGGCGGCAAGGACTCCATGTCCGGCTCCTTCGAGGACCTCGACGTCCCGCCGACGCTCGTCTCCTTCGCCGTGGCCGTGGACAAGCTCGCCAACGTGGTGTCGCCCGAGTTCAAGGGCGCCGGCCACCGCGTCGCGCTGATCCAGCCCACCTATCAGGTCGACGACCTCCTGCCCGAGCCCGCTTCCCTGCTCACGGCCTTCCGCACCGTCGAGAGCCTCGTGCGCGAGGGCAAGGCGCTCTCCGTGTCCACCGCGGGCTTTGGCGGCCTGGCCGAGATCCTGTTCAAGGCCTGCCTGGGCAACCGCTTGGGCTTCGAGGTGTCCGAGGCCTACTACGAGGCCGACGCTCGCGACCTGTTCGACCACTCCTACGGTTGCTTCGTCGTTGAGCTCGACGAGGGCGCTGCCCTGCCCGAGGCCGACGGCGTGTGCGTGGTCGAGCTCGGCGTGACCTGCGAGCCCTATGAGTTCACCGCCTACGGCGAGACGCTTGATCTGGCCGAACTGCAGGAGGCCTGGGAGAGCGCGCTCGAGGGCGTGTTCCCCTACCGCAGCGCCGCTGACGATGTCGATGCCCCCGAGGAGCTCATCCCCGAGGAGCGCTACCGCTGCGAGGAGGAGGGTCGCATCCGCGCGACCTACGGCGGCCTCAAGATTGCCAAGCCCCGCGTGATCATCCCGGTCTTCCCGGGCAACAACTGTGAGTTCGACTCCGCGCGCGCCTTCCGCGCCGCCGGCGCCGAGGCCGATGTCTTTGTGATCAACAACCTCACGCCCGAGAACGTCGCCGAGTCCACCCGCGAGCTTGCGCGTCGCATCCGCGAGTCCCAGATCGTCATGATCCCGGGCGGCTTCTCCGGTGGCGACGAGCCCGACGGCTCCGCCAAGTTCATCACCGCGTTCTTCCGCGCCCCCGAGGTCACCGAGGCCGTTCGCGACCTGCTGCAGTCCCGCGATGGCCTGATGCTCGGCATCTGCAACGGCTTCCAGGCACTCGTCAAGCTGGGCCTCGTGCCCTACGGCGATATCGTGGACGCCACGCCTGAGGCCCCGACGCTGACCTTCAACGAGATCGGCCGTCACCAGAGCCGTCTGGTTCGCACCCGCATCTGCAGCGACCTTTCGCCGTGGCTGTCCCAGTGCGACCCCGATGAGCTCTACACCGTGGCCATCTCCCATGGCGAGGGCCGTTTCGTGGCGAACGACGAGGTCCTGGACCAGCTCCGTGCCGGTGGCCAGATCGCCACGCAGTACGTCGACGTGGCGGGCATGCCCTCCATGGACCTCGACGTGAACCCCAACGGCTCCGTGGCGTGCATCGAGGGCATCACCAGCCCCGACGGCCGCGTGTTCGGCAAGATGGGCCACGTGGAGCGTCGCGGCGATGGTCTGTACAAGAACGTCCCCGGCGAGAAGTTCATGCCCTTGTTCGAGAGCGGTGTGGCCTACTTCGGCTAAACGCCCCGCAGCCCCTTCGCCTGCTCACTGACGCTCAAGCGCCGTCGGCCATCACGGTCGGCGGCGCTTTTGCATCTCGAGCTCCCCACCACTCGCGATTACCAGCTAGCGCAAAACGACCTTCGGATCGCCCTCATAAGAGGATGGAAATCCAACAACGATTGAACACCCAACAACGCCCGGCCGGGACGCTTCCACGAGTTCGCATCACGAGCGTCAGAAAATGTCCCGCAATCATCTATTCTTGACGCTAGTGATGCGGACTGAAATCACCACGATTTTCTGAACGCCTCGGCCTCATAAGAACAGGGAGGTTTACGATGACATCTGGACACGGCTCCGATACGCTTGCGGGCATTCAGGGCACGGCGGAGGCGATTTTAGATAACCTCGCCAGCTGGAACGATCGCGCCGATGTGCACGCCAACGGCGGCTACGGCGACCTGGGCGAGCTCGTGCACGACCCCGACGCCATTACGGGCGTTGCCAGGCGTGACTACGATTCGGTCCGCCCGTTCCTGCCAAACGCATCGCTTGAAGGCCTCAAACTCTTGCATCTGCAATGCCACATCGGCATAGACACGCTTTGCTGGCCGCGTTTGGGAGCCGCCGAGGTCTGGGGGCTCGATTTCTCCCCCACCGCGCTTGAATATGCCCAACGCCTCGCGGACAAAGCCAGCGTAGACGTCACATACGTTGAAGGTGACGCTCGCTTCGCCGCCGACGTCCCAGAGCTTGCAGGGCACCTTGGCACATTCGATGCAATCGTCACGAGCGCGGGCACCATCACCTGGCTGCCTGAGCTCGACGAATGGGCCCGCTCGATCGCGCGCCTTCTCACCCCTGGCGGCATCTTCATGATCCGCGACGACCACCCACTTTTATCCGCGCTTGACTTTAGCGGCACCGATATCGTCTCCGACTACAAATCGGGTTCGATCAGCTCGTACGATATGGATGTCACGTATGTGACCGACCCGGATAACGAAAGCTCGGAGAGGCGGCTCGCCCACACCAAGAATCACAATTGGTCGCACGATTTCCAAGAGATCGTCGAAGCGCTCACCTCCGCCGGCCTCTCAATCGTGGCGCTGCGAGAAGATGAGGTTGCCGAGTGGCAATCGCTGCCCATGCTCGAATTTCACTCCGATGACGAGTCGTGGCGCATGCCAGCGGGACTCCCCCGCATCCCCCTCATGTTTTCAATCGTGGCCCGCAAAAGCTTGTAGACAGCTTTCAAAGCCACACTCCGCCCACCAGACCGACCGTGAAAGGTGCATCCATGAAGCTCTTCTCCGACCGCCTTGTCCTGCGCCCCTGGGCAGACGCCGACGCCCCGGCTCTCTTTGAGCTCGCACGCGACCCGCGCGTCGGAACCGCTGCAGGCTGGCCGCCACACACGAGCGAAGAACAGAGCCTCGACATCCTTCGTAATGTCCTGCGAGGGCCCGAGCAATACGCCATCACATTGCGCGAAAGCGGCGAGCTCATCGGTGCAATCGGTCTTTTAACAGGCGATGCCTGCGATTATCTCGAGGCAGACGACGAGTATTCCGTCGGCTATTGGATCGGCGTTCCCTATTGGGGTCATGGCTTCGCCGCCGAGGCTCTTCAGCGCCTCATCGACCACGCTCGCGATTCCCTGGGCGCTCGGGCCATCTACGCCGACCACTTCCTCGAGAATACCCAATCGCACCGTGTCATGGAGAAGTGCGGCCTTTCGCCCGTCCGTACGCAATCCACTGACGTCCTTTATCCGGCAGGCAAGCGTGACGTGCTCATCATGCGGCGCTGTCTTGTCCCGCACATCGAAAGGAATGACATGAACCATCCCATGAAACAACTCCCCGAGCGCGCCATTGACGAACAGGCAGCCGCAACCGCCGTTTGGGCCATCGACCTTAAACACATCTCCGGCAAGGCGGGACGGCGCATCCCGAACGGCAAGGGCGCGATAACCCCGCACTAGCCACGATGCCCTCTTCATCCCGGAACCTTATCAACGATTGCCCTCACAGATCGACGACTGCTTTCATGGCAATAGGGCCGTCGCGCATTCACGGCGCGTGCTTTGGGGTATAGACTGCCCGTGTAGTAGTATTTCAACGAAAGGAGACCGCATGGACGCCAATCATGAACTCGCCCTGTATTTTCGTCCGACCTGCCCCTTCTGCATCAGGGTGCTCGACTTTATGGACCGCCAGGGCGTGACGATTCCCCTGATAGACATCTCGCAAGATCGCGATGCCGCAGCCACCCTGATTGAAGTCGGTGGCAAGCAGCAGGTGCCTTGCCTGTTTATCGATGGCAAGCCGCTTTATGAATCCAGCGACATCATCTCCTGGATCGACGAGCATCTTTGCCGATAACTCCGATACGAAACGCTGACGCAGACAGCCACCGACGTGCCTTCCGCCCGACGGCATGAGCCCGCAACTCATCTTTGCGAGATGAGCATTCAGAACCCCTCAACCAATGCGCCCCAAAACGCGAGGCCCTCTCTTACGAGAGGGCCTCGCCGCATCAGGTGTTCACGGGACTCGATCGGTCGCGCGTCCTAGTCCGTCGAAATAGCTGCATAGGTGTTGTAATTCGTCGCGGGCTGCATGGGCGCCATCATGATGCGCCCAGTGCCGCGATACACGTTCACCAAGCCCTCACCGCCCACGGCAGAGCCAATCAGACTCTTGCCCGACCGCTCGACGGTGAACTCAAGTCCAGACGTCCAAACCAAGGCGTAGTTGCCGTCAATCTTGAGCTCGTCATTGTGCAGATCGATGCAGATGACTTCCTCTACCGGGCAAGGCGACTCAAGCGCAAGCACGCCCGAGCCGTCGAGGCGCAAGTTAAACAGGCCCTCATTGCCCGCCACGGCGGAAGACATATTCGAACGGCGCTGCAACGAATCCTGAATGGTGCTATCACATGCGAGGAACAGCCCGTCATTAAGCACGACGGAGTTGCCCCACTCGGCGAGATCAACGAGGAGCAGATGCTGCCACGTAGGTTCACACACGAGCATACCCGTGCCGGTATATTCAGGCTTGATCATAGAATCCTGGCTGACGGCTCCGCGGAACATCTTTCCCATAAGGTCGCCCGCGCCCTTTACGCCCGTTGTTGACTGAACGCTGCCAACCGTCCACTGCATGGCTCCAGCCTGCAGCGTAACACCCGTGCGTCCATCAAGATTTGCGATGAGCTGACGACGGCGAACGTTCATCTCCGAGCTGAACCACGCGGTTTGAGCGCTCCAAGGAGAAACCGAAAGATCGCGCTGCCATTCGACGACCGAGAACTGGCCCTTCTCGGCAATCTTCTTGACGTCGTTATTATCCTGGAAGTTGTATACGGTGTACGCCATGGTAAGCTCCTCGTCTCGATATTTTGCCTGCGTTGGCGGTAATGGTAGCAAACCCCCGAACAGACACGTTGCACACTCGCCCCGCGGCGCGAGACTTCGGCAAACGGCATCCAAGCAGTCGGCAATCGGGCTTCAAGCATCTCGGCACACGTCACCGGGCAAAGGCAATCCGCATAACTCCCGCGCTTATTGCTCAGCGCTCACGTAGTCTTCGTCAACCGTGATCTTGGGCACTGCATCGGGATACGCTTCGATGACCATATCGCCGAGTTTATGTTTGAACTCAGACGGGCTCAATGCGCACTCAGCCGGATGCAAACAATCGAAGATGACGTTGG
Organism: uncultured Collinsella sp.; assembly: GCA_900551665.1. GTDB lineage: Bacteria > Actinomycetota > Coriobacteriia > Coriobacteriales > Coriobacteriaceae > Collinsella. The sequence goes on along the minus strand of URWW01000046.1, from coordinate 2,990 downwards.
TATGCGTCGGTCCCGGAACACATCGAAGGTCATGGATGCTCGCCTCGCCATCGAGGCTCTTCGCCATTGCATCGATCTTGTTGCGCATATCAACGACATGCGGGTCGTTTGTAACGATCGGATCGTAGTGCAGCGTGACGATGAGGCCGTCATCGTCTTTAAACGCCTGCTCGATATTATCCAGCGTGTCGTGGCTCTCCATAGGATCGGTCTCGGCGGCCATTTCCACATGGGCGCTCGCAAACTGCCGACCCGGGCCGTAATCATGCACCATGAGGTCATGAGTGCCAAGAACACCGGGATATGCCATGATCTTGGATCGAATATGGGCGACAAGCTCGGGGTCGGGAGCCTGGCCTAGCAGCGGGTTGACCGTATCGCGAATAAGCTCGATGCCGCTCCACCCGATATAGATTCCAACCGCCAGGCCGACCCAGGCATCAAGGGTAATGCCACTCACCCGCGAGATGACAGCACACGTAAGGACTGCGCCCGTTGCGAGCACATCGTTCTTGGAATCCTGTGCCGTAGCGAGCAACGTCTCGGAGTTTATGCGCTCGCCGAGGGACCTATTAAGACGCGCCATCCAGAGCTTCACCAGCATGGACATGGCAAGAACCGCAACAAGCGCAAAAGAGAATTCAACTGAACTTGGATGCATGATCTTATCGACCGATGATTTAGCCAGCTCAACGCCGATCATGAGCACGAGCACTGCCACCACAAGGCCGGAGAGATACTCAAAGCGCCCGTGTCCATAGGGATGCTCGGGGTCGGCCGGCTTGCTGGCAAGCTTGAAACCCAAGACACTCACGATATTCGAACTCGCATCGCTCAGGTTGTTGAGCGCGTCGGCCACAATGGAAACCGACCCAGACAGAATGCCCACCAGCGCTTTTGCCACGCACAGGATAATGTTGAGCACAATACAGACAATTCCAGCCAAAGCACCGACTTTAGCGCGATCACCGTTCGCACGTGCGATAATCCAATCGGTCATGAACCCTCTTCTCCCTTTCCGTATCGCCAAATCACTCCAAAACGTTCGCCAGAGGCGAGGCCATGAACCGTAAAACCGCATGAAGCATCACTTCTGGCGAACGTTTTTATGTTCGCACGTGTTTTTGAGCGTGCGTGGGTGCACCGCCAAACGCTTGCTAGTTAAAATGGCCGCCACCCTTGCGAGTGACGGCCATTACATTGCATGCCGCGAAAATCAAGCGTTAGCAATCGAAGTCGCAGACGCTTTTAGACGCAATCGTGCGATGACTCAAGACTTAGAGCTTGATCTCGATGTCGACGCCGGCAGGCAGGTCGAGACGCATGAGGGAATCGACGGTGCCGGGCGTGGGATCGAGGATGTCGATCAGACGCTTGTGAGTGCGCATCTCGAACTGCTCACGGGAGTCCTTGTTCACGTGAGGAGAACGGATGACGGTGTACAGGTTGCGCTCGGTCGGCAGCGGAATGGGGCCGGAAACGCGGGCACCGGTCTTCTGAGCGGTGTCGACGATGAGCTTGGCGGACTGATCCACGACCTCGTGATCATAGCCCTTCAGGCGGATCCTGATCTTCTGGCTGGACAACTTAACCTCCAACAATGGATAGCGAGGGCGGCCTCGCGGTGTGTTTACAAGTACAGGCGACAGACCTTAGTTGGTGCCGTTCTTGGCCATGACCTCGTCCACGATGGACTTGGGCGCCGGCTCGTAAGAGTCGAACTGCATGGTGTAGGAAGCACGGCCCTGGGTCTGGGAACGGAGGTCGGTAGCGTAACCGAACATCTCGCCCAGCGGGACCTTGGCGCGGATGACCTTGCTGCCAGCGCGGTCGTCCATGCCCTCGATCTTGCCGCGACGGCCGGACAGGTTGCCCATGACGTCGCCCATGTACTGCTCAGGGGTCTCGACCTCAACGGCCATGCAGGGCTCGAGGAGGATCGGGTCGGACTTCTTCAGGGCATCCTTGATGGCCATGGAGCCGGCGATCTTGAACGCAGCCTCGGAGGAGTCGACCTCGTGGTAGGAGCCGTCGAACAGGGTGACCTTGACGTCGACGACCGGGTAACCGGAGATTACGCCGGTGTTGAGCGCCTCCTGGATGCCCTTATCGATGGACGGGATGTACTCCTTGGGAACGACACCGCCGACGATGGCGTTGACGAACTCGTAGCCGAAGCCCTCTTCCATCTTCTCGAGCTTGATGACGGCGTGGCCGTACTGACCGCGACCACCGGACTGACGGACGAACTTGCCCTCAGCCTTCTCGACGTCGTGACCCGGGGCCTCACGGTAGGCGACCTGCGGCTTACCGACGTTAGCCTCGACCTTGAACTCGCGGAGGAGACGGTCGACGATGATCTCGAGGTGGAGCTCACCCATGCCGGCGATGATGGTCTGGCCGGTCTCGTGGTTGGTGGACACCTGGAAGGTCGGGTCCTCCTCGGCGAGCTTGGTCAGAGCGATGGACATCTTGTCCTGCTCGGCCTTGGTCTTGGGCTCGATGGCAATGTCGATAACGGGCTTGGCGAACTCGATCTGCTCGAGGATGATCTCCTTGCCCTCCTCGCACAGGGTGTCACCGGTGGTGGTGTTCTTGAGACCAACGGCGGCGAGAATGTCGCCAGCGGAAGCGCCGTCGACGTCGACACGGTCGTTGGCGTTCATCTCGAGGATGCGGCCGAAGCGCTCACGGTTGCCGTTGGTGGCGTTGACCACGTAAGAACCGGCGTCCACGTGACCGGAGTACACGCGGAAGAAGGAGAGCTTACCGACGAACGGGTCGGTAGCGATCTTGAAGGCCAGAGCGGCGAAGGGCTCGTCAGCGGAAGCCTCGCGGGTCTCGACGGCGCCGGTCTTGGGGTTGGTGCCCTCAACGGCGGGAACATCGAGCGGGGAAGGCAGGTAGTCGACGACGGCGTCGAGCAACTCCTGGACGCCCTTGTTCTTGTAGGCGGAACCCACGAGAACCGGGTTGAGCTCGTTGGCCAG
>URWW01000045.1 GCA_900551665.1 uncultured Collinsella sp. | reverse complement strand
TCCTTGGCGCGCTTGGCAAGCGGGTGCAGCTCCTGCGTGGCCAGGTCGACGATGGCCTCCATGGCGGTATTGCACAGCTCGGCAAAGATCACCAGTCCGATGCAGATGGCGATGAGCGCCCAGCTGATGAGCTGCAGCTTTGCCACAAAGCCCATGATCACCGTCAACACGCCGGCAACCAGCATGACCTTGATGTTGCGCTCGGTCTTGACCGCGGTGACAAAGCCCTCGATCGCGTAGCCGAACGAACGGATGAAGGACGGATGGTCCTTATTGGAACCCGGGATCATGGCAGCTCCTAGTCGTGTGCGTGGTTGGTAATGGGGCCGACCTCCACCTTGGAGGGGTCGTCGCCGCGCTGGACGGCCAGCTCGCGCAGAAGCGCGTCCTCGCGGGCCTCCATCTCCTCAGCCTCGTCGTCCTCGATATGGTCGTAGCCGAGCAGGTGCAGCAGCCCGTGGACGAGCATAAGACGGCACTCATCGGCGGGGTCGTTCCCAAAGCCCGGCGCCTGGTGTGCGATGACCTCGGGCGCGAGGATGATGTCGCCCAGCTCGAGGACCTCGTCCAACGGGATGTCCTCGTCAAAGGCGGAATCGCACTCGAACGAGAGCACGTCGGTGGTGCGGTCGATGTCGCGCCACTGGCGGTTGAGCTCGTGCATCTCGTCCTCGTCCACATAGGAGAGCGAGATCTCGACATCGCGCTCCACGCCCTCGGCGGCGAGCACGTGCGCCGCGATCGCGCAGACCTCGTCCTCGGACAGCAGCGTGTCGAGGCTCGCGTCGTTACTGATGAGCACGGACATGTCCATCATCCTTTCCCTTGTGACGGGCCTTCACCGCGGCCTTGCCACCGGCACCGGGCGTACCAATTAGTACCTGTCCCCCATTGAGACCATGGGGCTGGGCGTCGAAGGCCTCGTAGGCTTCCACGATTTTACCAACCAGGCTGTGGCGGACCACGTCGGCACGCTCGAGTTCGACGAACGCGATGTCCTCGACACCCGAGAGGATGTTCGCCACGTCGGTCAGGCCGCCGCGTTTGCCGGGCAGGTCGCGCTGTGTGGCGTCGCCGGTGATCACGAACTTGGAATTGAAGCCGAGACGAGTGAGGAACATCTTCATCTGCTCGGGCGTGGTGTTTTGCGCCTCGTCCAGAATGACGAACGCGTCGTTCAGGGTGCGGCCGCGCATGTAGGCCAACGGCGCGATCTCGATGACCCCGCGTTCGACGAGCTCATGGACGCGCTCGGCGTCCATCATGTCGAATAGCGCGTCGTAGAGCGGGCGGACGTAGGGGTCCACCTTTTCCTCGAGCGTGCCGGGTAAGAAGCCCAGGTTCTCGCCGGCCTCCACGGCCGGGCGCGTAAGTACGATGCGGCCGATGTCGCGGCGCTGCAGGGCGCATACGGCCATGGCCATGGCCAGATAGGTTTTGCCGGTGCCCGCGGGCCCAAGGCAAAACGTCACGGTGTTGTTGCGGATGCCCTCGATGTAGCGGCGCTGGCCGGGGGTCTTGGCGCGAATGGCCTTGCCGTGATACGTGAGCAGGACGTCGTCGTGCGAACGCAAAGCGCGCGCATCTTCGCGGCGAAGGGCGCCGATGAGGCGCTCGACGTCGTCGGCGCGGAGGCGATCGCCCTCGCGGGCGGCCGCGAACAGCTGTTGGAACACGCGCGTGAGAAGCTCGACCTCCGCGGGATCGCCCGCAATCGAGACGGTGTCGCCGCGCAGCGTGACGTCCGCATCGCTCAGCGCCTCAATCGCGCGGAGCAACTCGTCGGACGCCCCGGTAACGGCACCGGGGTCGACGCCCTCGGGGATGCTCAGGCGCACACGCGCGGTCCCGGTGCTCATAGGTCGCTCTCCCCCATGCTCGCATGCAGCAGGCCGCGGTCGTCCATGCCCGTGATCTTCACGCGGACGAGCTGGCCCGTGCGGTCGGTGCCGGCATCGTCCACGATCACGCGATGGAAGCTGCCGAGCGTGCCGCGGTTGCCAAACTCGAGCACTGCCGTCTCGCACGCGCCGATGCGCGCACGCGCGTCGGCCTGCGAGGTGCTCTCGGCCACATGGCGGAGCTCGCTCGAGCGGGAGGCCATGACCTCGGGCGCCACCTGGCTGGGAGCGGTGGCGGCGGGAGTACCGGGGCGGGCGCTGTAGCGGAACACGTGCATGCGGGAAAAGCCCACGCGTTCGCACAGGGCGCGGCTCTCGGCGAACTCATCATCCGTCTCGCCGGGGAAGCCGGCGATGATGTCGCAGGAGATGGCAGCGTTCGGGAGCTTGGTGCGGATGCGGTCGACCATGGCCTCGTATTGCTCGGCCGTATAGGGGCGGTTCATGCGCTCGAGCGTGGCCGTGCAGCCGGACTGCAACGGGAGGTGCAGGAACGGGGCGACGCGCTCCCCACCCGCGACCATGGCATCTATGAGGCGGTCGTGGACGTCCATGGGCTCAAGCGAGGACAGCCTCACCTGAGGGATGTCCGTCTGCTCGAGAATGATGTCAAGCAGCTCGTCGATCTCGACGTGCGAGTCGGACGCATCGATGCCGTCGTAGGCACCGAGGTTCACGCCGGTGAGGACGACCTCTGGGATGCCCGCGCGCTCGGCGCGACGCACCTGTTCGAGCACGGAGGCAACCGGCACGGAACGCTCAGGTCCGCGCGCCTTCCACACGATGCAGTACGAGCAGCGGTTGTTGCAGCCGTCCTGCACCTTGACGCCCAGGCGCGAGCGGCCGAGCAGGTCGGCAAGATCGTGTCCCTCGTCGAGGTTGACCGTGCGCGCGGGCAGGCCCGCCGCGTCGGCGGCGGTCCGGGCGACATCGATCTTGGATGGCTGGGCAATGACCCTCGGCGACAGGTCGGTGAGCTCGTTGGGATGCAGGTTGACCACGCAGCCCGTCACCACCACGATCGGCTCGCGCGGGAGCCCCAACGCATGGCGCACGGCCTTGCGCGTCTTGGACTCCGCCTCGCCCGTGACGGCGCAGGTGTTGATGACGATGATGTCGGCCTCGTCCTGATCGACCAGCGAAAAGCCGGCGCCCACGAGGTCGGAGGTGATGCGGTCGGATTCGACGCGGTTGACCCGGCAACCCAGGTTGACCACGCAGGCGAAGGGACGCGTCATATGGATTCCGTCCTAATCGAGGATCTCGTCGATGGCGTCGCGGATGCGGTCGCCCATGGTGCGGTGCTTCTTGGAGCCGGACGTGTTCTCACCCGCGGCCTCGGCAAAGCGCTCGAGCGCCTCACGGGCGTCGTCGGAGAGCTTGGTGGGGACGTCGACCACGATGCGGGCGACGAACCTGCCGCGGTTGCCGGTGCCCAGGCGGGGCATGCCGTAGCCGTCCACCACGAGGGCCTCGCCGTACTGCGTGCCCGCGGGGACCTCGAGCTCGAAATGCTCATCGGGCAGGATGCCCTCGACGTCGACCGTGCAGCCGAGGGCGGCCTCGGCGATGCCGATGTGGACCTCACTCAGCAGGTCGTCCCCATGGCGCTCAAAGCGCTCGTCGGCCTCGACCTGGATGGTCACGATGAGGTCGCCGGCGCCGGCACCGCGGAAGCCCGCCTCGCCGTAGCCGCGCAGGCGCAGCTGGCGGCCGGTGCCCACGCCCGCCGGGACCTCGACGTCCAAGCGCTCATGGGTGCGGACGCGGCCGTCGCCGTGGCAGTGCGAGCAGGGCTTGTCGACAACGGTGCCCTCGCCCTTGCAATCAGGGCACGGGGAACTTGACTGCATGGCACCGAAGATGGACTGCTGGACCGTGGTCACGTAACCCGTGCCGTTGCAGTTCGGGCACGGCTGCTCCTGGCCGCCATCCTCGCTGCCGGAGCCATCGCAGTCCTCGCAAGGGCCGAGGCGGTCGAACGTGATGGTCTTCTTGCAGCCCTGGGCCGCCTCCTCGAGGGTGATGGAGAGCGAGATGGCCATATCGCGGCCGGCGCGGCGACGGGCCCGGTCGCGGGCGCGATCGCGCGTGCCACCGCCGGAGCCGCCAAAGATCGAGGAGAAGATGTCGTCGACGCCCATGCCGCCGAAGATGTCGGAGAAATCGACAAAACCGGATCCGCCGGGCATGCCGTCGACGGTTCCGTAGCGGTCGTACATGGAGCGCTTCTGCTCGTCGGACAGGACCGAGTAGGCCTCGTTCAGCTCGGCGAACTGCTCGTTCGCATCGGGCGCATCGTTATGGTCGGGATGAAGCTTGACCGCCTTCTTTCTGAACGCGCGCTTGATCTGATCGGGCGTGGCATCGCGATCGACGCCGAGCACCTCGTAGTAATCCCTCTTGTCCGCCACTGTGTGGACCCTCCCCCAAGGTTTTCCTTAACTCATGCGGCCGCGCGGGACAAGGAACGCCCTGCCGGTCGCGCCGCACCCCCGACGGATGCGGCGATGCCGGTGCAACCTCCAGGACCGCATCAGGCCCCGGGCAGCGCACCGACGCTTTTCGTTCTACCCAAAGCGCGGCAGCCTCACACGCCCAAAATGGCTCGGGTGCATCGAGCACACGCTACATATACCGATACGGCCCCAAGAACATGGCCTGCGTGCAGCTGGAGAACCACACGGAGATCAGGGCGAAGAGCAGGCCGTTCGAAACGCCGCTGGCAAACACCTGCAGGCCACGCTTCCACCACAGTCCACTGCGATGGAACACGTCGTCGGAGAGGACCATGACCAGGCCCATGACGAGCGGGATCGCGCACAGCAGCAAGAACATGGAGAACGTCCCCGAGAACGAGGAGAGCACCAGGAAGGGCGTTACCAGACCGAGCGTGTAGAAACCCGAGCGGGCGCGACCCTCGAGGCGCTCGGCGCTCACGTGGGCACGGCCGACCAGGTCGCCCGTCTCGCCGCCGTTGGTACCGGCGTTGCCGCGGCCCTTCATGCGGACCAGGTCGCCGTCGTGCGTGCCGGCGGGGAACTCGACCACTGCCTCGGCCTGGACGCGCGTGCGTCCCTCGCCGCCGCACACCGGGCACGGGTCGGCGACGACCTTGCCGGAGCCGCCGCATTCCGGGCACACCATGCGGGCCTGGCCCATGCCGAACATGCCCAGGTCGACGGCGATGGAGCCGGTGCCGCCGCACGTGGGGCAAGCGCGATGGTGCTCGGAGGCCACCGAGCCGGAACCATGGCAGTTATCGCAGGATTCGTAGCGCGGGTACTTGACCGCGACGCGTGCGCCGTCGCGCGCCTGCTCGCGGGAGAGCTTGACCTCGACGACCACGTCCGCACCGATCGAAGGGTTGTATGCGGAGGCGCCGCGGCGGCGCTGCGTGGAAAAGCCTCCCATGCCGCCGAACGGGAAGCCAAAGCCCCCAAAGCCGGTGTAGCCGCCGGAGTACCCACCCGAGGTGGGTGCGGGGCCACCTGCCGCGGCAAACGGGATGCCCGAACGCATGGCGTCGTACCGGGCGCGCTTCTGCTCGTCGGAGAGGACGGCGTAGGCCTCGGAGACCTCCTTGAAGCGCTCCTCGGCATCCGGTTCCTTGTTCACATCGGGATGCAGCTTGCGGGCCTTCTGCTGGAACGCCTTCTGGATGTCCTTGGCCGAGGCGTCCTTATCCACGCCGAGGATGGCGTAGTAGTCTTTATCGTTCATTCCTGCCATATGGCAAAAAACTCCCTGCTACGGCTGTATTCAGTGGGAGACATTATATCCCGATGAACACCCAGCACGCCCACGGAGTGCCATCGGGCACCAAATGCCCCCAATGTGTAAATGGGGACGGGTGCAAACCGCACAATGTGCAATTTGCACCCGTCCCCTTTTACACGCGCGAGCACGCGACGGATCAATTTGTACCTGTCCCCAATTGATTCATTAGTCCTCGAGCTGGACCTGGCGGTACGCGATGCCGCAGCGATCGAGGATGTTCTTGGAAATGAGGTTGTCCTCGGTGCCGCAGTACTTGTCGTCCAGGTACACGACCTCGCCGATGCCCGCCTGCACGAGGGTCTTGGCGCACTCATGACACGGGAACAGGGTGACGTAAACCGTCGCACCCGCCATGTCCTTGAGGGAACCGCGGTAGTTGAGGATCGCGTTGGCCTCGGCATGGATCACGTAGTTGTGCTTGTCATGCAGCGGGTCGTCCGCGGTACCCCAGGGGAAATCATCGTCGTTCAGCGCTGACGGCGTGCCGTTGTACCCCACCGAGAGGATGCGGTTGTTCGTATCGGCAATGCAAGCGCCCACCTGCGTGTTGGGGTCCTTGCTGCGCAGGGATGCCGCAACGGCGGCGCGCATGAAGAACTCGTCCCAGCTAATCACATCTTCGCGTTTACCGGGCATGGCGCCCTCCTCTCAAACGGTTTTGCACAGCATGGCGCAACCAGCGGCAGCGCGCAAGGGGTCCGCGAGAAATATGCCGATGCGGCTACTCGGCGAGGCCCCAGAATAGGCCGAACAACTCGTTGCCATCGAGCCAGCCGAGGTGGGTGGGCTTGAGCGCGTCCTCGTCCCACGTCGCGAGGCCGGAGGAAATGGCGCCCTCGCAAGCCGCCCGCAGGTCCGCCTCCGGAATACACGAGATGGCCCGTGTAAGCAGCTCGAGCGGAATGCCATCGGTCATGCGGCAGGCGAGCATCAGGTCCTCGGCCATAGCCTCACGCAGCGTGAGGTGTTCGGTATCGAACTGCGCACCCTCGTCGTCGAGCTGACGGTAACGCACTCGCCCCTCGTGCCGGGCACACGCGGGGTCCGCACCCGATGTGTAAAAGGGGTACGTCCCCAAATTACACATGCCGGCGGCGGAGCAGCCGAGACCCAGATAGGGCTTACCGGTCCAATACGCAATGTTGTGGCGGCAGCGCTGACCAGGCAGGGCGTAGCTCGCGACCTCGTATCGCTCAAAGCCCGCGCCCGCTAGCTTCTCGGCGGCAAGGTCCATGCATACGGCCTGGAAATCCTCATCGGGGACCGCAATGCGACCCTGTTCCTCTAAACGCGCAAGCGGCGTGCCCTCCTCGAGCTGCAGGGGGTACACCGAGATGTGATCGGGCCGTAGCGTCATAAGGGTCTCGAGCGTACGGCCGAACGATTCGAGCGTCTGCCCGGGCAAGCCGCACATAACATCGCACGAGGTGGAAAAGCCAACTGCCTTGGCCTGGGCAATGGCAAGCATGGCCTGCTCAGCGGAATGAATACGACCGATGGCCTTAAGCTCGGCCGCATCGAGCGTCTGAACGCCGAGGGAGATACGCGTGACACCGGCCTCGCGCAGGGCCTGCGCGAGCTCAAGCGTGAACGACTCGGGATTAGCCTCGCAAGTAAACTCGGTGGGATTGCAATACCCACGCACGCGCTCAACCAGCGAAACAAGGCGCGCGCCCAAGAGGCTCGGCGTTCCCCCGCCAATGTAGACCGTCTCCACCTCGTCGAGCTCGCCCGCGGCACCGTATGTGTCGATCTGGGATGTGAGGGCGGTGCAGCAGCGGTCCATCGCGGCGTCGAGCTCACAACCGCCCAAGGCGCGCGAGTCAAAATCGCAGTACAGGCATTTTGCCTTGCAAAACGGAATATGCAGGTACAGAGCGCGCGGCTTCACGAATAGCGACCCCCAAATCCAAGGTACCGATTGCGGATACTCAACCCTAGTTACCAAAACCCGAAGTTTATTTTGCATTTCCCCAGGATTCGGAAAAAAATCGTCGACTTTTGGTAATTAGTTTCGAACTATGCCAGATATCCGAAGAAACGCGCCCCGCACGAAACGGCGGCTTGCGGCTCCCGCGGCGTACATACGGGCCCGCGAGGCAAACCAGGGCAACGCCGCATCAAAAACCGGGCTCCAGAACTCCGGCAAGCAGACGTCATCGGCCGTCCGCGCCAGGCCCCACCGCTAACTCGGCCTCGGCCTCGTCGAGCAGGGCCATAAACTCCTCGTAAGTCGTGCACTGCACCAAGCGGCCGCGCCACGCGGCGGCATGCGGCAGGCCCTTGAGGTACCAGCTCGAGAACGCGCGACCGCGCGCCATGAAGGGCTGCGTCTCGTGCAGAAGCGTGAGATGCTCGCGCAGGGCCTCGATGCGCTCGAGGGCGCCGCGCTCGGGCACGGGCACGCCATCGAGAGCGAGCGCGCGGGCGTCGCCGAACACCCAGGGATTGCCGTACGTACCGCGGGCGATGAACACGGCGTCGGCGGCCGTCTCGGTGAGCATCCGCGCGGCGTCCTCCGCGGAGAACACGTCGCCCGAGCCGATCACGGGCACGCTCACTCGCGCGGCGACCTCGTCGATGGTGGACCAGTCGGCCTCGCCGGTATACAGCTGGTTGGCGGTACGGCCGTGCACGGCAACGGCGGCGGCGCCGGCCTGCTCCATGCGCGCGGCGAACTCGGCGGCCGTGTTCTCCCCCGCCGCAAAGCCGCGGCGGATCTTGACCGTAACGGGCACGCGCGCCTCACGCACGCATGCCTCCACCAGCGACGCGGCAAGCTCGGGCTCCTTCATGAGCGCGGAGCCCTCGCCCTTGGTGATAACCTTGCGCGCCGGGCACGCCATGTTGATGTCGATGAGCGTGAGCTTGTCCCCCACGCGCTCCTGCACGGCGTTCACGGCGAACGCGAATTGCTCGGGCTTGGTGCCGAACAGCTGCACGCAGATCTGCGGCTCCTCTGGTTCCGGTTCCACGAGCACCCAGGTTTTGGCGCTCTTATAGGAGAGACCGGCCACGCTCACCATCTCGGTGTAGGCCATCTCGGCACCGCGACGGCGGCACATGATGCGGTACGCCGCATCCGTGACGCCCGCCATGGGCGCCATCAGAAACGGCTGACGCTTGAATTGTTCACGCAGGTCGATCAATCTTCGACCTTCAAAATGGCAAGGAACGCCTCCTGCGGCACCTCGACGGAGCCGATGGCCTTCATGCGCTTCTTGCCCTCTTTTTGCTTCTCGAGCAGCTTGCGCTTACGCGAGATATCGCCGCCGTAGCACTTGGCCAGAACGTCCTTGCGACGCGCCTTGACGGTGGAGCGGGCGATAATCTTGTTGCCGATGGCACCCTGGATGGGCACCTCGAACAGCTGACGAGGGATGATCTCCTTGAGCTTGTCGCACAGTCCGCGGGCCAGGCCGTAGGCCTTGTCCTTGTGGACGATGAACGACAGGGCGTCGACCTCGTCGCCGGACAGCAGGATGTCGAGCTTGACGAGCTCGCTCATGCGGTAGTCGGAGAACTCGTAATCCAGGGACGCGTAGCCCTTGGTACGGCTCTTGAGCTGGTCGAAGAAGTCGAGGATGAGCTCGGCGAGCGGGATGTCGAAGTGCATCTCCACGGACTTCTGCGACAAGTGGATCATGTCGGTGGTGATACCTCGGTGCTCGATGGCGAGCTGCATGACCGCTCCGGTGTACTCGGGCGGGGTGATGATCTTGGCCTTGAGGTAGGGCTCCTCGATGTGGTCGATGCGCGTGACGTCGGGCAGGTCCTGCGGGCTGCGGACCTCGATCATCTCGCCATCGGTCTTGTAGACGTGGTAGTCCACGCTGGGGCTCGTCGCAATGAGCGCCAGGTCGAACTCGCGTTCCAGGCGCTCCTTGATGACCTCCATGTGCAGCAGACCGAGGAAGCCGACGCGGAAGCCAAAGCCGAGCGCCGCGGAGGTCTCGGGTTCCCAAATCAGCGACGGGTCGTTGACATGGAGCTTCTCGAGCGCGTCGCGCAGGTTCTCGTAGTCCTTGTTGTCGATCGGGAACAGGCCCGTGTACACCATGGGCTTGGCCTCGCGATAGCCCGCCAGGGGCGCGTCGCAGGAATTGCCCACGAGGGTGAGAGTGTCGCCAACATGCACAGCCTCGGGGTCCTTCAAACCCGTGACCACAAAGCCGACCTCGCCCACGCCGAGGGCGTCGAGCGCGAACTCGGCGGGACGACGCACGCCGACGCCGTCGACGAGGAACTCCTCGCCGCCCTGCATCATGCGCAAGTGGTCGCCCTTTTTGACCTGGCCGTCGAAAATGCGGACCGTGGCAACGACGCCGCGGTACTCGTCGAAATAGGAGTCGAGGATAAGGGCCTTGAGAGGCTTGTTGGCGTCGCCCTTGGGCGGGCTCACCAGGAACACGATGGCCTCGAGTAGGTCGTGGATGCCCTCGCCCGTCTTGCCGGACACGCACACGGCGTCGTCGGCGGGGATGGCAAGCTCGTCCTCGATCTCGACCTTGACCTCCTCGGGATGCGCAGAGGGCAGGTCGATCTTGTTGATGGCCGGAACGATGTCCAGATCGGCGTTCATCGCCAGACTCGCGTTGGAGACCGTCTGCGCCTCGACGCCCTGCGTGGCGTCGACCACGAGAACCGCGCCCTCGCACGCGGCGAGCGAGCGGGAGACCTCGTAGGTGAAGTCGACGTGGCCCGGCGTGTCGATGAGGTTGAACTGGTAGGTCTCACCGTCGTCGGCGTCGTACATGACGCGGACGGCGTTGGACTTGATGGTGATGCCGCGCTCGCGCTCGATGTCCATGGTGTCGAGCAGCTGCGACTCCATGTCGCGCTCCTCGACGGTACGGGTGAGCTCGAGGATGCGGTCGGAAATCGTCGACTTGCCGTGGTCGATGTGCGCAACGATTGAGAAGTTGCGGATGTGGGAGGTATCAAAAGTATTCATGCTGACCATCTTACCTGAAATTGGCTGAGTCGGGTGCGTGTTTGCCGCTCGGTCAAGTCCTGCGCAAGACGAAGAGCCCACTGGGCTCTTCTTTGCGTGCGGAA
>URWW01000044.1 GCA_900551665.1 uncultured Collinsella sp. | reverse complement strand
ACCGTCGTCCGTCTGGATGGAACCCAGAATCGACGGCTCGATCCCTGCGGCGAGCAGTATGGAGCGAAGCATGTAGGCGACCGTCGATTTGCCCTTGGTGCCCGTGATGCCGACGATCTCGAGGTCGCGATCGGGGTGCCCGTACAGCACCGGCGCCAACAGCGCCATAGCGCGCCTCACATCATCGACCGCGATGACAGGCGTGCCCGGAGCGACCGCCGTCAGCTCGGACGGCGCCGTCAATCCATCGCCGACACCTTGGCACAGGTACGCAGCGGCACCGCCGGCGACGGCACGCTCGAGAAAACAAGGTCTGAATCCGGCGCCTTTGCACACGAACAGATTGTCTTCCCCGACGATGCGCGAATCGATCGCCATTCCGCGCACAGACGGCTCATCGCCCGCGAGGCGAGCGGAAACGCCTCCGGCCGCAAGCACCTCGAGGCATTCCCCAAGACCGTGGTAACCCATAGAAGAACCCGTCATCGAATCGCTCCTCAAACAACAAGGCCGCCCGCGCACGCACGGCGCACGGACGGCAGACGTGACCACCATTATACGAAGCGCGCATGCGCCCCCTCGACCTCATGGGACGGGGATGGCTCATGCGCGCGAATCTCCATCGCGATCCGATCAGGCCCGGGCGGCCTCGATCATCTTGCGGACGGTGTCCTGCAACTCGGCCAGATTCTCCGCGGACGGGACCCATTGCTGGGTCACCACGGGGACAGGGAGCTGGAACTTGGCGTTTTCAAGCTCGGCGTAGACCTGCTTGGGTCCCAGCGGCGCCCAACCGTAGGAGCCGAAGGCCAGGCCGATACGGTGCTCGTTCTTGGGCGACAGGCCGCGCATGTAGGTGAGGAAGCTCGCCACGGTGGGCAGCATGTTGGAATTGAGGGTCGGGGAGCCGACGGCGACGTACTTGGCGTCGCACATGTAGAGCATGATGTCGGAGATGTGCGTGTGCTTCACGTCGACCAGCTGTGCGGGAATATCCTCGGCGATGAACGCATCGCAGATTTCGCGCGCCATCGCCTCGGTGGAGTGCCACATGGAATCGAAGACCACGACGGCCTTCTCCTCGGTCTGATTGGCGGTCCAAGCCTCGTACTTGGCGAGGATGTCTTCGATGTGCGAGCGCCAGATGCAGCCGTGGCTGGGGGCGATCATCTTGAGATCGAGTCCCTTGACGGCCGCGAGGGCACGGCCTGCCTGCATGCCATAGGGCAGCACGATGTTGGCATAGTACTTCTTGGCCTGCTTCATGACCTCGCACAGATCGTTCTCGTCGTCGAAGCGCTTGGTGGTGGCGAAATGCTGGCCGAAAGCGTCGTTGGAGAACAGGATCTGATCGACGTCCGAATAGGTGACCATGTTGTCGGGCCAGTGGACCATCGGGGTGGTCACGAAGCTCAGGGTGCGCTCGCCGATGCAGAGGGTGTCGCCCGTCTTCACGGGCGTGGCCTCGATACCAAAGTGGGCGCGAAGCTCGTTGACGCCGGCACCGGCGGAAGCGTAGATCTCGGCGTTGGGGGCGATTTTGTGGATCACGGGCAGGGAGCCGGAGTGATCCATCTCGACATGGTTGGTGATGACCACATCGATCTTGGCGGGGTCGACGACCTGCGAGATACGCTGCACGAGCTCATCGGCAAACGTCGCCTTGCACGTGTCGATCAAGGTGATCTTCTCATCCATGATGAGGTAGGCGTTATAGGTGATGCCGCGCTCGGTGGTATAGCCGTGGAACAGGCGCTCGTTCCAATCGATGCCGCCAACCCACCAAACCTTCGGCGAGATCTCAATAGCGTTCAGCATGTCGGTTCCTCTCTCCCATGCAACGCGATGTGTTCATCTAAGCATCATATCACGGGCGCAATGCACCACGATGCACCTGCGCCCCATACGCAAGACGCCCGCCCGGATACACGAGCGGGCGTCCATAAGGGTCACCGTGATCTATGCGGCCTTACGCCAGCGGCTCGATGCGCTCGATGCCGCCCATGTAGGGGCGCAGCACCTCGGGCACCGTGATGGAGCCGTCGGCGTTCTGGTAGTTCTCCATGATCGCGGCCATGGTACGACCGGTGGGCAGGCCGGAGCCGTTCAGGGTGTGCACGAAGCGCTGGCCCTTGAAGTTCTCGGGGTCGCGGTACTTGATGTTCGCGCGACGGGCCTGGAAGTCGCCGCAGTTGGAGCAGGAGGAGATCTCCTTGTACGCGTTGTAGCTCGGCAGCCAAACCTCGATGTCGTAGGTCTGACGGGCGGAGAAGCCCAGGTCGCCAGTGCACAGGGAAATCACGCGATACGGCAGGCCGAGCTGCTGCAGGATGAACTCGGCCTCGGCCACCATGCTCTCGAGCTCGTCGTCGGACTCCTCGGGCTTGGCGAACTTGACCATCTCCACCTTGGTGAACTGGTGCTGACGGATGATGCCGCGGGTGTCGCGACCGGCAGAACCAGCCTCCTCGCGGAAGCACGGGGTGCCCGCGGTGTAGCGCAGCGGCAGCTGGGAGGCGTCGAGCACCTCACCGGCGTGCAGGTTGGTGAGGGCGACCTCGGCGGTCGGGATCAGGAACTGGTCCTCGCCGGTGTGATAGGCGTCGTCCTCGAACTTGGGCAGCTGGCCGGTGCCATACATGATCTCGCGGTTGACGATGACCGGCGGGATAAACTCGGTGAAGCCGCGGGAGATGTGGGTGTCCAGGAAGAAGTTCTGCAGCGCACGGTCGAGCGTGGCGCCGGCGCCGGAGAGCACGGTGAAGCGAGCACCGGAAAGCTTGGCGCCGCGGTCGAAGTCCAGGATGCCGGTCTCGACACCCAGGTCCCAATGGGCCTTGGGCTCAAAGCCCTCGGCGGCGAAGTCGCGGGGTTCGCCCACGCGACGGCGCTCGGGGTTCTCGTTCTCATCCTTGCCCACGGGCGTGACGTCGGCCGGGATGTTGGGGATGCGGGCCATGAAGTCGGAGACCTCGGCGTCGAGTTCGGCACGGCGCGCGCCGAGCACCTCGATCTTCTCGTTGACCTGGCGAACAGCATCCTTGGCGGCCTCGGCCTCGTCGCGCTTGCCCTCCTTCATGAGGACGCCGATCTTCTTGGACTCGGCGTTGCGGGTAGCCTGCAGGTCCTCGACCTCTGCGATGACGGAGCGGCGCTCCTCATCGAGCGCGAAGAAGCGCTCACGGTCCCAGGAGCCCTGGCGGTTCGCCATGGCGGCGTCGAGCGCCTCGGGGTTCTCGCGAACGAATTTGATGTCGAGCATAATCCCTCCGTGTTCATCTCTCATAAAATCATCGCCGCGGCCCGGGCGATCTGGGCCACGGCGCGGCGACTCATCGCGGGGAAATCGCGATGCGATGCATGTTGGTGCAGTGCAAGTATATACTGGTGAGCGTATTTCGCCATGTATTCCAGCAAGAAAGCAGGACAGCGCAATGGATCAGCTCTTCAACTTCCTCTTCGGCACCCGCCTGGGCGTCGGCGTCTTGTTCTTCGCGGGTATCGTCATCTTCGGCATCGCGGCCTTCATCCTGGAAAAGCGCACCCACAAGATGTACGTCGACCGTGGTCCCAAGGGCGACGACGAGGACAGCTTCTGGGACTAGTCCCTCGCGTCGTACCGGCCCTTCGCGCCATAACCGACCCTCGCGTCGCAACATGGCCACCATCAGCAATCTCCACGCTGATGGGGGCCTTTTTTCGTTCGAACCCGTGGCCTACAAGGTCATGTTCGGGTCGGCGTCCACCGTAAACTCGGCGAACTCCCCACGCAAAAACTTCTCGCGCGCGACCACCGCGATCATGGCGGCATTGTCGGTGCACGCGTTTTGCGGAGGCACCGTCACACGGATGCCCTGGCGCCCGAGCTTCTCGATCATCATCTGACGCAGATGCGGGTTTGCCGCCACGCCACCGCCGATGCAGTACTCGCGCGCGCCCGTCTCCCGCAGGGCGCACTTGGCCTTCTTGTACTGCACGTCGAACACGGCGGCCTCGAAGGAAGCGGCCAGGTCGGGCAGGTGGATGGTGCGACCGGCCGCCGTCTCCTGCTCGATGTAGAGCGTGACCGCGGTCTTCAGGCCGGAGAGCGAGAAGCGGTAGTCCCCGCGACTGTTGAGGGCGCGCGGGAAGTCGATGGCCTTGGGATTACCGTCTTCCGCCAAGCGCGAGATGATCGGGCCGCCGGGATATCCGAGGCCCAGCGCCTTGGCGACCTTGTCAAAAGCCTCACCCACCGCGTCGTCGAGCGTCTCGCCCAAGACCTCGTAATCACCCCAGGCGCGTACGTGCACAAGCATGGTGTGTCCACCCGAGACGAGCGTGAAGATGAACGGCGGCTCCAAGTCGGGGGTGGTGAGCTTATTGGCGAACAGGTGTCCCTCGAGGTGATTCACGCAGATGAGCGGTTTGTCGGCCGCAAACGCAAAGCCCTTGGCGAACGCCACGCCCACCACAAGCGCGCCCACCAGACCGGGTCCCTGGGTCACACCAACCGCCGCGAGCTCGGCAGGGGCGATGGCCCCGCC
This sequence comes from uncultured Collinsella sp., assembly GCA_900551665.1. Lineage (GTDB taxonomy): Bacteria > Actinomycetota > Coriobacteriia > Coriobacteriales > Coriobacteriaceae > Collinsella. The sequence continues at coordinate 6,435 of URWW01000044.1, read as the reverse complement.
CGTCAAACCGAGGCTCTCGGCAGCCTCCTCCAGCGCAGCATCCACCACACCGACGATGACCTCCACGTGCTTGCGCGAGGCGATCTCGGGAACCACGCCGCCAAAGCGAGCGTGGAAATCGATCTGGGTCGACACCTGGTTGGCCAACAGGTTGCCCTCGGCATCCACAATGGCCACGGCCGTCTCGTCGCAGGAGCTCTCGATGGCGAGGATGAGTTGGCGGCGCTCGATCTCGGCCGCCTCATCGGCCGTGCGCGAGGGCGCCGGCAACGGCCATTCGCGCGCCAAAGCGCCCGTGGGCTCCGGCGATGCGGCGTCCACGGGCAAAACCAGCGGCAGCGGAGCGCGCATCACATACGCATCGCGACCGGCCCCATAGTACCCGCGGCGACAACCGATCTGCTCGAATCCCAGATTCGCATAGAGAGCACGGGCGGATTCGTTATCGGCCTCAACCTCGAGCGAAGCACTCGTGCAGCCGAGCATCTGCGCATCGTAGCTCACATGCGCGAGGAGCTTACGCGCGATACCCTCGCGCCTGTGTGCGGGCGAAACGGCAACGTCGAGGATCTCGACGTCTTTATCGACCACCATGCCGCCGGCGAAACCGATCAGCTCACCGTTGTCATGGGCGACCCACCAAGAGCGGGCGGCCGCGGCACCCTCGGATAGCTCGGCCAAGAACAGGTTCGCGCTCCACGGCTCGTGCCCCGCGCCCTCGAAGCACTCGCGCTCGAGCGCGGCCATGGCCTCGGCATCGGCTGCGGCCATGGGGCGCACCTGCAAGTGGCGTCCGGCGAGCTCGTCGGCCACGCCGGTGATGCCCGTGTTCACGCTCTCCGCCAGGCCCAAACGACGACGCTCGTTCTCCTCGGCATCGGAAAGGCGCGTGTACACCGGCAACACCGCCGCCGGGTCCGTGCTGCCCGCAGCGGCCAGGCCTTCGGGACATGCAGCGGCCAGCAGCACACCCTCACCCGTGGGCCACCACAGTTCGCGCGGAAGGGCGCGCGCCATAAGGCCCGCCTCCTCGAACAGCTTGCCGTAGCGCACCAGCCCGTCGCCGGTGAGCTGCAACTCGCCCGCATCGGCACGCTCGGCCCACTCCTCCACCGCGACCGCGGCCTTCACCACACGCTCGCGCTCGAACATCCGGTGCGGACCCTCATCATCCAGCGTATACAGCGCGGGGTACACCTCACCGCGCATGGCATCCGCAGCAACGCCCACCAGGCCGCGAGCGCCCGCCTTCCAAGCGGTCCATGCACAAGCGTCGAGCGTCGAAGTCCCCATCAGGGGCACGTTTGCACCGCGGGCAAGACCCTTTGCGGTGGAGATGCCGATGCGCACACCGGTAAAGGAACCCGGCCCGCGGCCCACGAGGAACCCTCCCACATCGGACATGGACATGCCGGCCTCATCCAGGGCCTCACGCACCGTTTGGACGAGCTCGACGTTCGCCCGCCTGCGACACAAGTGATCGCGGGAGGAGAGGACCTCGACCGAGGCCCGCGAAGGCCTGTCATCGAAGAAGACCTCGGGCGTCCACCACGCCACCGCGCAGGAAAGCATGTCCGTGGAGGTATCGATCGCCACGATCAGCGTCCGCAGTTCGTCTAGTTTCATCTCTCTCGCTCCAAGCGTTCAGATCTCAATTGGGGACAGGTACAAATTGAGACATTAGGCAGCGTCGCCCGCGCGCACTACAGCATCGATGGCGGCGACCAGGCGCTCTGCACGCGCACCGTGGGGCTCGAGTGCGATCTCACGCAGGGACTCATCCCCGTCGACGCGCGAGATAATCACGCCTAAGTACTCATCGGTCAGTTCGTCCTGGAACTGCTCGCCCCATTCGAGCAGGCACGCGCCCTCATACCCCAGCACGTCGAAAATGCCCGTGTCCTCGAGCTCAAAGGCGTGCTCCAGGCGGTACAAGTCGAAGTGAAACAAGGGGATGCGGCCACCGTCGTGCACGGCCATAAGGGCGAACGTGGGGCTCGTGACGGGATGGCCGTCACCCAGGCCGGCCGAGACGCCCTTGGTGAAGTGCGTCTTTCCCACACCCAGTCCACCCGTCAAAACGAGCACGTCGCCGTCCTCCAGGCAGCCGGCGACCAGCTCGCCCAAGTGCACGGTGTCATCCACACCCGCGCTCGCATACGCGCGCGGGCCCCTATACTCAAGCGCCATGCCTACTCCTCAATCTCAGGAAGTGCGCTGGCGGTGGCGTCATTTTCGGGAGCAGCCGCACGCGCCGCGTTCAGGCCAACATCGACGGGATGCTCCGCCAGGTACGCCCCGAGCATGCGGAAGTCCTCCTCGAGCAGCGCCTGCCACGCCGGGTTGCGCAGCGCCGCCGCCGGGTGAAACGTCGGCATGACGGTGAAATGACCCATCTGGTGAAAACGACCGCGCAGCTTGGTGATGCCGACCTCGGTCTTGAGCACAAAGTGGCTCGCCGGGTTGCCCAGCGTGACGATGACATCCGGCCAGATACTGCGAATCTGCTCGCGCAGATACGGCGAGCATGCCAACACCTCGTCCGCCTGGGGATTGCGATTCTGCGGAGGACGGCATTTGAGAACGTTGGCGATATAGATGTCCTCGCGTTCGAGGCCCGCAAGGGAGAGGATTCGATTGAGGTTTTCACCGGCACGCCCCACGAACGGCTCGCCCTGCAGATCCTCGTTCTTTCCCGGGGCCTCACCCACGAACATCACGCGGGCGCGCGGATTACCCACGCCAAAGACGATGTTCGTGCGCGTCTGGCAAAGCTGGCACGCACGGCAATCGCCCATGACGGAACGAATCTCATCGAGCGAGACCTCGCGCGGCTTTTGGCCCGTATGTCCGGGAATGTGCATAACACCCATGGTGCTGCTCCCCCTTATCGTTCGAACGCCGCCCACAGGCGGGCGCCGTTACACGTAAATCTTCTCCAAGCGCATGCCAAAGCCGCACGCAAGCTCATAGTTGATGGTCCCGCAAGCCCGGGCCAGCTCGTCGAGCGTGATCTGCGCATCGCCATCACGGCCCACGATCGTCATCAGATCGCCCACCTCGGCCTCCTGCGTCGGACGCAGCGAGGTCTCGGACACAGCCACCATGCATTGGTCCATGCAAATGTTGCCAACCTGACGGATGCGCTCCCCGCGGAACAGGACGTCCATGCGATTCGACAGGACGCGCGGCAGGCCATCGGCATACCCGATCGGCAACGTGCACACCTCAACGCGCGTTCGCGGAACCCGGTAGGTGAAACCATAGCCCACGCCCTCGCCCATGGCCGGATAGCACGTGTGCGTCACGCGCGCGCGGATGCTCATGACGGGCTCGAGCGGAAGAACAGAGGCGGTGCGCTCGCAGGGCTGAAGGCCATAGAGGCCGATTCCAGCGCGAATCATATCGAAGTGCATCGCGGGATTGAGCACCGATCCGGGCGTGTTGTCACAGTGCACGATACCGGGGTCGAATCCGGCCTCGCGCAACGCCGAAATCGCCTCGGTGAAACGTTTGCACTGCAGTTGATGATCCCAGCCATCAGGATCGTCGGCGGTCGCGAAATGAGTGAACGTGCCGTTGCACTCCAAGCCCGCATGGAAGTCTACGCTGCGGCGGAAGTCGACGACCTCCGTGCAATGAACGCCGATGCGGTTCATTCCGGTATTGATGGCCATGTGGTACTTACCCACTCGGCCGAGCGCCGCGGCGCGCTCACCATAGGCCCAGGCGAACTCGGGTGAGTATACCGAAGGCATGATGTCATACTCGAGCAGAGTGTCGATGGCGCCCTGCGGAGGTTCACTCAACAGCAGGATGGGCAGCTTCTGCCCCGCCTCACGCAGCGCCACGCCCTCCAGGACAGTGGCAACGGCAAACATGTCGGCACCCGCCGCATGCATCACCTTGGCGCAATTGGCCACACCGTGCCCATAGGCATCGGCCTTGACCACGCAGCACAAGCGCTGGCGCGGACCGACCAGGCTCTTGAACGCCCTCGTGTTCCTGCGCAGCGCCCCGGTGTCGATCTCGGCCCACGCCCAGCGCGTCGGCGGCTCGTGTAGCGTCTGCATCTATGCTCCCAACTCGATTCCAGCGTCCTTGAGGGCCTCTTCCTCAACAACTCCCATGGCATCACCGATCACGTCGATCAAGTCCGTGGCGATCACGCTGCGCTCACCCATCGCCGCAGCGGCGATATGCCCCGTAAACGAATGGACGGCGACAGAGTAGGCGCACTGCATCTCCCAGCGATCGACCTCACCATGGCTGACCGCGACATTGCCGGCGATAATTCCCGCAAGCACGTCACCGGAACCCGCCGTGGCAAGCGAAGCGGGCCCGCTCTTGGGCAGCAGCACGCGCTCGACACCCACGATTGCGGTTCTAGGGCCCTTGGCAACCACCACCATGTTGTCCGAACCGGCGGCCCACAGCAGACGTTGCGCAGCGTCGATCGCCGTGCCCAGATCCTCTACCGGCTCTCCCCCAACCAGGCGAGAAAGCTCGCGATAATGCGGGGTAAGAATGAGCGGCGCCTCGCGACGATAGACATCGGGAGTGGTGTCGATACCGCCAATGGCAAGGCGACTCATGCAGTTGAGCGCATCGGCATCAAGGACTAGAGGCACGTCGCTTTTCAGAAGCTCCGTGACCACCTGCATACCGCCGGCTGCAGTCGTCATACCGGGGCCACAAAGGACACAATCGAATTTTCCGGCAAGATCGCATACGGCCGAACCCGCAGCGGCGCCGAATGCGCCGCGCGTGTCGGCCGGGATTCCCACCACGGGAATGCTCGGCAGTGCCATGCGAATGAGATTCGCGCACGGATCGGGCGTGGCAACGGTGACATAGCCTGCGCCCGCTCGGGCCGCCGCCTTGGCCGCCATAATCGCGGCGCCAGGATACAGCGAAGAACCCGCGACAACCAATACGGAACCGCGGCTGTATTTGTTCACATGAGCAGGAAGCTCGGGGAAGTACTCGATGAGGTCGGCGGGCTCGACGATATCGGCAGCATGCTCGACGTCGTCGATGACCTCATCAAGACGGTCGTACAGCTCTCCGCACAGGATATCACCTGCAAACTCGGGACCCCCACCGCTGTACAAACCGATCTTAGGCGCAAGCATGGTGGCGGTATACGTCGCCTGGACACACGGCCCTTCGACCTCGCCCGTTTCCGCATTCAGCCCAGAGGGGACATCAGCCGAAACGACCATCATGTCCATCTCGTTCAGTGTCGGAATCCAGATGGAAAAAGGAGCTCGGACAGCACCGCTGAAACCGGTACCCAGAATGGCATCCACAACGATATCCGCAGGAGCGAGAATCTCGACGAGCTCGTCGCGCGACGGGCCAACGACAACGTTGACATCCCTGCCAGCCGTACGGCGGGCGACGTGGCGCGCAATTGGGCTTTTGATCTCATTGGGCTCGATAGGGCTCACGACGTCGACATTGACACCCTTTTGACTCAGAATATCAGCGGCGACCCAGCCATCACCACCGTTATTGCCAAACCCAACCAAGACCACGGCATGATGCGGATGGGCCTTCATCGCAACACTGGCGAGGAATTCACCAGCGTATTCCATGAGGGCAGCCTTAGAAGTGCCCTCTTTTTCAATGAGATCTTCGAGGCGAAGCGTCTCCTCGACAGAAAGAACCGGCTTCATACTCGCTACTCCTTATCAGCTTTCAAGATGCTGGGGTCTGAATCAGAATCACTCTGAGTCAAAATGTCGACCTCGAAATCCTGCACGCGCTCGAGTTCATCAAGCACGCTGCGTGCCTCTCGGAACGACTGAGCAATCACCTGACGCTCGGAAATCTTATCCTCTTTGGGCTTGGGCCTTGATTCCGCAGTGATTGCCAATGCGTTGGCAATCGCCAGATCCCCAGTGAAAGACAGGGAAATAGCGACTTCCTGAACACCAAGACGCTCTGCGACCGCCTGAGCACCGCCAGAAAGGACGGCGACAGGCTTGCCGTTGGAATCACGTGAGGTACACACATCGTTTCGACCCACGCCCTCTTGGCCAAATCCAGCACCAAGAGACTTGAGGACAGCCTCGCGTGCAGCAAAACGACATGCATAATGAGCTGCCGGGCGAGCTGAGGCATCACAATATGCGCGCTCTTCTTCCGTGAACATTCGTGAAATGAATGAGGGCGTTACATGCATGATGCGTTCCATGCGCGAGATTTCAACGATATCAACGCCGATGCCGGCTTCAGCCATGCGCACCTCCCTGCAAAACCTGAGCGTATAACGTTCCTATTGTAGCCATTGAAGATTGCCTTGAGCATTCAAGAGCACGCAGAGCGGGATGACACATAAATAAGGAGCCTTAATGGCCCCTTATCCTATCGACATAGCAAAAGAGGGCCCCCGAGGGGACCCCCTTGCGCCTCGCGCCGAGAAAGCGC
>URWW01000043.1 GCA_900551665.1 uncultured Collinsella sp. | reverse complement strand
CGGGACGCCAAGTTGTTCAGGTAGGATTTGGTATTGACTTGAGGTGCATATGTCTGGCCGTGGGGGCGGCCGGGAGGGGAACGTGCGTATGAGACTGTTGTTGCGAACCATCAAACCGTATAAGGCCCTCGTTGCGGCGACGCTTGCGGCGTTGCTGCTGGATGTAGCGGGCACGCTGTATGTCCCCACTATGCTCGCCGGCATGATCAATCAGGGCGTGACCAGCGGGAACACAGATTTCATCATCGGTCAGGGCCTTAAGATGCTCGTTGCGTGCTGCTGTGCGAGTGGCGGCGCCCTGCTGGGCAATTACCTGTGCGCTCGCCTCGCCTCCTATGTGGGTCGCGATATCCGCAATGCCGTGTACGATGCCTCGCTCGCCTTCTCGGGCGGCGACTTCGAGGAGTTCGGCACCGGCTCCATGATCACCCGCACCTTAAACGATGTGAACGTCATCCAGCAGACGGTCATGCTCGCCACCCAGGCCATGCTGCCGGTTCCCATCATCTGCGTCATGGGCACGGTGCTGTCCTTCCGCGTCGACGCGCAGATGGGCGCCATGATGCTCGCGGTGGTCTCCGTGGTCATGGTGTTCGCCGTGATCGCGGTGCGCCGCGCGGCCCCAATCTTCGAGAAGATGCAGGGTTTCATCGACCGCATGAACGTGGTCCTGCGCGAGAACATCATCGGCGTCCGCGTGATTCGCGCCTTTGGCAAAGAGCGCCACGAGGAGGGCCGCATGGGTCGCGTGTTCACCGATTACGCCGCTGCGGCGATCAAGGTGAACTGGATCTTTGCGGGCGTGGACTGCTTCAGCTTTTGCCTTATGAACATCGCCGAGGTGCTGCTCATGTGGCTCGGAGGCAACCGCGTGGGCGCACACGCCATGGAGATCGGCAACATCTCCGCGGTGGTCGAGTATGCCATGCTCATCATGTTCTACATCATGATGGCCCAGTTCGTCGCGCTGATGGTGCCGCGCGCCATCGTGTGCCTGCAGCGCTGTGCCGAGGTGATCGAGAAGAAGCCGAGCATCCTCGACGGCACGGGCACCGCGCCTCTGGCGCCGGGGCCGAATGGTGAGGTCGCCGCGGCGGGCGAGGTCGTCGCGGTGGGCGAGGCTGCTGTGACGGACGAGGGCGGAGCCTTCGATGCCTCCCGGCCCGATACCGCCCCGGTTGCCACGTTCAACCATGTCTCCTTCCGCTTCCCCGATGCGGACGAGGACACCTTGCACGATATCGATTTTTCCTGCCATCGGGGCCAGACCACCGCGATCATCGGCTCCACCGGTTCGGGCAAATCCACCATCGCCAAGATGCTGCTGCGCTTGCACGACGTCACGGACGGCTCGGTGCGCTTTTCCGGCGCTGACGTGCGCTCCATGACCCAGCACGACCTGCGCGAGCGCATCGCCTATGTGCCGCAGAAGGCCTGGTTGTTCTCGGGCACCATCGCCAGCAACTTGCGCGATGGCCGTGCCGGCGCGACCGAGACCGAGATGCGCCACGCCCTCGACGTGGCCCAATCCGACTTTGTGTGGGGCCTGCCCGAGCGCCTGGACGCCCCGGTTGCCCAGGGCGGCACGAATTTCTCCGGCGGCCAGCGCCAGCGCCTGGCCATCGCCCGCGCCCTCATGAAGCACGCGGACCTCTATATCTTCGACGACAGTTTCTCCGCCCTCGACTTCAAGACCGATGCGGCTCTGCGTCGCGCCCTCAAGCCCGAGACGCGCAACGCCGCCGTGCTCATCATCGCCCAGCGCATCAACACCATCTTGCATGCCGATCAGATCGTCGTACTCAAGGATGGCCGCATTGTGGGCAAGGGTACGCACGAGGAGCTCATGGAGGGCTGCGAGGTGTATCGCGAGATCGCGGAGAGTCAGATGAAGGGAGGCGAGTAGCATGGCGTGGGATAAGAAGAAGCGCGACGACGGTTCCGACGAGCTGTTCTCCGAGAACGCCCGCATCGAACGCGAGCGCAAGCAGGGCGCCATTGACGACGCGCAGGCCATGGCCGATGCCTCCGGCACGCCCGAGGAGGAGCTCGAGGTCCCCAAAGACACCTGGGGGACGGTGCGCCGTCTATGGCGTGCCGCGGCGGGCGAGCGCTGGCGTTTCGGTGTGGTGATTGCCGCCATCCTCGTGTACACGGGCTTCCATGTTGCCGCGCCGGCGTACAGTGCGCGCGTGATCGACGTGCTGTGGGCCAATATCCAGGCCGCTTTTGCCGAGGGCCGCGCCTTCACGGTGGGTTGGGAGACCGGCGGTCGCGAGCTCGCTACCTATTTCGGCATTTGGACGGGCGCCTGCGCGCTGTACTCCGTGCAGTGCTTCGTCATGGCGGGCTTTGCCGAGAAGCTCAACCTTTCACTGCGCCGGAGCATCGCCGAGAAGCTCAGCCGCCTGCCGCTGAAATTCTACGACGGCCACAAGCCCGGCGAGGTGGTGAGCCGCGCCACCAACGACCTGGACAAGATGTCCGAGGTGCTTCAGACCGGCTTGCTCAAGCTCATGAGCGCGGTTGGCACGATCATCGGCGCGCTCTATATGATGCTGCGCTACAGCGTGCTGCTCACCGCGATCTTCTTGGCGTTCGCCCTCGTGTCGACCTTCGTCACCAAGGGCGTGTCCAAGTGGACGCTCAAGCTCGCGGCGGAGCGTCAGCGCTACGTGGGAGAGCTCACCGCGACGGTGGAGGAGGCCTACTCGGGGCGCCTCATCATCAAGAGCTTCAACCGCGAGGGGTCGAGTTCGGCGAGGGTGCACGAGCTGTCCGACAAGCTCGCCCGCGCCAGCCGTCGGGCGGACTTTGCCACCAATGCCATCAGCCCGCTGATCCGTTTCATCATCCGCCTGGCCCAGGTGCTGATCGCCGTGGTGGCGGGTGGCATGCTCGTGGGCGGCCAGATCACCATCGGCGTGTTCCAGGCATTCTTCCAGTACATCCACCAGGCTTCCGAGCCGCTCACGCAGCTGTCGTTCACCATCAACACGCTGCAGAACGCGCTTGCCAGCGTCGAGCGCGTGTTCGACATCCTGGACGAGGAGGAGGTCGAGCCCGACCCGCTGCCCGAGGTTGCCGCGAAGCTTCCCGCCGCCGTGGAAGGGCGCGTGGACTTTAGCCGCGTGCGCTTTGGGTACGACCCGGAAAAGCCGCTTATGCGCGACGTGACGTTCCATGTGAAACCCGGGCAGAAAGTCGCCATCGTGGGTGCCACCGGCGCCGGCAAGACCACGCTCATCAACCTGCTTATGCGGTTTTACGAAATCGGCGGGGGCTCGATCGAGCTCGACGGCGTGGACACCCATGCGATGGCTCGCCCGGACCTGCGCGGGAACTTTGGCATGGTGCTGCAGGATGCATGGCTGTTCGACGGGACGATCGCCGAGAACATCGCCTATGGCCGCCCCGATGCCACTCGCGAGGAAATCGTGCGTGCGGCCGAGATGGCGCATGTGGACCACTTCGTCCGCACGATGCCGCAGGGCTACGACACACATATCGAAAACGATGCTGAGACCATTAGCCAGGGCCAGCGTCAGCTGCTCACCATCGCGCGCGTGATTCTGTGCGACCCTGCAATCCTCATTTTGGACGAGGCGACGTCGAGCGTTGATACACGCACGGAGCGCGACATCGTGCAGGCGATGGAGACGCTCATGCACGGGCGCACCAGCTTTGTGATCGCGCATCGTCTGAGTACCATCGTGGACGCCGATCTGATCTTGCATATGCGCGCCGGCACCATTATCGAGCAGGGCACTCATGAGGAGCTGCTCGCGGAGAACGGTCCTTACGCCGATCTCTACCGGAGCCAGTTCGCCTAGGCCCCCATCCACGTCTCATTTGGGGACAGGTGTCGTTCAAGGCCCCTGGGATACCGTTCGCCGAGTGGTATCCCGGGGGCCTTTGTATGCGCTGAGTAATGAAACGATTTGCGAATATATGCATAAACACGGATATCTAGCTGCGAAGATAAGGATTCTGTTAACAACGAAATTAAATAAAAGACCCATCTAACAGCGAATATGCACTATTCCCGCAGTTCGACGAAGGGTTGTTTAATGCAGACGAGCGGCATACCATTACACGTGTTGTGTTCAAAACGTGTAGCAACAGAGGAGGTTGTGTGATGGTAAGTATCGTTTTGGCAAGCCACGGTGACTTGGCAGAGGGTCTCAAGATGACCGGTTCGATGGTCTTCGGCGACCAGCCCAACGTCGCCACGGTTTCCCTCATGCCGAGCATGGGTCCGGACGACTTCCGCCAGAAGGTGGAAGAGGCGGTCGCTTCCTTCGACGATCCCGAGGACGTCTTGTTCCTCGTCGATCTGTGGGGCGGCACCCCCTTCAACCAGATCAGCGGTCTGTTCGACGCCCATCCCAGCTGGGCGATCCTGACTGGCGTGAACCTGCCGATGCTCGTCGAGGTGTACACCGCTCGCTTCGACGCATCCAAGACGGCCCACGATATCGCCAAGCACGTCATTTCCGAGGCCCGCGCCGGCGTTCGCGTCAAGCCCGAGTCTCTCGAGCCTGTGGAGGCCAAGCCCGCGGCAGCCGCTGCCCCGGCCGCCCATCAGGGCGCCATTCCCGAGGGCACGGTCCTCGGCGACGGGCACATCAAGTTCGTGCTCGCGCGCGTCGACACCCGCCTGCTCCACGGTCAGGTGGCAACCACGTGGACCAAGATGACCAAACCCGATCGCATCATCGTCGTGTCCGACGCCGTTTCCCACGATGACCTGCGCAAGTCCATGATCATGGAGGCCGCGCCTCCCGGAGTTAAGGCCCATGTCGTCCCGGTCCAGAAGATGATCGAGGTCGCCAAGGACCCGCGCTTCGGCGCCACCAAGGCCATGCTCCTGTTCGAGACCCCGCAGGACCTGCTCCGCGCGGTCGAGGGCGGCGTGGACATCAAGGAGGTCAACCTCGGCTCGATGGCCCACTCCGTGGGCAAGGTCGTCGTGACCAACGCCATCGCCATGGATAACGACGATGTCAAGACGCTCGAGAAGCTCGCCGCCCGCGGCATCACCTTCGATATCCGCAAGGTCCCGGCCGATTCCGCCGAGTCCTTCGACGCGATGATCAAGAAGGCCAAGTCCGAGCTGGCCGCCCAGTAAAGGAGGGAATATGTCAGCACTTTCGATCGTTTTGATCGCCATCATCGCGCTGCTGGCCGGTATGGAGGGTGTTCTGGACGAGTTCCAGTTCCACCAGCCGCTCGTGGCCTGCACGCTCATCGGTCTCGTGACCGGCCACCTGCAGGAGGGCGTCATGCTCGGCGGCTCCCTGCAGATGATCGCCCTCGGGTGGGCGAACGTCGGCGCCGCCATCGCGCCCGATGCGGCCCTGGCTTCCGTTGCGTCCGCCATCATCATGGTGCTCGCGCTCGACGGCGGCACGGCCGACTCCCAGACCGCCATCACCACCTCCATCGCGCTCGCCGTGCCGCTGTCCGTGGCCGGCCTGTTCCTGACGATGCTCTGCCGCACGCTCGCCATCCCCATGGTCCACGCCATGGACGCCGCCGCCGAGAAGGGCGACTTCAAGGGTGTTGAGATGTGGCAGATCCTGGCCATCCTCATGCAGGGCGTTCGCATCGCCATCCCGGCCGTGGCCCTGTGCTTCGTCTCGCCCGAGATCGTGACCAACGTGCTCAACATGATGCCCGCGTGGCTGTCCGGCGGCATGGCCGTCGGCGGCGGCATGGTCGCCGCCGTCGGTTACGCCATGGTCATCAACATGATGGCGACCAAGGAGGTCTGGCCGTTCTTCGCGCTCGGCTTCGTCCTCGCCGCCATCCCGCAGCTCACGCTCATCGCCCTCGGCGTCATCGGCGTGTCCCTCGCCCTGCTGTACCTCGGCCTCAAGGACCTGGCCAAGAACAGCGGCGGCTCTGCCGGCACCGGCGATCCGCTTGGCGACATCCTGAACGATTACGAGTAAGGAAGGGAGGACGTACATCATGGCAGAGAACAAGGTTCAGCTTTCCAAGTCCGACCGCATGTCGGTGTGCATGCGTCATCAGTTCCTGCAGGGCTCGTGGAACTACGAGCGCATGCAGAACGGCGGCTGGTGCTTCTCGATGATCCCCGCGATCAAGAAGCTCTACTCCAACAAGGAGGACCAGATTGCGGCGCTCAAGCGTCACATGGAGTTCTACAACACGCATCCGTACGTGTCCGCTCCCGTCATCGGCGTCACCCTCGCTCTTGAGGAGGACCGCGCCAACGGCGCTCAGGTCGAGGACGCTGCGATCCAGGGTGTGAAGGTCGGTATGATGGGCCCGCTGGCCGGTGTCGGCGACCCCGTCTTCTGGTTCACCCTTCGCCCGATCCTCGGCGCGCTCGGCGCTTCCCTGGCCCTCGGCGGCTCCATCATGGGCCCGCTGCTGTTCTTCTTCGCGTGGAACATCATCCGCATCGCGTTCCTCTGGTACACCCAGGAGTTCGGCTACAAGGTGGGTACCTCCATCACCAAGGATCTCTCCGGCGGTCTTATGGGCAAGATCACCGAGGGTGCCTCCATCCTGGGCATGTTCATCATCGGCGCGCTCGTGCAGCGTTGGGTGAGCATTTCCTTCACCCCGGTCGTCTCCACGGTTCAGCAGTCCCCCGGCGCCTACATCGATTGGGCGAGCCTGCCCGCGGGCGCTGAGGGCATCCATCAAGCCCTGAGCCAGTTCGCGGCGCTCGGTCCCACCGGCCTCGAGGTCGCTAAGGTGACCACGCTCCAGGCCAATCTCGACCAGCTGATCCCCGGCCTTGCCGCCGTGGGCCTCACGCTCCTGTGCTGCCAGCTGCTCAAGAAGAAGGTTTCCCCGATCGTCATCATCATCGCCCTGTTCGCCGTGGGTATCGTTGCCCGCCTGCTCGGCATCATGTAAGACGCTTCGGTATCAAGCGCGCTCAGGCGCTTGAGCCTCGAGCCGCGCCGCTGCCATGGTCCGCCATTCGCAGCGGCGCGGCTTTTCCGTACTTGCGGGCGCTCTGGCCGCGGTCGTATATTTCTTCAAGACCGCCTGGCGGGATTTCGACACACGCACGTTTCCGGCTGAACATGCAGGGGAACGCTTGAGGAGGATGCAGGGATGGCGCAATCGCAGAACAGCTCGGTCTACTACACAGAGAAGGCCACGTCGTTTCACGGAATGTCGACCTACGGTTCGGTGATGCTCGGCAACAAGGCCTTCGAGTTCTATAACGAGAAAAACCCCGAGGACTTCATTCAGATTCCCTGGTCCGAGGTCGATCACGTGGCGGCGTCGGTGCTGTTCGGCGGCAAGAAGATCTCGCGCTTTGCGATCTTCGTGAAGGGGAGTGAAAGCGGGTTCTCGTTCTCCACGAGGGACAATAAGGCCACGTTGCGTGCTATGCGCGAGCATGTGCCCGAAGACAAGCTTTTGCGCTCTCTGAGCTTCTTTGACGTGATCAAACGCGGCGTGCTGTCACTGTTCCGCAAAAACCGCTAGAATATTCCATGCGCGCTTTCCAATGCACGGGAGCGCGACCATGGCAATGCCTCCGTAGCTCAGGGGATAGAGCACCGCTCTCCTAAAGCGGGTGTCGTACGTTCGAATCGTATCGGGGGCACCAGAATTTCAACAGGCTGGGATTTTCGATTCCCAGCCTGTTTTTTTGCGCGGCCGACTCGCGATGGGACATGGGTCCGGTCAATCCCGCTCGAATTTCCGTGCTCTGTAGACATCTGAGATAAAAATGCCCCGAGGCGAAAGCCCCGGGGCACTGCGGTTCTTATGCCGGCGGCCGAACGGCGGTCGTCTTAGGAGTCCTCGCCGTCACCGGTGTCGGTGCGCGCCTGCGTGGTGAGGGTGATCGTGGAGCCCTTGTCCAGCGATCCGGAGGCGGACTGACTTACGATGATGCCGTCTGCCGGACCGTTCACCACGACCTTGAACCCGAGGGACTCGAGCTGCGGCTTGGCGTGGGAGGCGGAGTCGTTCACGAAGTTCGGCGCGTTGACCTTGGCGACCGGCTCGGGGCCCTGCGAGAGGACGATTTTGATCGTGGTGCCGGGCTTGACGCTGCCGCCGGGCTCATAGCTGATGACGGAGCCCGCGGGCACGCTGGAGCTATAGTCGGAGCTGAAGGTGTAGCTGAGTTTGTCGCCGAGTGCGGCGATGGCTTGTTCCTTGGTCTTGCCGTTGAGGTTGGGGACCTCGATGGTATCGGGGCCGGTGGAGACCCAGTACTCGATGACGGTGCCCTCTTCGACGACTTCGCCGGTGTTCTTGCCCTGCTTGAAGACGGTGCCTGCCTCGGCCTCGTCGGCCTCCTCATGCGCCTGGCCCTTCAGGTTGGCCTCGGCGAGCAGCGCCTCGGCCTCCTCCTTGGTCTTGCCGGTGATGTTGGGGACCTCGGTCTCCTTGATGGGGACGGGGCCCTTGGAGAGCGTCAGCGTGACCGTCGACCCCTCGGCGGCCTCCTTGTTGCCGTCGGGTGTCTGGTCGACGACGCGGCCCTCCTCGACCTCGTTGTCGTTGACGGCCTTGCCGTACTCGACCTTGAAGCCGGCGTTCTCAAGCGCGTCCTCAGCCTCGTCTTGCGTGTAGTTGATCACGTTGGGAACGATGACCATTTCGCCCGATCCGCCGAAGAGGTTGGTGGCGGCGAACACGGCGAGCGCGATGACGGCGATCGCCCCGATCACGATCGCGGCGATTTTGGCGCCGTTGTTCTTCTTGGGCTCCTCGTAGCCGTTCTGGGAACGCTGGGAAGCCGCCGCCACGCGGGGCCCGGCGGCGGTGGAGCCGGGGTTCGCGGATCCCGCGGGGCGCACCATCGCCTGGGTGGCGTCGCTCATCACGCGGGTCTCGGTCGCGCCCATGCCGCCCATGGCGGCGCCGGCGATCACGCGCGTGGGCTCGGCGACGTCGACGGCACGGCCGGCGGCATAGGCGTTGAGCACCTGGCGCAGTTCATCTGCGGTCTGGAAGCGGTTCGCGGGATCTTTTTCCATGCACTTGAGGATGATGCGCTCGAGTGCGGGGTCGACGCCGGGGTTGACCTGACTCGGGGGCACGGGCAGCTCGTTGACCTGCTTGAGGGCGACGGAAATCGCGTCGTCGCCGTCGAAGGGCACGCGACCGGTAGCGCATTCGTACATGACCACGCCGAGGGAGTAGATGTCGCTCGTGGCGCCGAGCTCCTGACCGCGGGTCTGCTCGGGGGAGACGTAGTGGGCGGTGCCCAGCACGTTGTTGTCCTGCGTGAGATGGCTGTTCTTGGCGCGTGCGATGCCGAAGTCCATCACCTTGATGTTGCCGTCGGGCAGCACCATGATGTTCTGGGGCTTGATGTCGCGGTGGATGATCTCGTGCTTATGGGCGACGGAGAGAGCCCCGCAGATCTGGGAACCGATCTGGGCGACCTTCTTGGGATCGAGGGCGCCGTGGCTGCGGACCCCGCTCTTGAGGTCGGTGCCGCGCAGGTACTCCATGACGATGTAGTACGTGTCACCGTCCTTGCCCCAGTCGTACACCCCAACGATATAGGGGCTCTGAAGGCCCGCCGCGGCCTGGGCCTCCTGCTTGAATCGGGCTGCGAAGGTGGCGTCCCCGGCGTACTGGGGCAGCATGATCTTCACGGCCACGGTACGGTCGAGGACCTGGTCCTGCGCGCGGTACACGCTGGCCATTCCGCCGTTCCCGACCTTGTCCTTGAGCAGGTACCTTCCTCCGAGTACTCGCTGTCCGTCTGGCATGTCTTTAACTCCTCATCATCCATCCGCGTTGAGCGGAAGTGTTACTTAGTTGAACGGCTACAGCCCTTGAGCCGCCAGGGCCGCCCGAAGGACCTGTCCGGCGACGCCCGCCGCGCTCTCCTCGCCCTTCGCGTTCTGCTCGATCACGACGGAGATTGCGACGGTGGGCGTGTCGTAGGGGGCGAATCCGACGAACGTCGAGTTGGCGGTTGCGTTGTTGGTCTCGGCGGTTCCCGTCTTGCCGGCGACCTTTACGCCCGGGATGCGCGCGGCCGATCCGGTTCCGCTTTGAACGACGTCGAGCATGGCCTGCTTGACCTGATCGGCGGTCCCGCTGCCCACGGCCTGGCCGAGGGAGCGCCCGCGCGTGGTCTTGAGGGCCGTTCCGTCCGGCGCGAGAACCTGGGAGACCACATAGGGATTCATGGCGACGCCGCCATTGGCGATCGTGGCTGCCATGACGGCGTTTTGCATCACGGTCGTCTGCGGGCCGGGCGTATGCCCCTGGCCGACGGGCTGACCGGCACCCGCCCAAGCGAGCTCCCATTCGGTCATCTCCGCGGGATCGGGCATGATGGACGCCGCGGAAGTGAAGTCGAGTCCGAGCTTCTGGCCATAGCCGAAGGCGCGGGCCGTGGAGACGAGCTTGTCGGCCCCCAGGCCGGTGGCGACCTGTCCGAAGACGGTGTTGGAGGACACGGCGAACGCCCTGGCGAGCGAGATGGTGCCATGGCCGCGCTCGTTGACGCTCACCACGTCCGCCCCGCCGATTTCCATGCGACCGGGGCTGTCGTAGGTGGAGTCGAGCGTCGCCATGCCGTTGCCAAGGGCGGACGCGAGCGTGATGACCTTGAAGGTCGAGCCGGGGGTGTAGAGCGCGAGCGTGGCGCGGTCGTACATCGACGTGTCGGTGCCGCCGCTGGCATTGGCCGCCTCGATGGCCGCCTGGATGTTCGTGTTGTCGAACGTGGGAGCGCTCGCCCATGCGAGCACGGCCCCGGTTCGCGGGTCGAGGGCGACGATGGCACCGACGCGGCCGGAGAGCGCCTGTTCGGCTGCACGCTGGATGCGCGAGTCGATGGTGAGCTGCACCGAGTTGCCGGGTTCGCTGATGCCGGCGAGAGAATTCAGCGCGTTCTGCCAGCTCGAATAGTCCTTGGAACCGGTGAGCGTGTCGTTTTGCGTGTTCTCGATGCCCATGGTGCCGTATTGCTGGGAGTAGTAGCCCACCACGTGTGCGGCGAGGTTGCCGTTGGGGTAGGAGCGGGCGTACGTACCGTCGGCCTGCTGGATGGACTCGGCGAGCGTCAGGCCATCCGAGGTGATGATCGAGCCGCGCTTGATGTAGCGCGCCTTGTTGATGGTGTGGTTGTTGCTCGGCATGTCCTGATACTCGGACGCCTTGATCACCTGGATATAGGTGATGTTGCCGATGAGCACGGCGAACAGCGCGGTGAACAGGAACACGGTGCGGGTCAGGCGGTTGGCGAGCGCCACGCGGCCGAGTAGGCCGCTCTCGGGCGTGTCGAGGGCGGGACGGCGCATGTGGGAGCCGCGCGCGGTGGTGCGGTAGCCGGCGGTGGAGAGGTCGGTGCTCGTGTTGGCGATCTCGGTCGAGCGGCCGGTCGCCTCGTCGCCGGCGCGCAGCAGCAGGCCCACGATCACAAAGCTCGCGAGCAGGGAGGAGCCGCCCTGACTCATGAAGGGCAGGGTCACGCCGGTGAGCGGGATGAGCTTGGTCACGCCGCCCACGATGGTGAAGGCCTGGAAGGAGATGGCCGCGGTGAGGCCGGCGGCGGAGAAGGCCGCCAGGTCGGACTTGGCGCGTGCGGCGGTGGTGAGGCCGCGGACCGCGAACAGCATGAACAACAGCAGCACGGCGGAGCCGCCGAGCAGGCCCATCTCCTCGCCGATCGCGGCGAAGATCATGTCGGAGGCGACGACGGGGATGATGTCGGCCATGCCCTTGCCGATGCCGACGCCCGTGAGCCCGCCGTCCGCCAACGAGAAGAGCGATTGCACGATCTGGTAGCCGAGGTTCTGTGCGTCGGAGAACGGATCGAGCCAGATGGCCACACGGACCTGCACGTGGCTCATGATCTGGTACATGCCGAACGCGCCCACGGCGAGCAGCGCGAGGCCGATGAGCACATAGGAGACGCGGCCGGTCGCCACGTAGAGCATGATCAGGAAGATGGTGTAGAACAGCAGCGCGCTTCCGAGGTCGCGTTCGAACGCGACCACGAGCAGGCAGACGCCCCACACGATGAACAGGGGGTAGAGCAGGCGCAGGCGCGGGAACTTGATTCCCAAGACGGTGCGGTTGGAGATGGAGAGCAATTCACGGTTCTCGGCCAGGTATCCGGCGAGGAACAGGACGATGAACACCTTGGCGAACTCGCCGGGCTGGAATTGGAAGCCGCCGATCTTGATCCACAGCTTGGAGCCGTAGATCTCGGTGCCTATGAGCATCGGCAGGACGAGCAGGATGATGCCCGCGATGCCGAGGACGTACTTATAGCGCTTGACGACCTCGAGGTTCTTGACCACGGCGAGGGTGCCGACCATGAGGCCGACGCCCAGGAACAGGTAGATGATCTGGCCGAGCGCCGCGTCGGGCTGCAGGCGCGTGACGAACGTGATGCCGATGCCCGAAAGCGTGAAAACGATGGGCAGGATCGCCGGATCGGCTCCCGGCGCGAAGATGCGGACGCCGATGTGCGCCGCGGCGAATGCGGCGAAGAGGCCGAGCGGGACGGCGAGCGTCTGGAACGAGAGCGCGGCGCCAGTGGTGACCACGTACATGGCGTAGAGCAGCGTGACGGGGAACGCGGCGGCTATGAGCAGGAGCAGTTCGGTCGTGCGGCGACTCATTTACGCGGCACCTCCCTCGGTCGTGGTTGAAGGCGAAACGGCATCGGCGGGGGAGTCTCCGATGGAGGTCCCA
>URWW01000042.1 GCA_900551665.1 uncultured Collinsella sp. | reverse complement strand
CGCAAGCCCGTCAATACGCTCGGCCCCCTCATTCACAATCCGCTGGTCGTCAACGATCTCAAAAGCATCGGCGTGGGCACGGCCTCAAACGTTTCCGAGGTCGAGGAGGGCACGCTCATCATTCGCGCCCACGGCGTCGTGCCGAGTGTCGTCGAGGAAGCCCGTACCCGCGGCCTCGATGTCCTGGACGCAACGTGTCCCTATGTCAAGAAGGTCCATAACGCCGCCGAGCGCCTCGTGCGCGAGGGGTATCAGCTCATCGTGGTAGGGGAGAGCGGTCATCCCGAGGTCGAGGGCATCATGGGGCACGCAGGTGATGACGCTCATGTGGTCTCTGTTCCCGGGGATCTCGACGCCATCGATCTTTCGCGTAAGGTCGGCGTGGTCGTGCAGACCACCCAGACGCCCGGAGCGCTGGCCGATGTCGTCGCCGAACTTTCCAAGCGAACCATGGATTTGCGCGTCATCAACACCATCTGCTCCGCGACTCAGGAACGTCAGGATAGCGCGGCTGAACTTGCCCATCGCGTCGACGCGATGATCGTCGTCGGCGGCAAGAACTCCGGCAACACGCGTCGTCTTGCCGAGATTTGCACAGCGGCCTGCCCCAAAACGCATCACATCGAGGACGCCTCCGAGATTGAGCCGGCTTGGTTTGACGGAGCCTCTCACATCGGCGTGACCGCAGGCGCTTCGACGCCTGCCTCGCATATCGAGCGCGCCCTTGTCCGCATGCGGAGCCTTCTGGAGTCCTGATGGCCGAACGAGATTCGAACATGCCCTCGGTGCCCACGTATGCGGGCACCGTTGCGCCATATGCTCTATCTAAGGATCCCTCCTCAGACGGCGCCACCGTTTTGTCGGTGACCCCCGATTCGCCTGCATATGACATAGGACTCGAGCCCGGCATGCGCGTGCTCACGGTGAATGGCAAGCCGCTCACCGATATGATCGTGTGGCTTTGGGAGACCGAGGACGTCGAGGCCGAGATCGAGGTATTCGACCCGCGTGACAACACGGTCGCATCTGCTGTGATCGAGCGTTTTCCGGGCGAGGAATGGGGCGTCGATTTTGACGGCGTCGTGTTCGACGGAATGCGCACCTGCGTGAACGCCTGCATCTTCTGCTTTATGAACATGCTCCCCAAGGAGAGCCGATCCACGCTCACCATTCGGGACGATGATTATCGCCTGAGCTTTTTGCAGGGCAATTTCGTGACCCTTACGAATATGAAGGACCCCGAGGTCGAAGATGCCATCGACAAGATGCTCTCGCCCATGAACGTGTCGCTTCATGCCATCACGCCTGAGTGCCGACGCAGGCTCATCGGGCGCAACGCTCCGCGCGGCATCGAGGTGCTCGAGCGCTTCCTCGAGGCCGGTATCGAGATTCATGCGCAGATCGTGCTTTGCCCCGGGATCAATGACGGGGATGAACTGCTCGCAACTCTCGAGTACGTCGAGGCCCATCCCGGCATCACGAGCCTCGCCATCGTCCCGCTTGGCTTCACCAAGCATCAAAAGCGGTTCACCACCTCGTACTCCGATGATGTCGAGGCGTCGCGAGCCGTTGTCAAGATGCTCGAGCCGTTCCAACAGCGGGCCCGTGAGGAGCGCGGTTGCACGGTGTTCCAACTCGCGGACGAGTTTTACATCGACGCCCATCTGCCGGTTCCTCCCGCAGAGACCTATGATGGCTTTCCGCAGTTTTACGACGGCATCGGCATGCTTCGCAGCTTCCTGGACGAAGTCGAGTCCGTGAGGGCTGCCAGGAGTTCGGAGGTCGCTCGCGTTTCCGAGCGGCTTGGGGAATCGAGTCGTCGGGTCCTCATCATTTCCGGAGAGGCGGCGCAGGGCACCTTCGGTGCGTTTTGCAGCATGTTCGATGCGGACGTTATCGACGTCTTCACTATCAAAAACAAGTACTTCGGCGGCAACGTGAACGTCACGGGCCTCATCTGCGCTTGTGATCTACTCGGCCAGCTGCCAGCTGATTTGACGGGCATCGAGCTGCTCATTCCGGATGTGATGTTCAACTACGACGGTCTTACCCTCGACGGCCTCGCCCGTGATGAGGTCACAGCCGAACTCGAGCACCGCGGTGCGACCGTGCATTACGCCACTCCCGCACCGAACTATCTACTCGACGCGTTGGCCTAACTGAACGCCGATGCGCGGGCATAATTCCTTCGGGCGTGGTTTCGCTTCGCTTCACAAAAAACGCCCTACGGAAATATGCCCGCGCATCGGCTGCCCATCAATAGCGCCGAACACTAATTTCTCCAACGAGAGTGGCTTGGATCGCGAAGGGCGACCCTCCGGGGTGGACATATTCTCGTAGGGTGTTTTGTGAGCGAAGCGAACCACGCCCGAAGAGATTATGTCCACCCCGTGGGATGCGTCATCGCTACGGAGCACATGCTAGAATTTCACCAACTGTGACTATCCAAGGAGAACCTATGTCTCGTCCTATCGTCGCGATCGTCGGCCGCCCCAACGTTGGCAAGTCGACGCTCGTCAATCGCATCGCGCAGACGTCCGATGCCATCGTTCATCAGAGCCGCGGCGTCACGCGCGACCGCAGCTACCATGTCGCCGACTGGAACGGCCGCGAGTTCATGCTCGTGGACACGGGTGGTATCGAGCCCATGAAGAGCGACGATGTCTTCGCCACGTCCATCCGCGACCAGGCCTTGGCTGCCGCCGAGGAAGCCGCGGTCATCCTGTTTGTGGTCGACGGCTCTGTCGGTGTCACCGAGGAGGATGAGAGCGTCGCCCGCATGGTGCGCAAGCTCAAGAAACCGACTTTCCTGCTCGTCAACAAGCTTGACAACCCCGCCCGCGAGAACGACAGCCTGTGGGAGTTCTACTCCCTGGGCGTGGGCGACCCCGTCGCCGTCTCCGCCCTGCACGGCCACGGCACCGGCGACCTGCTCGATGAGGTCGTCTCCCTGCTACCCGAGGACGATGAGCCCGATACGCTGCGCGTCGCCATCATCGGCCGACCGAACGCCGGCAAGTCCTCGCTCTTCAACAAGATGATCGGCAATGATCGCTCCATCGTGAGCAATATCGCCGGTACCACGCGCGACGCCATCGACACGGTTGTCGAGCGCGATGGCAAGCGCTATCGCATGGTCGATACCGCGGGCATCCGTAAAAAGAGCACGGTCTATGAGAACATCGAGTACTACTCCATGGTCCGAGGACTCCGTGCCATCGATCGCGCGGACGTCGCGCTGCTCGTCGTCGACGCCTCCACGGGCGTGACTGAGCAGGACCAGAAGGTCGCCAATCTCGCCATCGAGCGTGGCTGCGCCCTAGTGGTTCTCCTCAACAAGTGGGATCTTCTCAAGGACGATTACGAGCGCGAGGCCGTCATGGAGACGGTCGATCGCCGCCTGACCATGGCGCCCTGGGCCGAGTATCTGCGCATTTCCGCCATGACCGGCCGCAGCGTCCACAAGATCTGGGACATGGTCGATGCCGCGGCCGAGCGTCGTGCGAGCCATATCACCACTTCTCAGCTGAACAAGCTCCTCACCGATATGCGTGAGTTTGGCCACACCGTCTCCGATGGCAAGCGTCGCCTCAAGATGCACTACGTCACGCAGACAGGCGAGAAGCCCCCGGCGTTCACGTTCTTCGTCAACCACACCGACTTGGTGACCGACAACTACAAGCGTTACATCGAGAACCGCATGCGCGCTACCTTCGACTTCAAGGGTACGCCGATCCGCCTGCGCTTCCGCGCCAAGAAGAGCGACAAGGACAAGGAGTAGCGGATGGACGGGATGGATCGCTTCCTCGCCCTTGCAGGCCCGGGGATGTTCGGAGCCTCTTGGTGGCCGCTGATTCTCACGTACATTCTCACATTCCTTGTTTGCGGTATTCCATTCGGCAAGATTTTCGCTCGGTTTTTTGGAAAGATCGACCTGCAAAAGGTCGGTTCGGGCAACATTGGGACCACTAACGCTTTGCGTGCGGGCGGTCCCAAAGTGGCCATCCCGACGCTTCTGTGCGATGTGCTCAAGGGCGTTTTCGGCGTCAATATCGTCCGTCTCGCCGTCGCGAACATGGCCCGCATCGAGCCCGTTGACGTGCTCGCCCTCAACGGTGGCGCCGGCATCGGCGACACCTTCCTGGCGATCGCGGGGCTTGTATGCCTGTGTGGCCATATCTTTTCGCCCTATCTCCACTTCAAGGGCGGTAAGGGTATTGCGACGGGCGTGGGTGTGCTGTTTGGGCTTTCCTGGCCCTTCGCCTTGCTGCATCTGGGGATTTTCATCGTGGTGGTGGCGTTCACGCGCCTCGTGTCGCTCGGTTCCATCATCACCGTTCTGGCCCTGCCCATCACGGTTCCCTTGTATTTTGCGGGCGACAGCCTGAGCTTCAAGGTGATTTTGTCCCTTCTCGGGCTGTTGATCGTTTGGGCTCACCGCTCCAACGTCAGGAAGCTCCTGAATGGCACGGAGTCCAAACTCTCTTTTTCTAAACGCGTCGATAAGATGGATGAGTAACATGCGCATCGCACTGATCGGTACCGGTTCGTGGGGCACGGCCATGGCTGGCCTCGTGGCCTCTCACGGGCACACCGTCGTTATGTGGTCCTACGACCCGGCCCCGGCGCACGAGATCAACGAGCTGCATACCAACAGCTGCTATCTCTCAGACTACACGCTGCCCCAAAACGTAAGCGCGACCTGCTCGCATGAGGAGGCGCTGGCCGACGCAGATGCTGTGATTTTTGCCGTGCCCTCGTCGTTCTTGAGGGGTGTTGCCCGCGATTGCGCGCCCTACATCCCGGATGGTTTGCCGGTGCTTTGCCTGGCAAAGGGAATCGAGCTCGGCACCGGGCTGCTGATGAGCGACGTCATCGCCAGCGAAATCGGTCATCCCGAACGCATCGCGGCTCTTTCAGGCCCCAATCACGCCGAGGAGATCTGCCATGGGGCACTTTCCGCCTCGACCATCGCTTGTGAGAGCATGGAGATCGGCGAGTTCTTCAAGGGCGTCACCCTCGGCCCGAACTTCCGCATCTACCTCTCGACCGATCTGGTCGGTGTTGAGCTTTGCGGCGCAATGAAGAACGTCATGGCCATCATCTGCGGCATCGCCGCCGGTTCGGGCATGGGCGACAACGCCCTCGCGCTCATCATGACCCGTGGACTGGCCGAGATGAGCCGTCTGGTCCATGCATGCGGCGGAGAGGCTATGACCTGCATGGGCCTGGCCGGCATGGGCGACCTGATCGTGACGTGCACCTCGCGCCATTCGCGCAACCGTTCCTTCGGTGAGGCGTTCGCCCGTGGTGAGACGCTTGAGGAGTACCAGGCGCGTCGTCGGATGGTCGTCGAGGGAGCGGCGGCCGCCAAGAGCGTCAGCGAACTCGCGCGCGCCAAGGGCGTCGACGTGCCATTCACTTTCGCGCTTGAGCAGCTCCTCTACGGCAGTATGACGCTCGAGGAGGCGCTCGACCAGCTTACCAGCCGAATGCCGGGTGAGGAGTTTTACGGTCTCGACGAGTAACGCTTCTCGGGAGGTCTTCATTCCGAGTAGGGGCTACCGGTCATTCAGGGGCCCGACCCCCAGGGCGCGTCGATGTGTAAAAGTGCACCCGTCCCCAATTGCACGCATAACCGCATATCAATCCGTTCGAAAGGAACGCCATGTCAGCTTCAATCCAGATTTCCCCTTCCATCCTCTCGGCCGATATGGCGAACCTCGCGCGAGACTTGACCCGCATCTCGAATGCGGACCTGATCCATGTCGACGTCATGGATGGTCACTTCGTGCCGAATCTGAGCTACGGCACGGCCATCGTGAAGGCGTGCAAGAGCGCTACGGACATTCCGCTCGACGTCCACCTCATGGTTTCCAATCCTGACGATACGGTCGATTGGTACATCGACGCCGGCGCCGACCTCGTCACCGTCCACTACGAGGCCTCCACGCATCTGCATCGCACGGTCTCCCACATCAAGTCCCGTGGCTGCAAGGCCGGTGTGGTGCTCAACCCCGCCACTCCCGTGGATGTACTCGAAGATATCCTCGATGAGCTCGATATGGTCTTGCTCATGAGCGTGAACCCCGGCTTCGGCGGACAGAAGTTCATCCCGCGTACGCTCGATAAACTCCGCCGCCTGCGCGCCATGTGCGTTGAGCACGGCGTTGACCCGCTCATTGAAATCGATGGCGGCGTGGGCGCCGGTAACGCCGAGGAGCTCGGTGCCGCCGGTGCGACGGTTCTCGTGGCCGGCTCGGCCGTCTTCGGGGCTGAGGATCCGGCTCAGGCGGTCGAGGACATTCGCCAGGCCGGTACGCGCGGTCGAGCTTCCAAGGAAGCGTAGGCGTGATGTCTGATACGTATACCAATCTCGACTACGCAGCCTCGACGCCCATGAGGCCCGAGGCAATCCGCGCTCAGCTTGATTACGATGCTTCGGAAATCGCCGGGGCAAATCCCAACTCCCTGCACTCACTCGGCCGTAAGGCCGCGCAGGTGCTCGAATCTTGTCGTAGGGTTGTCGCCCGCAGTTTCGGTTCGCGCGTACGCGCCTCTGAGGTGCTGTTTTGCGGCGGCGGAACCGAGGGCAACGTCTTGGCACTCATCGGTCTTGCCGAGGCGGCTCGTGCGGCCGATCGCCGGCGCGACCGCGTTGTCGTCTCCGCGATCGAGCACGATTCGATCCTCGACAATCTCCCGCAGCTTCGCGCTCTCGGGTTCACGGTCGATACGGTCAAGCCCAACCGTCGAGGGTATGTCGAGCCTTCCGAGCTCGAAGCACTCATGGGACCCGATGTCGCGCTTGTGTCGATCATGTTCGCCAACAACGAGACCGGCGTCATTCAGCCCGTCCGAGCGCTTGCCGATGTGGCTCATGCCCACGGAGCCGTCTATCACGCCGACGCCGTCCAGGGCTGGCTGCATGTGCCTTTTGATGTTGCGGATCTCGGTGTCGATGCCCTCTCCGTCGCCGGGCATAAGGTCGGCGGGCCGGTCGGCATCGGCGCC
The DNA here is from genome assembly GCA_900551665.1 of uncultured Collinsella sp. Classification (GTDB taxonomy): domain Bacteria; phylum Actinomycetota; class Coriobacteriia; order Coriobacteriales; family Coriobacteriaceae; genus Collinsella. The sequence goes on along the minus strand of URWW01000042.1, from coordinate 6,455 downwards.
CTGTATCTCAAGGGCCGAACCCCGATTCGCCCACGCAGCCTCGGAGGTGGGCAGGAGCGCGGTCTCAGGCCCGGCACCCAGGATCTTCGCGCCATAGTCGGACTTGCCGCTGCCGCCGATGCCCTTTTGCCGCACGTGGCTGGGCACGTTTCTGAGCTCAGGCCTCTGGCCGACAGCCTGTATGATCGGCTCTGCTCGAATTCCAGGGTTCATGCCACGATGGGGGATTGGGCCGATTCCGATCGTCTCCCCGGCATCGTGAGCATTTACGTCGAGGGCATCGACTCCGAGGAGCTCATCTTGAAGCTCGACGGCCTTGGGTTCGCCGTTTCCGCAGCGAGCGCCTGCTCGAGTGGGAGCATGGATGCCAGCCATGTGCTGCGAGCTATGGGGATCCCTCGTGAGGATGCGCTCGGCTCCCTGCGCATCTCCTTCGACGATCGCGTCGACCCTGCGGCCCTCGACCGATTTGTCGAGGCTTTTTTCGAGGTGGTGCACGATGCTCGTCCGTGACCTTGAATCTTCCCTGCTCGCACGTTTCCCGCGTCGGGATGCTGAGGCTTGGGACCATGTGGGTCTCTCCGTGGGCGATCCCGATGCTGAAGTACGCGGGGTGCTGTGCTCCTTGGATGCCACCCTGGACTCGCTGCACGCGGCGTGCTCCTTGCGTTGCAACGTGCTGTTGACGCATCACCCGGTGTACATCTCGGCTCCCGATAGCTTCTGTCCTCCCTCTGCAGAGCGCTCCTCGAGTTCCGCCGTCGTGTACGAGGCAGCCCGGCTCGGAGTGAGTGTCATCTCGCTTCACACCAACCTTGATCGCTCCCGCGAGGCGAGGGCTTCACTTCCCGCGCTTCTCGGTATGGAGGCGCGATCTTCCCTCGAGTGCCCAAATGAACCGGATGCGACTGGTTTGGGAAGCCTGTGTGCTTGTGACCCCATCACGCTCGGCGATCTTGCCGTTCGCCTGCGGGATACGTTTGAGACGGTGCCGTCCGTTTGGGGCGATCCTAAGATGACGGTCTCTCGACCGGCGTTTCTCGGCGGCAGCCTCGGTGATTTCGGTGAGCTCGCCATCGGTGCGGGCGCCGATGTCGTGGTGACCGGAGAGGTGGGTTATCATCGCGCCCAGGACCTCTCTCTCAGGGGAATGGGAGTCGTGGCTTTGGGCCACGATCGCTCCGAGCAGCCGTTCTGCTCGATTCTGGCCGACGTCTGCGCCTCAATCGGCGTCCCGGCCGAACACGTATATGTCAATCCGTTACCCACGCAATGGTGGGTGCCGACGCAAGGAGATTTCGCATGAGTCTTGGTTCCGATCTGATCAAGCTGCAGGAGACCGACCTCGAGCTCGCAAAGCTGGGTAAGCAGCTCGGCTCGCTGCCCATCATCGACGAGCTCGCCAAGAAGCGCGCGGCTCTCACCAAGCTCCGTGCCGAGGCCACGCGCCTGCTCGCCGTTCGCAAGGACGCGCAGATCGCCGTCGATGACCTCGATGAGGGCGAGCGCGCCTGCCATGAGGCCGTCGCCGCCGCTCAGGCCCGTCCCGTCGATCCGAGTGATTACCGTGCGATGCGAGATCTGGAGGAGGAACTCTCCAATCTTGCCAAGCGCCTCGAGCGCATCGAGTTCGACCGTCCCGAGGCACGCGAGGCGCTGGCCGCCGCCGAGGAGCGCGAGCGCAAACTTGTCGACTACATCAAGCGCTTCGAGGCCGCCATCGTCGAGGACACGCGTTCCGCCCGCGATCAGGCCTCTGCCATTCAGACCGAGATCGACGAGCTTTCCCTTCGCCGCAGCCATTTGTTCGGACGTCTGCCCGAGGACGTCAAGGGGCTGTATGAGCGCTCCTCCAAGCGCTTCAAGGGCCTGTGCGTGGAGCGTATTCAGGGCAACGTCCCGACGGTCTGCCGCACCGCCCTCCAGCCCGCGTCCATGGACGCGCTTCGTCATGCGACCGATTATGCCGAGTGCCCGTATTGCCACCGCATCATCGTGGTCAACGAGCAGGAGTAGTCATGCCAAAGACCGTTCTCGTTTGCGTTACGGGATGCATCGCCGCGTATAAGTCGTGTGAGATTGTCCGCCTTCTTCAGAAGGCCGGCGTGCGCGTCAAGGTGTGCATGACCGAGCACGCGACCGCGTTCGTGGGTCCCACCACCTTTCGAGCACTCACGCACGAGGAGGTTGCGATCGACCTGTTCGACAATCCCTCCGATCCGATACACCATATCTCGCTTGCCAAAGAGCCCGATGCCGTGCTCGTGGCCCCGGCCACGGCCAACGTCATCGCCAAAATGGCCCATGGCCTTGCCGACGACCTGATGAGCACGACGTTGCTTGCGACGGATGCCCCCATCGTCGTGGCCCCCGCGATGAATGTGGGGATGTGGACGGCGGCCGCCACTCAGGAGAATGTTGCGAACCTCGCCGCCAGGGGCTGTGAGATCGTCTACCCCGCTACCGGTTACCTTGCCTGCGGTGACACCGGACAGGGCAAGCTCGCCGAAGTCGAGACGATTGTGGACCGTACGCTTGCCGTGCTCGGCAGATCCGACATCCTTGCAGGCGAGCATGTGCTCATCACCGCCGGCGGTACGCGTGAGGCCATCGACCCCGTACGCTATATCGGCAATCGATCTTCCGGCAAGATGGGTTACGCGCTTGCTCGTGCCGCGCGGGACATGGGGGCCAGCGTCACCTTGGTGAGCGCCCCGACGGCCCTTCAGGCGCCTCAGGGTGTACGCGTCGTTCCCGTTGAGTCGGCTGAGGAGATGCATGCCGAGGTCGAGCGCGCTTTCGAAGAGGCAACCATGCTCGTTTGCGCCGCTGCGGTCGCGGATTATGCCCCCGCCGCCGTCGCCTCCGAAAAGCTCAGCAAGGCCGATGGCGAACTGACGTCGGTTCCGCTCGTCAAGACGCGCGACATCCTCGCGGACATGTCGTCCAAGAAGGGCGATCGCGTCGTGATCGGCTTTGCCGCCGAGACGAACGATCTCTCTCGCCGTGCCGTCGACAAGCTCGCCCGCAAGGGCTGCGATGCCATCGTCGCCAACGATGTGTCACGTTCGGAGTCCACCTTCGGGTCAGACACGGATGCGGTTCTTTGGGTAACAGGGGAGGGGTCTGACGAGATTCCCTGTATGAACAAGCAGGACCTCGCCTATGAGCTGCTGAAACGTGCCAAAGGACTAAAATCTTAAACAGATGTAAAAAAAGTTCTTGCATCTGTTGGAACCTTTAGGTAAAGTAATTCCTTGCTTCGGGACGTAGCGCAGCTTGGTAGCGCACTTGCATGGGGCGCAAGGGGTCGCTGGTTCAAATCCAGTCGTCCCGACCACGGAGCATCAAGGGCGGCCATTTGGTCGCCCTTTTCCATTTTAAGGTTGTCGGCTTACGCGTTTCGTAAGCGGGTATCATGCCTCCAGTGTTTCATGTTCTAGGGGAGTAAGGCGTGGCCGCAGGCAAGATCAGGAAGAAGATCAAGAAGGAGCTCATCGGTACCTCCGATTATCCCTCCAATAAGATCTTCACCATCTCAAACTTCATCACCTTCACGCGCTTGATTCTCACGGGCGTTTTTCTGTACCTGTTCGTGACCGACCAAAACCGTTACGTCGCTCTCGCCATATACGCGATCGCGGCTTCCACCGATTGGCTCGACGGGCAGATCGCACGCATGACCAAGACCGTGAGTTGGCTGGGAAAGATGCTCGATCCCATTGTGGATCGCGCCTTGCTCTTCACCGGTGTCGTCGGCCTGGTGGCTCGCGGTGAGCTGCCGCTGTGGATCTGCCTCGCCATCGTCGGCCGCGATGTGTACCTGTTTCTCGGCAATTTTGTGGTTCGCCATTACCATCGCAGGCCCATCGATGTCGTTTTCATTGGCAAGCTCGCCACCGCGCTGCTGATGAGCGGTTTCACCTTGATGCTCCTCGGGATGCCGATGCTCGATGGTCTGGGCCTTGTCCCGGCCTCCATCTCCTGGCTGCCCGGCATTAACGACGTTGCCGCCCCGCTTGGCATCTACTTCGTGTATGCAGGAGTTTTCTGCTCGCTGGCAACGGGCGGCGTCTATACCGTCAAGGGTATTGCCGCCATTCGAGCCGCAATTGCGCATCCCGAGGATGAGGACGATGATTTTCTCAACCCCGAGATCGAGGATTCCTATGATGCCGAGGTCGTTGAGAACGCATAACGACACCGATATGCGAACTATTTGGGTTAGAATAAATCATTGATTGTACTTTCCGGGTTTATCCCGTTTTGCCGCTAGGGGGTTACCATGGCCAATGTCGAGCAGAATGAGACGACGCGCGTTTTTCGCATGCCGAGCAGCGATGCCACCGCGCCCGACCTCATGAAGAGCGCGCCCCTCATCGTCCCGGTCCTTTCCATCATCAAGGGACCGCAGACCGGCAATGTCTTTGAGCTGGATCAGCCCGAGGTCACCATTGGTCGCGATCCCTCCAATACGATCTTCCTCAACGACATGACCGTCTCCCGCAGCCATGCCAAGATCCTGCGTAACGCCGCCGGTGTTCTTATAGAGGATCTCGGCTCTCTCAATGGCACCTGGGTTGATGGCGCCATCGTCAACTCCGCGCCTCTGCACGACGGCTCGTCCGTGCAGATCGGCACGTTCACGCTGATGTACCACGAGAGCACCGTGGAGCGCATCGAAACCGGTGAGTAGCTTGGCTGAGCGCAGCTACCTCAGCATCGGGCAGGTGGTCAACCTCCTGCGCGGAACGTACCCCGATCTCTCCAACTCAAAAATACGCTTCCTTGAGGACGAGGGGCTTATTACGCCCCATCGTACACCGAAGGGCTATCGTCAATATTCGAAGGCGGACGTAGATCGCCTCGAGGTCATTTTGCACCTCCAAAAGACCAGGTACATGCCGCTGTCTGCAATCAAGCAGAAACTCGACGGCGCATCGGATCTATCCGCGCTCGCCTTCGAAGTCGGCCTTCTGACCGATGCTCCCATGAAGGTCGCCTCAAAGGAATCGCGGCAGAAGCTGCATCCCATCGAGGATGTTCCCGATATCCTCGGTGTCGATATCGCCTTCCTGCGTCAGCTCGCCGACAACGACCTCATCCGCATCATACGCAGCCCGCAGAACCGCGAGCTTATCGACGGCCGTGATTTCGAGATCATCCGTCACTGTGCCGAGCTTTCGCGCTTCCATATCGAGCCGCGCAACTTACGCCAATATGTCATCGCCGCAAACCGTGAATCTGCGTTATTCGAACAGGTGCTCATCGGCATGCTCGGTACCGACGATTCCGATGACGACAGGGAGTCGAAGCTCGATCGTGCCTTCAAGACGCTTCACGACCTTACGGACGGCGTTCGCACCGCGCTGCTGCGCAATCGAGTCTTCGAATCGCTCAATGCCGTGGTCGAGGATGCGGACGTCGATGCGATCGACGATGAAATCACTCGTGCTCAGCAGGCGGCCCAAACCCATACAGCCTCTCAGCCCTATCCAACCAGTCTGGATCAAAATGTGAGCGCACTTGATGCCAGTGAACTCACAGCTCAACCCATTCGCGTCCTTCCCGTCGACGCTTCATAGCGTCGTACGTTGTGACAATCAAAGCCAAACCGAGTAGAAAGATGCGCCGACATGTCCGATTTTGACTTCGAGTCCTTCATCACCGACATTCCCGATTATCCAGAGCCCGGTGTTGTCTTTAAGGACATTACGCCCCTGTTCGCCGATGCCAACGCAATGCGTCAGACCGTTCTCGCGATTGCCGATCACTTCAGTGATGCGGGTATCACCAAGGTTGTCGGCCCTGAGGCTCGTGGCTTCATGATCGGCGTGCCCGTTGCCATGGAGCTCGGAGCTGGCTTCATTCCCGCTCGCAAGCCCGGCAAGCTGCCCCGTGAGACCTACTCCGTCAGCTATGAGCTCGAGTATGGCTCCGATACCCTCGAGATTCATCGCGATGCGATCGAACCCGGTGACCGTATTTTGATCGTCGACGACCTTATCGCCACGGGTGGCACTGCCGCTGCAACCGGCAAGCTCATCCAGGAGGTTGGTGGCGAGCTGGTCGGCTACGCCTGCATCCTCGAGCTCACGTTCCTGAATCCGCGCGACGTGCTCGCGACTTCGGGTGATCAGGAACTGTTCAGCCTGGTCAAGGTCGGTTAACGCACACTTCCGACGGTTATGGGGAGAAAAGGGGAGAGCCTTTCCTCCCCATTTTCATATGCGTTGGGTTTCTGCCCTTTCGTCCTTAAATGGGCATTTCGGTAGGTATATACTCTGGTCGCGATAAATCGAGCGAAAGGAACCCTCATGACTTGGGCTATCATCGCTGACTCTAGCTGCAACCTGCGTGACTATACGCCTGCCGCACCCAATTGCATCTATGCATTCGCGCCGCTCACTCTTCACGTGGGAGGGGAGGAGTACCCCGATGACTCCGACTTGGAT
>URWW01000041.1 GCA_900551665.1 uncultured Collinsella sp. | reverse complement strand
GAGGCGTGCCAGGTCCTCGACGTCTTCCTCAGAGAGCGGCTCGCCGCAGCTGATATGGACGATGCGCGCGGCATTGAGACCCATGCCGCTGATGAGGCCGTTGCGCACGCCGCCGATGAGCGACGTCATGGCAATGACCGCGGCGATGCCGATTACGATGCCGAGGATGGTGAGGAGGCTGCGGCCCTTGTTGGCCTCAAGCGACCTGAATGCCTCGCGGCAGAGGTCTGCAAAGCTCATAGGACACCTCCCGGGTTCATGGTTGATGATCGGTTGCCGCTTGCTGCGGAGGGCGTGGTCGCCGCGATGTCGGCGGCCGTTGCGCGAACGACGCCGGTGGCGGCTGCCGCAGGGACATAGGCCCCTTCGTACACGCGGCCGTCGCGAATCTGGATAGCGCGGTCGGCTTCGGCAGCGACGCTTGCGTCGTGCGTGATGAGCACGATGGTCTTGCCGGCGCGCTTGAGGGCGTGGAACGTGTCCATGACCTGGCGCCCCGTCACGGAGTCGAGGTTGCCGGTGGGCTCATCGGCCAGGATGATGGCGGGGTCGTTCACAAGGGCGCGTGCGATGGCGACGCGCTGCATCTGACCGCCCGAGAGCTCGTTCGTGCGATGGTCGTAGTGGTCGACGGGAAGGCCCACCGAGCGCAGGGCGTGGACGGCGCGCATCTCGCGCTCGCGTCGGGGAACATCGGTGTAGGCGAGGGGCAACATGACGTTGTCGAGCACGCTCATGCGTGGGAGTAGATTGAAGCTCTGGAAGACGAAGCCGATGCGCAGGGCGCGAACTTCGGCGAGCTCGTCATCGGTGAGTTCCGCCACGTTCAGGCCCTCGAGCAGATACGTGCCCGACGTGGGGGTGTCCAGGCATCCGAGGATGTTCATGAGCGTGGATTTGCCGGAGCCTGAGGGGCCGGTGATCGCCACGAACTCTCCGGGGTTCACGGTGAGCGACACGTCGTGGAGGATGTGCGCCAGGCCGGCCTCGCTCTCAAAGATGCGGTGGATATGACGAATATCGATGACCGGGCGGGAGCTGGTGCCTGTTGCGGGGATTGCCGTGGATGCGAGTGGGGCCACAGGTGCGGTCGACGTGAGGCTCGCGGGCGCCGTGGCGACATCGGGCGTCGCCGGTGTGCCACGCGGGATCGTCAAGGGGCTCTCTGCCATTTAGCGCACCTCCATGCCGCCGCCGGATGCGCCGCCATCCATCGTCTCGTCCTCCGGCATGGCGCCGCCTGCGATCACGAGCACGTCGCTATCGGAGAGGGGGGACTCGGGCATGTCGGAATTCTGGTCGGCGGGTGCGTCGGCGGGCTTGCCAACCACGGCGTAGTCGTCGTTCTTGGCTACGACCCGCACGTCCAGGCGCTCCGTGGCGTGCGTTTCGGGGTCGGTCTCGAGGTTCACATAGTAGGTCTCGCCGTCATCGGTGAGCAGGGCGGTCATGGGCACCATGACGACGTTCTCGAGCTTCTGCGTGGTGAGGGACACCTCCGCGGTCATGCCGGGCTTGAGACGCGGGTCGGGCGCGTCGATCATGATGTCGACGGCGAAGGTGGGGGAGCCGCCCATACCGTCGTAGGACATCTGGGCGCCGTCGCCGCTCGCGATGGAGGCGATGCCCGTCACGCGTCCGGTCATGGAGAGGTCGGGGAAGGCGGGGCAGGAGATGGTCGCGGTCTGGTCGACGGCCACGCTCGCGATATCCTCCTCCTCAACTTGGATGGTGACCTTCATCTTGGAGAGGTCGGCGATCTGCATGAGCGGGCCGTTCGTCCCCGTGCCGCCCAAGCTCTCGCCGAGATCGGCGCCCACTTGCGCGTTCATGGCCACGATGGAGCCCGCGGCCGGTGCCTTCACGGTGCGCAGGGCGGCCTTTGCGGCGGCGTCGTTGTAGGAGGCCTGTGCGGATTCAACTGCGACTTGGGCGGCGTTCACTGCCTGCTGTGCGCCGGCGACGTCTACCGCGGGGCCGGCCATGGGGTCGGCTGTGGGCTGGGAGTCGAGTTGCTTTGCCTCGGCGAGCGTCTGCTGTGCGGCCGCGAGGTCGGCACGGGCCTGGCGCAGCGCGCGATCGGCCTCCGCCACGGCGCGGTCGAGCTCGGGGTTCTTGATGGTCATGAGGACGTCGCCCTCTTTGACCGTCTGGCCGGCAACGACGTTGACGCTCTCGATTTGGCCGCCCACCTCGGGTGTGATGACGGTGGCGGAGAGTGGCTGCAACGTTCCCTTGGCGTCGACGATAGTCTCGAAATCTCCCTGGACGGCAAAATCGGTGACGGCCTCCATCATCTGCTCGGGCTCTTTGCCCAGGATGTTGATGGCAATGGCCCCGCCGCCGATGACGACGGCCGCCACGCCGATCACGATGCCGCGGCGCACGAGCTTCTTGCGCCGGCGCTCGGCGCGCTTCGCCTTGAGGGCGGCGTATGCCTCGGCGTCGGAACCCTCAAGCGGGGTTTGGCCGTCGGGCCCGGTGTTGGATTCCGTGTTCGCTGCGTCGCCTTGGATGGTGGGGATGACTTCGGGAACACGAAGCACCTTCGTCTCTTGCGGCTCGTCGCCGAGCGTGCTCAGGAACTCGTCCATCGGGTCGTTCTCACGGTTGGTATCGGACATGGGTCTTCCTTTCGGGTGGGATGGACCTGATTTAAGGTTGTCGCCTCAATTGGGGGACTGTCCCTCAATTGAGGTGAGCGGGATGGCGTCTAGATCGCGTCCTCGCGCAGGGTCTGCACGATGGAGCCGCTGGAGGACTTGCGAAGAGCATACGCGGTCGAGACGGCGAGCACGGCGATCACCACGCCGACGGCGGCGATGACCCAGCCGAACGGCACCACGAAGCCGAGGCCCTCGAAGCTCATCATCATCGCCTGGTAAATGAAGAAGGTGACGACGGCGCCGAGTGCCAGGCCGATGGCCAGCCCCCTCCAGGCGTATGAGAAGCACTCGAGGGCGATCATGCGCCAGAACGCACGCCGTCCCATGCCGATGCTCTTGAGCATGGCGAACTCGCGGCGGCGCAGGATGATCGAGTTCGTGAGTGTGTTGAACACGTTTGCGACGGCAATCGCACCGGTGATGAGGATGAAGCAGTTGATGAACAGCTGCACGGTCTCGCCTATGAGCCGCTCGGCGCGCGCGTTCTCAGCGTTGTTCGACAGATATGTGCGGTACCACTTGCTGCCGGTGATCTTGTCGGCGATGATCTCGTTCATGCCGATTTCGACGGCGCGTGCGTCTTCGGCGCCGAAGGATAGATACGCGTACATCGTGTTGCCGTATGTGCCATCTTCGCTGTGGAAGGCGAATGGCGTGGCGAGGCTGCTCACATCCTTGTCATCGATGATGCCCTCGGAGCTCGCGGCGAGTGTGGGCAGCGCGCTTACGGGGAGGACGAGCGTCGGCCAGATGGATGCATATGCTTTGATGGGCGAGGGGAATGTCTTCACAATCGCCCCGACGGGCAGTTCGTACGAGTCCAGGAGCACCTCGTCGAGCGGACGCGCGACCTTGTCGTAGATGGGCTCGCCGTTCTCGTCGAATCGGGCTTCGTCCCCCTCTCCGTATCCCTCATATCGGGCGACGGGCTCCCCGTCATCGACGCCCGCCTCGACGAACATGGCGTTGTCGACGGATGCGATGTTGGTGAGGAGGTTCGCGGTGCCCGTGGAGGAGAACAGGTCGCGCACTGAATAGCGCTTCCCGTCGTTGGACTGGGTTCCGTTGAGCGCCACGGCGACAGGGTTCTTTGGGTCCCCGAAGCGCTTGCGGTCGAGACCGTTCTCCTCAAGGATCTGATTCCACGATGCGTCATCGAGGAACAGGACGGAGGCGGGGGCGTAGACGGTGCCGTCGTCGGTCATGCCGCGGTCGGGCATATCGTAGTGATCGCTTTGGCTTGAGAGCTCGCCGTAATCGATCATGCCGGGCTCGAAGCTCGCGCAGAGGGACGTGAGGAGCATGTACCCCTCTCCGGTCGCCCCATCGACTGTCGCGAGCGCCCGATATGCGTCGTCGATTTCCTTCAGCCCGTCGGATGTCGTCTCGTCGAGCTCCAGCCGCCTGTTGAGCGAGACCTCGATGTCGCTGCCGCCGTTGTCGACGACCTGCGTGAGATAGTTCAGGTAATGCGAGATGCCGCCCGAGATGATGATGAGCGCGACCGATACGGCCAGGGAGGCGACGGCCACACGTCCCTTCGCGCTGGCGCGCGTGAGGTTGCGGTGGGCGAGGAGGCCGGGCACGCCCGCGGTGCGCAGACGCAGGTTGTCAAAGACGCGCCCGAAGGACGTGCCGCGGGCTCCCGCGCGGCGGTTATTTCGCATCTCCCGGAGCTCACGTCGAGAGATGCGCACGTCGCGGCTTCCGCGGATGGCGTCCACGGCCGAGATGCGGCTCGCGCGCCAGGCGGGGATCGTCGCGCTGATGAAGACGGTGATGATAGCGAGCAAAGCCGACAGGGCGAGCACTGCGGGATTGATGGCGATCGTGCTGAAGCCGGTCTTCGCGAACGCCTCCTGGTCGATGAGCATCCCGATGCCCTCGCCGGCGAAGGTGAACACGGCGAAGGTCCCCGCAAGGCCAACCAAGAGGCCGATGGGGATTCCGATGATTGCGAGCATGCTCGCCTCGGCGTATACGGTGCGACGCAACTGCCGCTTGCTGGCGCCAAGCGAGGAGAGCAAGCCGAATTGGCGGGTGCGTTCGGAGACGGCGATAGCGAATGAGTTGTATATGAGGGATATGGAGGCGCCGATGACGACGGCGGAGAGAATGAAGGCGAGTGTGTAAAGGGTTCCCCAGATGGAGCGCTCATCGGTCATGCCCTGATACCGCATGAGGGAATCATGCGAATATGCCGCGGTCTGGCCTTCCATATTCTCGATGTCGTCTCGGTTGCCACCGCCGTTGAAGATGGCGTGGGGGTCGCCGGTATAGTCCTCGATGAGCGCATCGACCTCGGTGCGGCTCTTCAGGTTCGTGGTGAGGTAGATGCTCGTGGTTCGCACGGGGACATTGGGAGAGGAGACGAACCCGAGGTAGCCGGGCCCCCTTTGTCCCCACACGTCTTCCTTCCTGATTCCCTCCGGTGCATAGAAGCCGACCACCTTGTAGGATTTCACCTCGCCGGGGTTCGCGAGGTACTCGCTGATGACATCGCCCGTCGCGCTTTCCGTTGTGTACAGGGACTCGTCGTACAGGCAGGGCGCCTCCTGGCCAGACTCGGCGTCGACAAAGGTTCGCTCGCCAAGTGCGAGGTCGATGACGCTGCCGATTTCCAGGTCCCCGTTCCATGCCGCGCGCGGGACGTCGTCGTCCCTGCCGGTGGTTGGAAGGTTGTCGTAGAGCCAGCTTCCGTTCTCGACAGACAGCCCCTTGAGATTATGGGTGAGCACGATCTCGTCGGGCGCCTGGGGGGCACGTCCCTCGGCGATGTGGGGGAGGGGCTTGAGGTCTTTCACCTTGTCGGCCGTGGGCCATTCCTGGACGCTGAGGTAGCGTCCCCAATACCCCTCGAAGCTCTTCGGCATGATCGCATCGCCGTAGGAGATGCGATCATAGCTGCGCGTGACGCGAGAATCGGCGTGCACGACATCGATTTCATCCTCGGGTACGTTCAAGAGTTCGACTTGCCATGCGCCCTCGGTCACGATCTCGGCCTTGAGCAGGCCCTCGTAGAGCGTGGCCACGCTCGTGAAGATCGCGGTGATGAGCGCGCAGGAGAGTGCGATGCCGATGATGGACACGATGGTGCGCGAACGATTGAGCTTGAGGGAGCGTGCGGCGAAGCGCCAGAACACGCCCCAGCGGGGGAGGGCGCCCTGTGCGGCGCTTGCGCCTGCAGACGTGGTGGTGCGGGTGTCCTCGGCCATCTTATGCCCTCCGCTCGTCGCGGACGATGCGTCCGTCCTCAATGGCGATCACGCGGTCGGCCATGAGGGCGACGTCCTCGTCGTGGGTGATGACGATGAGGGTCTGCTTGAACTTCTTATTGGATGCACGCAGCAGGCTCATGATCTCCGCGGAGTTCTTGGAGTCGAGGTTGCCGGTGGGCTCGTCGGCGAGTACGACCGAGGGGGCGTTCATGAGCGCGCGGCCGATGGCGACGCGCTGCTGCTGGCCGCCGGAGAGCTGATTGGGCAGGCAGTGCTCGCGGCCTGTGAGGCCGAGGGCACGCACAAGAGCCGATAGGCGCTGCTCGTTGACGGAGCGTCCGTCCATCAGGACCGGCAGGGTCATGTTCTCCACCACGTCGAGGACGGGGATGAGGTTGTAGAACTGGTAGATGAGGCCCACCTCGCGGCGGCGGAACACGGCGAGCTGCTCGTCGTTGCGGGCGAAGATGTCCTGCCCCTGCAGCTTGACGGTGCCCGACGTGGGGCGGTCGACACCACCCATGAGATGCATAAGGGTCGATTTGCCCGATCCCGAGCTGCCGATGATGGCAATGAACTCGCCGGCCTCGACGGTGAAGCTCACGTCGTTCAGCGCGGTTACCGCCGTGTCGCCCGTGCCGTACACGCGTGTGAGATGCTCGATGCTGAGGATGTTCATGGCCGTCCTTTCGCCAGTTAGATTCCTATCAACGATACTGGACGAATGACCTTGCCCTGCCATGACCGCAATGTGACAGATACGTCACGAAGGCTGCTCTATGGTTCTCGTGCGCCCGAGGGGCCGGCATATACGCTTCGGGGCGTGGTTCGCTTCGCTCACAAAACACCCTACAAAAACGCCCCTACGGTATATGCCGGCCCCTCGGGCGGTTCGTTGTAACAAGGAGCTTTGGCCATGTTTGAGTTAATCGACATGTCGAACAGCGGCTTCATATTGTCCACATGGGATGTCGGGCTGAATTGCATGTGTTGTCTGCATCCGTTCCATTATTTCATGGCAGTGAAGGGGCGGTGGGCGGGGCTATATACCGTAGGGGCGTTTTTGTGGAGCGAAGCGGAACCACGCCCCGGAGTGTATATAGCCCCGCCCACCGTAGCGGCTACACGACGGCCTTGAAGAACACCAGGTTGAAGGCTGCACCGGTGACGTTGCCGTTCTCGTCGCGGAGGTTCTCGGCGGTGAGGGTGCCTCCCTGCGCCGTTACGAGGCTCTTGGAGAGGGCGAGCCCGATGCCGACGCCGGCGGGGTTGACTTCGCTCGACGAGGCGTTCGCATCGCGCGAACCGCGGTAGAAGCGCTCGAAGATGTGCGGGAGATCGGATTCGGCAATGCCCGGGCCGGTGTCCTCGATGCGGATGCGACATGCCAGGACGTCTTCGGTGACGCGCACGCTCACGCACCCTCCGGCCGGAGTGTGCTCCATGCAGTTTTTCAGGATGTTCTCGAGGGCCTCGACGCTCCACGTGAGATCGCCCTCGTAGGAGGCCCCATCCTGCACGTCCGCGCTGAAGCGCACGTCGGCGATGTCGAAGGCGATGGCGAGCGGCTCGAAGCTCTTGCACACGAGTTCACGCGCGTCAACAGCCCCGCGAACGAGCTTGATCACGCCGGCGTCGATGCGGGCGAGCTTGAGCAGGGCGGCCACCAGGTCCTCGACGCGGGCCTGCAGCGTTTGGATGAGGCGCAGGCGCTCGACCAGGTCTTCGGAATCGCCCCGCGCGGAAAGACGGTCGCGGATGAGCTCGGTGGAGATGGCGATCGAGGTGAGGGGCGTTTTGAGCTGATGGGAGATGTCGGCAAGTGCGTCTGAGAGCGCGAGCTTCTCCGCCTGCAGCTCGTCGACGGTGAGGTTGAGTCGTGCGATGACCTTATCGATCTCGCTCGAGAGGATGGCGAGCTCGCCTTCGTTCATGTCGCGCAGGCGGATGTCGCGCTCGCCCGCCAGCACACGGTCGAGGTTGGCGGCCATCTTTGCCAGGGCGCGGTAGCGCCGGTTCGTAAGGATCATGAAGATGACGGTGATGATCAACCCGGTGACGAGCGTGCATATGGCGGCGAACAGGGCGGCGTTTGCAGCGGGGGCTTCCGATGTCGCCGTCGAAGCCGCCTCGTTGATGGAGGCGGTGACGATGTGCGCGCCGCCGAGAGCGTCGAGCATGGCGGAGCGTGTGACCAGGTATGAGGCGACCGTCCCGAGCGCTGTGACGAGCAGGCATGCGATAAGCGCGCGTCGTACCTCGCGATTCCTCAACATGGACTATCCCTTCGCCTTGTAGCCAAGGCCGCGGACGGTTTGGATGAGCTCGGGTCGGCTCGGGTCGTCCTCGATCTTGTCGCGGAGTCGCTTGATGTAGACGGAGAGCGTGTTCTCCTCGATGTAGGTGCCCGCGCTGTCCCATAGGGCGTCGCGGATCATATCGCGAGAGACGAGCTTGCCGGGATTTGTGGCAAACAGCAGCAACAAGCGGTATTCGAGCGCCGAGAGCGTGAGCTCGACGCCCTTGCGCTCGACGTAGGCACGATCGGTGTCGATGCGGATATCGCCGAGGCTGACGATGCGCCTGCTCGGCTGCGAGCGGCGGATGGTCGCGGCGATGCGGGCGAGCAGCTCGCGTGGCCGGAAGGGCTTGGCAACATAGTCGTCTGCACCCATAGTGAGGCCCGTCACGGTGTTGAATTCATCATCGGAGGCCGTGAGGAAGATGACCGGGGTGTCCGGCGAAGTTTCCTTCACGGCGGCGCACACCGCGAAGCCGTTTCCCTCGCGCAGGGTAACGTCGAGCAGCACCAGCTGATAGGTGCCGGCGGATCCGGCGCCCGTGGCGAGCTCGATGGCGCGCGTCTGGGTGTCGGCGGTGTCGACGCAGTAGCCCGAGCTCGTGAGAAGCTCAGTGAGGGCGTCGACGATGAGCGGGTCGTCTTCGACGAGCAGAATGCGGGTGGTCATGTATGCCTCCAGATGGGGTTTCGCCTTGCATGCCGGCGTGTGCGGCGCGGGCGGTGCGCGGCTAGTTGTGGACGATCACGCAATCGCCCTTGGAGATGATGTCGAATAGCGCTGCAGCGCGGTCGGGGGGCAGGTTGACGCAGCCGTGGCTTCCCGTCCAGGTGTAGGCCTTGGGATTCGAAAAGCTCGCGGCGGACTGCCAGGTGGCGTCGTGCATGCCGATGGCGTTGCCCACGAACGGCATCCAGTAGGCGACCGGGGTCTTGTAATCGGGCTCGCCGTCCTCGTCCTCGTCGAGTCCGATGAGGGTCGAGTTGCGTGTTTTGGCATTCAGGCTGAAAACGCCCGTCGGGGTTGCATTTCCGGTGTTCGGATTGCCCGTGATGCAACCGCTCTCCCAGACGAGGTTGCCCGCCGCGTCGTAGTAGCGCGCGTGCTGCTCGGTCAGGTCGATGTCGCAATAAGCGCTCCAATCGGGCTTGCCCATGCCGCTCCAGGTTGCGGCGGAACGTTTGAGCGGAATCTCGATATCGCCGACCTGCTTGTTGGATACGGCGTCTTGGAGCAATTGCACGAGTTTCGCCTCATCGCTCATCCAGCCGTAGGTGCCGCCGCTCACGGTGACGGTCTTGCCGTCGGGGCGGGTGTAGGTCCTCTCGCTGCCCACGGTGTCGATGTGCGTCTTGGCGAGCTCGCGTACCCATTGACCCACGGGTTCTGTGCTGAGCGTTGGGTTCAGTGCTTCGTCGAAGGTGATCCACTGAGCGAGTTGCGCGCCATCGAGCGTGGAGACAACGGAGCCCCCCATCTTGAGGTTGACGTTCGTCCCAATGAGTTCGTTGGCACGGTCGATCGCATGTTGAAGTTCCTGCTCCGTGGCGCCGCCAGCAAGGGGAGTGAAGCTGCGCTCGGTCAGCTCGACGCGCGCGGCGAGGGTCGATACGGCCACGAGCGCCGCGCGATCGATGGCGTCCTTGTCCAGCTTGCGGTTGGAGAGGGCCCTTGTGAGGGTGAACGAACCGGCCTCGGGATCGAAAGCGCCGGCCGCATCGAAGGTTCCCACGCGCGTCGCGTTGAACTCATCGATTGCTGCGTCGAGGCTGGCCAGGAAGGCATCGCGATCGAATGTCTTGGGAAGCTCGATTTTGTCGAGCTCCGGTAGTTTGCCGGATTGCGCGTTGGCCGATGTTGCGTTTGCGGGTTTTTCGGGAGAGGCCATGAGGGCTCGGGCCAGCCGCACGGGCCATAGAGCGGGCTCGTTATGGGCCATGACGTTATCGACCGCACGGGCGGCGTCGATCACCTCGTTTGCATGTTCGGCTTCGTAGGTCCAGGTAAAGCCGTCGCCAGAAACCTCGAGGACGTAGTCCTCAGCGGCGTCGCGCACGCGGGCGACCGAGCTGTCCCGGTCAAGCCAAGAGAGGTCGGCCCCCGCGACCTTGGTGTTTGGGTAGCACGTACGGGAGAACACGAAGACGCCGCCGCCATAGAGGGCGATGAGCAGGCAGCAGAGGACGCCGAGCGCCGCGGCGCCCTTGTGGCTGCGGGAGTGTTTGTCGTTATGCTTTTTTGCCGGCTCCTTGGCGTGCTTGGGAGCGTTGTGGGCAGCGTGGGATGACGCTCCGCGCTTTGCTCCGCTGGTCCCCGCCGTCCGACTACCGATGGGCAGGGGGGCGGTGACGTGTCCATTGTTGTTATGCGACTGACTTGCTGGCGTGTTCGGCATCTCCGTCATATGTTGCTCTTTCACAGGTAAATCGGCGTTTCGCCATTATAGCGCGCCGTGCGGACGCGCTGCAGCCCATGACAGATGTGTCATGTCTCAATTGGGGACAGGCACAAATTGAGGCCTTTTCGGCAAAACGCCTCAGGCCTCAAGGTGTGTCTCAATTTGTGCCTGTCCCCAATTGAGGCGAGTCCTCATTTGAGGTGCGCTAGGAGCACATGCCGCAACGTGCGCAGGCGGACAGGGCGCTGGGGGCGGTGGCGATGCCTCCCTTTGCCGTTTCGCGCAGGGTCGTGGGAAGCGCATGCCCTACCTGCAACATGACGGCGGCCATCTCATCGAAGGGAACGAGCGACCGTACTCCAGACAAAGCGAGCTGGGCACCCGTGAACGCGGCGGCAACACCCTGGGCGTTGCGAGCCTGGCAGGGGACCTCCACAAGGCCGCCCACCGGGTCGCATACCAGGCCGAGCATGTTGGAGATGGTTATGGAGGCGGCATCGAGTGCCTGCTCCGGCGTACCGCCGTGCATCTGCACGAGCGCGGCTGCGGCCATGGCTGCGGCGGAGCCGACCTCGGCCTGACAACCGCCCTCGGCGCCGGCGACGCATGCAGTTGTGGAGAGGATGAGGCCCACGGCGGCGGCGCAGTATAGCGCCTCGGCGATTATCTCGTCTATCTCATCCCTACCCTGGGCGAGCAAGGGTGCCACGGCGAGGACGCAGCCGGGGACGACGCCGGCGGAGCCCGCAGTGGGGGCTGCCACGATGACTCCCATGGTGGCGGAGCGCTCGAGAACGGCCATGGCGCGCGCCGCCGCCTCGGTGAGGGTGCAACCAAGAAGGCTCGGCGCATACAGCGCTCTATTTTGGTCCACTCGCCGCGCCTCGCCATTGAGGAATCCGCCGAGGGAGCGTTGCGGCTGGGCGAGCGTGGCGGTGGTCTCGTCGCGCATGACCTCGATTACGCGGCGCATATTCGCGGCGGCTCGTTCGGCACCGACCATCCGCTCCTCGCGCACGCGCATGACGCCGCCGATGTTCACGTTCAGCTCGCGGCATGCGGCGAGTAACTGCTCGGCATCGTCGAAGAGGTCGGGGACCGAGATTCCGGGTCCGAGCGCGGTCACCGATCCGGGCAGCTCGATGAAGGTCGCGTAATTCACCATGTCAAGTGCCCGGACGATGGGCAGGACATCGCGCTGGGGTGCGCCATCGGTCTCGAAGACGGAATACGCCTGGCCGCCCGCCTCCGTACGGTACGTGCGGCAAAAGGCGATGTTCATCCGCGCCTGTGCGAGTGCGCCGGTAAGCGATGCGAGTGCTCCGGGCGCGTCGCGGTGCGCGACGAAGAGCGTGGTGTACAGGCCCGAGATCTCGACATGCACGCCGTTGATGGCGCTGATGCGCATCTTTCCGCCGCCGAGGCTCTCGCCGCGGACGTCCGCCATGGAGCCGGTCTCGCTCTCGAGGTGGATGTCGACGGTGTTGGGGTGGATTGACGCGTCATCTCCGCCGATGACGAACTCATAGGCGAGTCCGCGCTCCTCCGCCAGGGTGAACGCGTCTCGGATGCGCTCGTCGTCAGTGTCGAGTCCGAGCACGCCTGCAACGAGTGCGCGGTTGGTGCCATGCCCTTTGTAGGTGTGGGCGAAGCTGTTCCACAGGGTGAAGGTGACGCGCACAATGTGCCCGTCGAGCAGCGATGCGGCGACCTGTGCGCAGCGCAGGGCCCCGGCGGTATGCGAGGACGAGGGTCCCACCATGATGGGGCCGAGCACCTCGAACGCGGAGGTGGTGGCAAACGATTGCGGCTTTGCGGGCATGTTGGGCTCCGTTCGAAGAGGCTCTATTCGTTTAAAGAGGCGCTGTTCGCTTACATGGTACCCTCTCTTGCCACATGCGGGCTCATCACGGAGGGCTTTACCTGGCGGCCGGAGTCTCGTCGCACCCTGCCGGGCGCGCCAAAGGCAACCAAAGTCACACGATACCCTCCTGAGGTGCCATCAAAGTCACAAAATGGGCCCTCGGAACGTGACTTCGGTTATATCTCGGTGATACTCCGGCGGGATTTCGGCGCATGTTCAACATCGCGGCGTTCGCGTCCGCTCGATGGCGTGGGGCTCGATGGCTTGGGCAAGATAAACGTTGGGCCGGCTCCCATTCCCCCTGAGCGATTTCCGAGCGCAGCGAAGCTGTGCGAGGGGGTGGGAGCCGGCCCAGTCAGGTCGACTAGAGCGCCATCGGACGGGCGCGGTCGATGCGCGCGAGGCAGTCGTCACGGCCGATGAGCGCCATGGTCTCGCCCAGCGGCGGGCTCACCATGTTGCCGCACTCGGCAACGCGCACGGCGCCGAAGACGAGGCGCTTCTTCACGTCGAGGGCCTCGGGCAGCGGCTCGAGGGCGGCGTCGATGTTCTCCGGCGTCCAGTCCGTCACGGCCTCGAGCGCGGTCTTGGCGGCGTCGAGCACGGCGCCCAGGCCCTCCTTGGCGAGGCCCTTGGCCACGGACTTCTCGTCGTACTCGAGTGTCTCGGCGGTCTTGAAGACGGGCGCTGCAACGGCAGCGGCGTCGGCGGGCATCTTGGTGCGGGGGTGCACGATGGCTGCGAGGGCGTCCACCCAGGTCTCATCCGCCTCGAAGCCATCGTCGATCAGGCCGGCCTCGATGAGCTGGGGCAGCATGATCTCGTCGGCAAAGGTCTTGTCATCCATCGCGTTGATGTACTCGGCGTTCATCCAGTCGAGCTTCTTGGGGTCGAAGGTCGCCGGATTCTTGGAGATGCGGTCCAGGCTGAACTTGCTGGCGAGCACGTCGCGCGGGATGACCGTGGTCTCGCCGTCGAGCGACCAGCCGAGCAGCGCCAGGTAGTTCACAAAGGCGTCGGACAGGTAGCCGGCGTCGCGGTACTCCTCGACGGAGGTCGCGCCATGGCGCTTGGAGAGTTTCTTGCCGTCGGCGCCCAAGATCATGGAGATGTGGGCGAAGGTGGGCACCGGCGCGCCCATGGCCTCGTAGACCATGACCTGGCGCGGGGTGTTGGAGAGGTGGTCATCGCCGCGAATGACGTGGGTGATGCCCATGAGGGCGTCGTCTACCACGGTGGCGAAGTTGTAGGTGGGGGTGCCGTCGGAGCGGAAGATGACGAAGTCGTCGAGCTCCTTCGCGTCGAAGGTGACCTCGCCGTGGACGGCGTCGTTGATCACGACGTTACCGCGGTCCTCGGGCACCTTGATGCGCAGAACGTAGGGCTCCCCGGCGTCGATGCGGGCCTGGGCCTCCTCCGGCGAGAGGTTGCGGCAACGGCGCTGATAGCCCTGGAAGGGGTCCTTGCGGGCCTGGGCGGCCTCGCGGTCGGCGGCCAGCTGCTCGGGCGTGCAGAAGCAGGGGTAAGCCTTGCCCTCGGCGAGCAGGCGCTCGGCGGTCTGCTTGTAGAGGTCCAGGCGCTCGGTCTGCGAGTAGGGGCCAAAATCGCCGCCGACCTCGGGGCCCTCGTCCCAGTCGAGGCCAAGCCAGCGCATAGCGCGCAGGATGATCTGGGTGTTCTCGTCGGTGGAGCGGGTCGGGTCGGTGTCGTCGATGCGCAGGATGAAGGTGCCGCCGTTGGCACGGGCGAAGGCCCAGTTGTAGATGGCGGTGCGGGCGCCGCCGATGTGCAGCTTGCCGGTGGGCGAGGGCGCAAAGCGGACGCGGACGGAATCGCTCATACTCATGCTCCTTGTGATTTGGTCGGGTCAATCTGATTCATTATAGGACATGGCAAGTTGTCTTATCCGGAGCGCGCGTATTGCTTTCGGGGCGTCTGGGGGTGTTGCCACATTCGGGCCTGGGGTCATGTGTGTCAGTGAGCTTCGCGCGAATTGGGATCTTTCGAGTAGGAAGGAGGAGCTTTACCGCATTGACCCCCTTCGATAACATGAAGGTCCCGAAAGGAGGGCCATCATGTATTTCGACGTTGCATCGGTCGTCGCCAATGACGATTTCACCCTGAGTCTTGTGTTCGAGGATGGAAAGAGCGGCATCTACGACATGAAGCCTCTGATTGACAAGGGGCCTTGGGAGCACCTTGCCTCGCTATCTATTTTCAAGACTGTTTCGATTGACTGTGGCACCGCTGTGTGGCCCGGGGATATCGATATCGCTCCGGAGGAGCTGTACGAGAGCTGCAGCGCGTAGACGAGTTTCGGTGACGTAGACACTTGGGCGCTTGGTCTTTCGTCAATTTACAGTGTGCTTTTTCGGCGCGTGGGCGCGATTTGGCACGGCGCGGTACAATCTATCAGCTACATGCCCGGCGGAATGGTAACGGTCGCCGGGTTCAATCATGAAAGGGGCACCTATGCCAACTGAGAATCGTTCCACCACGGAACCGGCTCGCGCCACCGACTTCGGCGCAGATTCCTTCGTCTTCACCTCCGAGTCGGTCACCGAGGGCCATCCCGACAAGATCTGCGACCAGATCTCCGACGCGATCCTCGACGCCATTCTGG
>URWW01000040.1 GCA_900551665.1 uncultured Collinsella sp. | reverse complement strand
GCGCGAGTGAGCTCGACAACGGCGCGGGCGACCAGGGCATGATGTTCGGCTACGCGTCCAACGAGACCCCCACGCTCATGCCCATGCCGCACTACCTGTCCAGCCGCCTGGCCGAGCGTCTCGCCGCGGTGCGCCACGATGGCACGTTGCCGTACCTGCGCCCCGACGGCAAGACCCAGGTCACCGTGCGCTACGAGGGCGGCAAGCCCGTCGCCGTCGAGACCATCGTCATCTCCACGCAGCATGCGCCCGAGATCGAGGACATGGACATCATCGAGGCAGACATGCGCGAGCATGTGATTGCGCCCGTCATGGAGGCCGCCGGCATCCCGTGGGAGGGAGCGGACCTCTATGTGAACCCCACCGGTCGCTTCGTGGTGGGTGGCCCCATGGGCGACACCGGCCTCACCGGCCGCAAGATCATCGTCGACACCTACGGCGGCATGGGTCGCCACGGCGGCGGGGCCTTCTCCGGCAAGGACTGCACCAAGGTGGACCGTTCCGCCGCGTATGCCGCCCGCTGGGTCGCCAAGAACGTGGTCGCCGCCGGCTTGGCCGAGCGCTGCGAGATCGAGCTCGCCTACGCCATCGGCGTGAGCTACCCGCTGTCCATCATGGTCGATACGTTCGGCACCGGCGTGGTCGACGAGGCCACGATCACCGAGGCCGTCAAGCGCGTGTTCGACCTGCGCCCGGGCGCGATCATCCGCGATCTGGACCTGCGTCGTCCCATCTATGAGAAGACGGCTGCCTACGGTCACTTTGGCCGTGAGGACGCGGACTTCACCTGGGAGCGCACCGACCGCGTGGCAGAGCTCCGTGCCGCCTGCGGGCTGGCCGAGTAGCCAATTTCGCATGAGGGGCCAGGATTCGCTCTTTCCCGAACTGAATACGGCCGATCAGGGGGCGTCTGCGCAAGCGGGCGCCCTTTGCCCCCTGGGAGGCGCCGCGCCCGAGGGAGGTGGGGCGCCGGTAGTGTCCGCGCCCGTTTTGGGCTACGTCTCCGCGGTGATCGACATCCCGGCGCGGGCGCTGTCCGAGCCCTTTGCGTATGGGGTGCCCCTCGCCCTGAATGAGGCCTGCCAGGTGGGCGCCACGGTTCTCGTTCCGTTTGGTCGGCGCGTCGAGGCGGGGTACGTTGTCGCTCGCTCCGAGTCGCTGGGAAAGCTCCCGGGTGCGGAGGGTCTCGAGCCGTCCCGCATCAAGCCTGTGCGCGAGGTCGTTGCCGCCCCGGCGTTCTCTGCCGCCTCTGCCGAGCTCGCGTTTTGGATGAGCCGCGAATATGTGGCACCGCTTTCCGAGTGCCTGCGCCTGCTGCTGCCCCCGGGCGGTGCCGGCAAGGTCGTGCGGCGGGAAGATGGCTCGTATGTGTATGAACCGCCGACCGTCACGTCCGTTACCGTGCGTTGGGTGAGCCTTACCGAGGAGGGCCGCTCGTTCGAGCCCGCCGAGCGCGCGGTGCGCCAGCGCCAGCTCATCGATGCGCTTTCCTGCGGACCGGTCACCACGCGCGAACTCAATCTCATGAACGGCGACCTGTCCGCCACGATTCGCTCGCTCGAGAAGCGCGGCGTGGTGACGGTGGAGGAGCGCCGCAGTTGGCGCGGATGCGAGGGCTCCACCACGCTTTCCTCCGCGAACGCATCTGCTCCCAAAGAGCTCACTGCCGGACAGCAAAACGCCCTCGCCGCGATTGCGCGGGCGACCGAGGCCGCGTCCGGTGACGTGGTCCTGGTGGACGGTGTGACCGGCTCCGGCAAGACCGAGGTGTATCTGGCCGCCATCGAGCGCGTTCTGGCGCATGGTCGCTCGGCCTGCGTGCTCGTGCCCGAGATCTCGCTCACGGCGCAGACTGTGGGTCGCTTCCGCTCGCGTTTCGGCGACGCGGTGGCGGTGTTTCACTCGCGCCTTTCCGCGGGTGAGCGCCTCGACCAGTGGGATATGGTTCGCTCGGGTGCGGCCCGCGTGGTGGTGGGCGCGCGCTCGGCGCTTTTCTGTCCGCTTGCCGACCTCGGCCTCATCGTCATCGACGAGGAGCATGAGCAGAGCTACAAGCAAGGAAGCAGTCCGCGCTACCACGCGCGCGAGGTGGCTGCCAAGTTGGCGCAGCTCCATGGGTGCGCCCTTGTGCTGGGGTCCGCCACGCCGTCGGCCGAGGCGCTCGCACGCTGTGAGGCCGGTGGCCACGGGGGTGCCCGCTGGACCCGGGTCGAGATGCCCGAGCGCCCCGGTACGGCGCGCCTTCCCGAGGTCATCGTTGCCGACCTGAGGCGCGAGTTCGCCTCCGGCAGCCGTTCGATTTTCTCGAAGCCCCTGCTCGATGCGCTCGACGAGGTCGTGGAGAGGCGCCAAAAGGCCGTGCTGCTCCATAACCGACGTGGGTTTGCGAGCTTCCTCATGTGCCGGGAGTGCGGGTGCGTTCCCACGTGCAAACACTGCTCCACGGCGCTCACCTACCATGAGCGCACCCACACGCTCGAGTGTCACACCTGCGGTTCCTCGTATCGCGTGCGGCCGTACCCCGAGTACGGCAGCGCTTGCCCCAAGTGTGGGAGTCGTTACCTCGCCAAAATGGGGCTGGGAACCCAGCAGGTTGAGGACGCCCTGCGAGCGCTGTTGCCCGAGGACGTGGCGGTGATTCGTATGGACGCCGATTCGACGCGCACCAAGGGCGCGCATCAAAAGCTGCTCGAGCAGTTCGACGCCGCCGAGTGCGCGGTTCTGCTCGGCACGCAGATGATCGCCAAGGGCCTTGATTTTCCCGAGGTGACGCTCGTGGGCGTGATCAACGCCGACTACGCCCTCAAGATGCCCGATTTTCGTGCGGGGGAGCGCGCGTTCGATCTGCTCGAACAGGTTGCCGGTCGCGCCGGTCGCGGAGAGGACCCGGGTCGCGTGATCATCCAGACGTACCTGCCCGATGAGCCGGTCATCCGCGCGGTCAAGACGCACGACCGCTCTGTGTTCACGGAGCACGACCTTGGCATGCGCCGTGAGGCCCTGTACCCGCCGTATGTGCGGCTCGCCAACGTGCTGGTGTGGGGCAAAGATGAGCGCGCGGCTCGAGGTCTGGTCATGCGCATTGCAGAGGAACTGCGTGTCGAGTTTGGCTTGGACGCGGCGCCCATGCTGCGCCCGGTGGTCGAGACGGGGAGTGCCGGCGTTGAGTTTTCGTCTTGCGAGCTGCTGAGCCGCCCGCAGATTTTGGGCCCCACGCCGTGTGTGATCGAGCGGGCCAAGGACCGGTATCGTTTCCACATCGTCGTCAAGGCTCCGCTCAACTGCGACCTATCCGGGGCTCTTTCCGCGGCGGTCTCGCGCGCCGGCACGCGTCCCGGCGTGAGCATCGCCGTCGACGTCGACGCCTACGACCTCATGTAGCGGCGCCGGTGGAGATGCTTCGCGCGCACATATCGCCCATCACCTCGGCGGGCAATGCGGGTACTATAGAACACGGTGAATACGTGCGGGTTTGCGCCCGCGTACGAAAGGAAGACCATGGAGATCAACGGTATCGTTCTGTCGCCGGACCCGCGTCTGCGCCAGGAGTGCGCCGAGGTCGAGGAGATCAATTCCGACCTTCGCGCCCTGGTTGAGCGCATGAAGGTCCAGATGTTCGAGAACGGCGGCTGTGGCCTGGCCGCCCCGCAGGTGGGCGAGACCATCCAGCTAGCCATCGTGGACACCGAGTACACCTCCGAGAAGGATTACGACCCCTACGTCCTCATCAACCCCGTGATCGTGGAGCAGTCCGACAACCTCGTGCCCTACAACGAGGGCTGCCTGTCCATCCCGGGCATCAATTGCGAGATTCGCCGTCCCGATCACGTGGTGGTCGAGGCCTACAACCTCGATGGCGAGTGCATTCGCTATGAGGCCGCCGGCGACCTGTTCTGCGTGTGCCTGCAGCACGAGATCGACCATCTGCACGGCAAGACGATGTTCGAGCGCCTGCTTCCTCAGCAGCGCATGCACGCTATGAGGCAGTACCAGGACGCGCTCGCCCGCGGCGCCAAGCCCGGCGAGACGGAGTAGCCATGCGCGTCGTCTTTATGGGTACGCCCGCCTTTGCCGTTCCGTCCCTGCGTAAGCTCGCCGCGGCTCACAAGGTTGCCCTGGTGCTCACGCGTCCGGACGCCGTGCGCTCGCGCGGCAAGAAGCTCGAGCCGTCACCGGTGAAGGAGGCGGCACTCGAGCTCGGCTTGCCCGTGATGGAGGCCAATCGCATGACGCCCGAGGTCCTCGACGCCCTGCGCGCCGCCGAGGCCGAGATCTTTTGCGTTGCCGCCTACGGCTGCATCCTGCCCGACGAGGTACTCACCATGGCTCCTTTGGGCTGCGTGAACGTTCATGCCTCGCTGCTGCCGCGTTGGCGTGGTGCGGCTCCCATCCAGCGCTCCATTCTGGAGGGCGATGCCGAGACCGGCGTGTCCATCATGCGTATCGGCCACGGCGTGGACACGGGTGCGTATTGCGCCCAGGCGAGTTGTGCGGTCCCCGGTAAGTCCGCCGACGAGTTGACGGCCGAGCTGGCCGAGCTCGGCGGCGATTTGCTGGTGAGCACGCTGCCTGCCATCGCGGACGGTTCGGCCGTCTGGACCGAGCAGGACGACTCGCTCGTGACGCATGCCGCCAAGATCGCCAAGGCGGAGCTGCGCCTCGATCCGGCCGCCGGGGTCCTGGAGAACATCCGTCGCGTTATGGCCTCCTCCAACGCCGCGCCCGCGCGCTGCGTGATCGCCGGCAAGCCCGTGCGCGTGATGCGCGCCGCAGCCGCTGATGCCGCCTCGCCCAGTGCGGCAGCCAGCTCGTTCACCGTGAAGGGCGGGCGTGTCTATTTGGGTTGCGCCGATGGCTCGTTTGAACTCATCTCGATCAAGCCGGATGGTAAGCGCGAGATGGACGCCAAGTCCTGGGCCGCCGGCCAGCGTGAGGATGACGGGGCATGGGGTTGCCTTGAGTAAGACGGCCAAACTGTCTCCGGGGCGCCTTGTTGCCCTGCGTATTTTGATCGCCGCCCGCGAGTCGGGGCGCTATGCTCGCGAGCTCGCCGCCGACGCCTGCGCATCTGCTTCGCTCGACACGCGCGATGCCGCCTTTGCGCGTCGCCTCGCACTGGGTGTCACGGGTTGCAGCGGTTGCTTGGACGACGCCCTCAACAGTGTGCTCGACGATCCGCGCTCGCTTACGGCCGACGTGCGCGATGCGCTGCGTATTGGTGCGTATGAGCTGCTCTACCTGGGGACTTCGCCGCAGGTCGCGGTGAGCCAGGCCGTGGAACTCGCGCGCATGTGCGCTCATGGGGCCGCCGGCCTCGCCAATGCGGTGTTGCGGCGCGTAGCGGAAAGGGCGGTTTCCTTCCTTGCTGCCGAGGATGCTTCCGAGCAGCATCGCGCGATGGTGTCGTGCGCCCGTCGCGCCGGCCTGCCCACATGGCTCGTGCGCAGGATTGTCGACTCGCTGGGGGAAGAGCGCGCGCAAGCCATGTTCGCGTGTCAGCTCGAGCCTGCTCCCATCGCGGTGCAGGTCAATCCGTTGCGCTCCGAAGCCGTAGAAGATGCCCTTGCCGCCGATGGCGCTCGATCGTTGGGGCTTCCCGGCGCGTACGCGGTCGACCGCGTGAGCGAGCTTGTGCGTTCGAATGCCTTTGCGCATGCGGATGCCGTCGCCTCCGATTATCACGCGCAGCTCATTGCCGCCGCGGTTGCGCGCGAGGGGTCTTGCCTTGAGATTGGCGCCGGTCGCGGCACCAAGACGTTCATGATGCTCGCCCATGCCGAACGCCGAAATCTTGATCACGAGCATGTTGCGCTCGACTTGTACGAGGGTAAATGCCAGGCGAATGCGCAGCGCATCGAGTGCTCGGGGCTGGGGGAGATCTTTACGGCCGCGGGTGATGCCACCGACTTAGACGCGTGTCTTGCCGCGTATGACGAGCAGCAGGGTGAAACCGCGCTGTTCGACACCGTGTTTGTGGATGCGCCGTGCTCGGGTACGGGCACCATGCGCCGCCATGGGGAGATCCCCTGGCGACTCACGCCTCAGGAGTGCGATCGCGACTTGCCCGAGCTTCAGCTTGAGTTGCTGCGCGAGGCTGCGTGCCGCGTCGGTGCGGGCGGGCAGCTCATCTACGCGACGTGTTCGGTGCTGCGTGCCGAGAACAGCCATGTGGTCACCCAGTTCCTTGGGTCGCCGGAAGGGGAAGGTTTTGCCCCCATGCCGCTGTCCGACGCCCTTGCCGCTGCTGGTCCCGCGTATTCGGGCGCTGTCGAGGACATCGCCGCACACGAGATTCCGATCGGGACCTTCCAGAGCTGCCCGCACCAGGGCGGTTTCGACGGCCACTTCTGCGCCCGCTTCATCCGCGTCTAAGTCGCCACGTCTCAAATGGGGACAGGTACAAATTGAGACCTTTTGGGCTGAGGCTTCAAGCTCGATGCCCAATGCAAAACAGCCGGAGGCATTGCCCCCGGCTGATTGTCTTTTGGCCTATTGCGAATGTTGCAATTTGTACCTGTCCCCAAATGAGACCCAAATGAGACGTTAGAACCCAAAGTCGAGCGGTGCGAAGGCGATGCTGATCTTGAGCGGGCGAAGGTTTTGGATCTGCTTGGTTTGGACGTCGCGCGCGTACAGCGCGTACATCGTCTGCTCATCTGTATCTACGCCGGGCTTGATGGTGAACTGCAGATGGCTGGTGCGCGCTCGTGCGTCCTCGTCGGTGCGGTCGGCAACCACGGTTGCGATGTTCGTGATGGGCGTATGGGCCGCATCGCCAACGAACACCTCGTACGTGGAGGGAGAGGTGCTGGCGCCAACCGGGGTATCTTGCAGGATGTCCACGCTGAACATGCCGTTGGTGATGGTGCCAAGCTCGGTGATGAGCGAGATCGACGCGGGTGTTGTCTCCACGTAGCCGCGCGCACCCTTGCGTTTGACCGAGCAGCGAAGTACGGGGACGCAACATTCCTGCAGCGTGAATCCACCGTGAACGAAATTGTTGCCGCCGCCTCCCATCTTGATGCGCACGCATTCGCGCGGGCAAAAGCCCGTTAGGGTGTCGGAGGGCAGTGCCACCTCAAGGAAGGCTTGCGAGGTCGCTCCGGTGCGCGCGACCGCGTGGCGCCGCCCGTACTCTACAACCTCGCCGTCGATATTCGAAATACTCGCGCTCTCGTGCTCGTCGAGCGGCTCGGCGGTGTAAAGGAAGCCATGGTCGGCGGTGATGATGATATTGGAGGCCTTCTGCTCTCGCACGAGGCGCTCGACCAGGGCCTTGAGCTCGAGAATCGCATCGCGGCACGCCTCGAAGGTCTTCGCTTCACTTATGGGCTTATCGCCCATGGCGTCGATGGTGTTGTGGTAGATGTATACGAGCGGCGCGTCCGCTACGAGCTCCTTGCGCTCGGAGGAGGTCATCTGATTGATAAACTCGCTGTATTGAACGGCGACCGCTCCGGGGTACTGGGTAGCGAGCTGATTGCCGCGCGCGGCGGTACCCGCGGCAATGGAGCCGTCGACAAGCACATCGAGCCCGCCCGCCCCCTGCTCCATGCGGAAGGTGCCTGCGGGGAGCAGGGCCGACATGCCGCATTTTGTGATCGAGGGAAACACCGATTGCATGGCGTCCAGTTCGCAAGCGCAGCGGGTTTCGTGTTGGATGACCTCGCCGAGCTCCTGGGCAACCTCGTAACGCAGCGCATCGGACACGATGACCCACGCGCGTTTTGTCGTGCGCGTGAGCGGGCCGACCTCGGCCATATCAAAATCGAGCTGCAGGGGAATCCCGCTCGCATGGCCCTTTGCAGACAGGTCTTCCGCGCATGCGGAGAGCCAGCGCTTCGAAAGTTCGCGCAGGAACCAATTCTTGTAGAGGGCCTCGATCGAGGCGCTGCAGCTTTTGAGGGCGTCGTCCAAGCCATAGCAGCTGCGTTTGAGTGCGGTGGCAAGCGATTCGTTGAACTCGCGATACCAGCGGTCCATGCTGCAGAGATCGCTGGTGTATGCGTTCCAGATCTCCTTGGGCGTGCCTGCATCGATCGCGCCTGCGCATGAACAGTGCATATCCTGCATGTGTGCGGCGGCGGTCACGGCGCGGTAGTACACTTCAAAGTCGCGATACCACACGTGGGAGCGACGTTCGGCCGCGTGCGCCAGGATGCGCTGGTAATCCCCATCGGGTTGAGCGACCTCCGCGATGAGGCGCTCCAGGATCGTCGCGTCGATGCAGGGGAACGTGTCGCACTGCAGGAGCGTCTCCGTTGGTGCGGCGTCGAGTAGGCTGGGGAGCGCGTAGGCGTCTTCCACATTGAGGCAGGCTTCGCGCAGGGTGTCGATTCCCGCTCCATTGTTTGAACGGAGCCAGGTCTCGTAGAGGTCGTTGCAAAAGCGAGCGGCGTTGACGTTGAACCGCGCACTCAGGCTGCTCAGCGCGGTCTCGCCGAGGTGCGGCGCGGCGCAGCTGAGCAGGATGTGCTGCGAGAGCTCCGCCTCATCGGTGATATCGCCCTCGAACCCGGTCCAAGCGTGGATTATCGTGGCAAAGGTCTCGAGCAGTCCGTTCTTTTCGAGTGCCTCAGTCAGGTGCTCGCACGCCTCGCCCTCGATGCCCAGCAGCCAGGTGCGCAGGATGTTGGCGGGGTCGAGGGAGTCGGTCTCGACGATGGCGGCGATCAGGGCGGCTTCGACCTGCTTGGGATCGGTGTAGGAGGCGCGAAGAGCGCAGAGGCGCTTGACGGTGCGCTTTTTGGAGAGGAGCGCTTTGTGCTCCGCCAAGAGAGCGCGCATCTCGGGCGTATCCTCAGCGTTGATCTCGCGGAGCTGGACCGAGGCGTAGTCGGCGGAGAATCGCTCCGCACGCATCTCGATATCGGCGAGCCAGTCTCCCTCGAGCGTGCGCGAGCGCTTGCGGTATAGCAGGATCGAGCGACCCGCAAGGTCCTCATTCATGGTGCACTTGAGTTCGAACGCATGGTTTTCCTGCTCACGAATGACTTCGATACCAGGGAGCTCGAGCTCGTCGAGCGTCTCTTCAAACTCGCCCTCGGGGTCGTGCCACACAATGACGGCGCCGCCCTGGGAAGGGTCCATCTGGCCGAACGAACGTATGAGTTCGGACTGGATGTCGGAACGTTTCATAGTTGCTCCTACCTGGTATTCAAAAGGTCATCGCGCTGCTTGGCGTAGCCACCCAGCAACGTTTTGAGTTCATGGCGCTCGGAATCCCTGCTCTTGAGCTCTGCGAGTTCGCGCTCAACGGCGGCAATCCTTTGATCGAGCTCCTTCTTGGCGGAGAACTTGAAAAAGCCGAGTCCCGCGCGTTCTTGGGTCAGGGCATCAAGTTTATCTTGCAGGGGTTTGGGGTCAAGGACGGCGAGGTCGCGGGTTGCCTTTGCAATGGCGTCCTCGAGTTTGGAGAGCGCGGCGGGATCGATCTCTGGCGCGGGCGCCGGCTCGGCCACGGGCTCGGCCACGGCAACGGGATCGGCCACGGCAACGGGATCGGCCATGGCCACGGGATCGGCCACGGGCTCGGGTTCGGCCACGGGTTCGGGTTCCGCCTCCAGTTCCGGAGCGGGCACGGCCTCCGGCTCCGGCACGGGTTCGGGCGCAATGTCCGCCTCGACCGCAGCGGTGGAGAGCGCCGGGTCGAATGCCCCGAGCGTGTCGAATTCCATTGCGATGCGCAGTGCATCTTGCGCCGTGAGTCTCTTGGCGCGGAAGGTGGCAACCTCCCCATCGGAATCAAGCTCGATGGAGCCGAGTTCGCGCGCGGCGAGCTCACGGCACGCCGCGTTCAACGTCGGGATGCTTAGACGCTTGAGGCCTGCGGACAACAGATATGGCCGTACGATCCTACGAAGCTGCACAAGGGAGAACGGGCGGCCTTCGGGTACCACGCGAGCGATCACGTAGAGTGCGACGGCGTAGCGCGAAGCGTGCGTGTGGATATCTTTTTCTACTAAGAGCAGCTCTTGCGGGAAGTCCGGGAACTCCAGGTTCATCATGGCTTCCTGCTCGTTCGCCGCTTTGGTCGCAAGACGTTCGGCGTTTTTGATTGCCTTATCGTCAGATTCGTTAATAGGGGAGGGCGCCGGCTCGGGCTGCGAAGCGATGTCCTGTAAGGGGGCTTCTTCGTCTGCGTGGGCCTCCTCGGTGACCTCGATTGCGGTCCTCGGCTGAATATCGATGATGTTTTCGATCTCGGTATCGGTATCGGGTGCTACGTCGCTGACTTCTATGGCTTCGCCGTGATCGGCATTGGTTTCCTGCGTGGCAATGGGGGAGTTGTCATTGCTGGAGTCATACGCCGCCAGATCGACGGGCTCGAGTGCGCCAATCATGCGGTAGCCAACACCGCGGACGGTCTTGATCCAGGAAGTGCTCTTGGGGCTATCGCCCAGTACGGAGCGGATCTTGTTCATGTACGTTGAGAGGGCGCGACTGCTTTCCACAAAGCCAACTCCGAGGACGAGCTGAGAGAGCTCTTCGTTTTCCCACACACCTCCCTGGCGGCTGGTGAGTGCGGAAAGGATTGCGAATTCTTTTTTGCTGAGATGGGCCGGCTCTCCGTCAACCGCGGCGGTCTCCGACACGCGATCGATGACGAGCAGACGGCCATCATTGGCGGAGCGCCAATGCTCGATGGGTGGGACCTCGGCTTCTTCTTCGCACACGAGCCGGGGGTTCTTTCCCACAAAGCGGTATCCACCTTCGACGGTTGCCACCCACTGCGGGTAATTGGGGTCATCGCCGATCTTGCTGCGCACGAGGCCCACGTACATGTTGATGCTGTTGAGTTCGCAGTTGGCACCGAGTGCGTCTCTGATGCTGGCGGTGCTGTACGTCGATTCGGGGTTGCGGGCAAGGAGAACGAGGAGGTCGAACTCCCTGCGATAGAGCTGCACCTCGCGATCGAAAACGTGGACCAGGCGCGTGCGGAGGTCGATACGCATGCCGTCGCAGACAACTGCCGTGGGCTCTTTTGCGGAAGCGCCGCTGGGCTTGGACTCAGTGTCCGATTCTGTCTCGACCTCGGGCTCAATCATGGAATTTGGCTCGGGCTCAACCTCAGGTTCGGGCTCAACTACAGGCTCGGGCTCGGGTTCTGGTTCGGACTCAACTTCCACCTCAACCTCGGGCTCAGGTTCGGCTTCGGGCTCAACCACGGGCTCAGGTTCCGCTTCGGGTTCGGGCTCGGCTTCGACCGCCGGTCCATCCGCGGACTTCACCTCATCCGCGGGCTCAGGCAGCTCCGCGCCACTGGTGTGCAGGAACGTATAGCTGGCCTCTCCACACAGTGAGGGGTCGGCCGAACGCAGCGCATCGACCACGCCTGCAAGCATGTGCTCGCACTCGGGAATGCCCGTCGCGAGCTGTTCGTCACAGCTGATTGCATACGAGTCCGCACCCGCCTGCTCAACGCTCCAGAGTTCTGCGGCGCCGAGCAGCGACACCAGGCTGATGCCTGTCACATCCCCTTCGGGCATCAGGTTCAGCAGCGAGGGGCGCACGTCACTGCGCTCAGTCCGCAGGTCCGTATCCTCGGCAACGGCTTGCATGCCCTTGAATGCCGTGGCGCAGACATCGTTTAGGTCAGTGCCGGGCCCGCATTCGCTATTGCTAAACGTGATGATGTCCATGATCTGCGCGCCGTTGATTTCCGGGGCCGGAATCGTGTGGCGGGTACCGTCCCACGTGATGGCTCGGCTGTCAAAATACAGCCAGCCGCGCGAGAACAGGGTGAGGGTGAGTGCTGCGGAGTCCATGGGGGAGCCTTCCCAATTATTTGATCTTTGCCAGGATGGTGTCGAACTTGGCGTAGTTGACCTTCACGCCGTCGTCCAGGTCGATGCCGATCATCTGGTCGGCCAGGGCGTGGACCTTTTCCTCGTACTTGGCGAGCTCCTCGGCCTGGGCCTCCACGGTCTTGCGCTCCTTCTCGACCTGCGCGAGCTGACGGCCCTCTGCGTCCTGCGCGCGGCGCTCCAGCAGCTCCAGGCGGCCGCGGTAGCGCTCCTGCTGCGGGTGGATGTAGCTTGTGCGCACCTGGGCCAGCAGGTCGGGGCGCCAGCGGTGCATGTACACCAGGGCCTTGAATCCGTTCTTCTTGCCGGAGTCCAGCAGCCAGTAGATGGGGCGCTTCTTGTAGGTGGAGCAGTGGTCCTTGTAGAAGTCCTTGAGGAAGTACGCGCGGATGGTGCCGCGGGCGTCGGCCTTGGACTTGGGGTCCAGCGCGTCGGCCACGAACTTGAGGTTCATTTCGAGCGTCTCGGGCCCGTAGGCGACCTCGACGAACTTCACGAAGCGCGCCACCACGTCGTCCTCGAAGTACTCGTCGTCGGTGATGGGCAGGACGTTGTCCGCGTCGGGCATGAAGGTGACGTGTGCGGGGTCGGGCATCTTGGCCAGGTAGTCCTCCACGGTGTCGCCCGCGTTGGCGAGCACCAGGCCGTCGACGTCCAGCGAGTAGCGGCCGAACATGCAGCCCACGGCGTAGGAGATGAGGCTCACGATCTCGTCGCGCTTGGTGCGCACGTACTTGTTGCCCTTGTAGCTCTCGGGGATCTCCTCGGCGGTGTCGAAGATGCGCGCCACCGAGACGTACTTGTCCTCGACCTCGATGGGGACCTCGCCCTCCATGTTGTAGATGCGGGCGAAGATGCGGTTGAGCTCCTCCTCGTTGGCCCGGAGCTGCTCGAAGCGGTCGTTGACCTCCTTCTTGTGGGCCTCGTAGTTCATGCTGATGAGCTTTGCCATGTTAAGCCGCCTTTCTACCTGGAGGGCAGTCCCCTGAATGATTAGTATAGAACATATGTTCTAATTTTGATAGAATTGATTCGACGTTCCGGTTCGTGGTATATAAGTAATAGTCTCTTTTATAAAAGGGGCTTCCAAGTGCCGGGGACGTTTTCCCCGGCTTTTTTATTGGGAGGGAGGCCTCGTGACGCGTGAGTTGAGCATCTTCATCGATGAATCTGGTAGTGATGACCTCAAGTGTAAACATTATCTCGTCGCGCTCGTTCTCCATGACCAGGCTGACAAGATCGACGAGTCGATTGGACGATACGAGGGCGCCCTGGCGTCGGCGGGACTGCCCAACATCCCCTTCCATGCAGAGCCCCTTCTGAACGGGCACGATGCCTATAAGGGTCTTTCTCTTGAGACTAGATCCAGATTGCTTACGAGCTTTCGCGTCTTCTTTCGTCATCTTCCCATTCGCTATGTTTTGTTCTCGTTTAGGGCGTCTGAGTTCAATTCCCCTGACGAGCTGGCAACCGCAATGAGAAAAGCCCTTATCGAGTTTCTCTTTGACAACCTTGGTTATCTGCAGTCCTATGATGTCGTTAAGATCTACTACGACGGAGGGCAGGCATCCATCAGTTGGGCGGTTAAGCGAGCTGTTGAATACGCCTTGTCTAAGGAAGCAATTGCTTATCGTCCTGCGGTTGCGAGCGAATACAGGCTCTCGCAAGCCGCTGATTATGTTTGTGCGCTCGAGGCGGCTGCGATTCGTTATGCAGAGCGCAGGGCCAGCGCAACCGACGAGAAGTTTTTTGGAGGTTGGAGTCGATTCAAGAAAGGGCCTTACAAGGAGCTTCGTAAAAAGGCGGTGTGGGGTGATTCGTTCGACCCGCGGGTGAGTTGCCCCACAGCTCATGCTGGCCATTGGGTTTGATTGGTTCTGAGCCATGGGGCTCCTCCTTTCTTGACACATGGGCATGAACTTAGATCTCGGTCTTGATATCCTCGGCGAGCTGTTCGATGCCCTTGCCCTGCCCGAGGAGGTAGCTTCGCCAGTCGGTCTTCTGAGCTGCCTCGAAGTCACCCGCTCGAGCCATGGAGAAAAGCAGCACGCGCTGATCCTTCCATGCGAGCATGGGGTGCAGCTCCGCACCGGTGCTTTCCACGGTAACCGTGGGGTGATCGATGGGCATGGCGTAATTTGACCCGCGCGTGAGCCCCTTGAGTGTATCGAGGTCGGCCAGCTCTCGCGAATTGGTGCACTCGGGAGCCAAGTTCTTCCAGATGCGGAACGGCGGCCGCGGGTCCATGGGGGTCTCGGGCTCGATCCTCGTCGTAAGGCCGAGTGAGAGCTTCTTTTCCCCGCGGAATTTGACCTTCTTTTCGGCGGGCTCCTGGCTGCCGTCGCCGATGTGCAGCGCCTGGGCAACGTAGTCGTCGTTGCCGAGGAAGTACTCCTCGATGAGGTCCCAGCGGTCCACGTCCTCCATGGGCGTGCGGAAGAAGCTCGAGATGACCTGCGCCGCATAGTCATGGCGCTCGTTGAGTCTGCGCAGCACGTTGTTGGCGTAGCGCTTGTCGTTCGCCAGCGACTGCACCTTGTGCGGGTCGTTCAGGCGGACGAAGATCTCGGGTTCATCGCCGCCGCGAATCTCGTATGCCGCGAGGTCGAGGATCTGCAGCAGCTCGGCGACTTCGTAGCGGTTGCCCAGCGCCTTGGGGTTGAGGAAGAGCCTGGCAGATGTGCCCTTGAGCGGTCTGAGCGAATTGAGGGCGCGACGCGCCTTGGGCTCGATGGACACGAGGTACTTTCCCTTTACCGCGTATGTCGGCTGGTTGGGGTTGCTCGCATGCACGGTCTTGAAGAGGCATTTGACCACGTGCTCATCGCTTCCCTGGGGTAGGACCAGGGCCTTGAGGAGCGTGTCGGCATTTTTGGGCATGGGGGTGTCGGGGCCCAACTCGTCGGCGAGCGCCTTGCGGAACTGGGAGGACGTGAACTGCCCGGCTCGTTGCAAGCCGGAAAGCGTCCGGACGAGCGCGGCCATATAGCCCTCAAAAAGGCCGGCCACATGGTCGAAGGTCCCGTTGTAGTTGATGGTTAGGGAAAGCCTGGGGGATAGGATCGGCCGGCCGCCCTCGCCCTCCAGTTCACCGGTGAAGAGGCTTCGCTTGAATTGCGCGAAGGTCTGGTTGGGGAAGCGCTCCTCCCACATCTGGGCCATGTCGAGTGAGTAGATCGCCCCCATGTCGGAGACCTTTGTAACATGCTGGCCTGGTCGATCCTCGAGATGGGCTCTGGCATTCGAGAGCTTTTTCAGGTATCGACCGTATTTTCCAACCATATTCTGCTCATGGTTGCTGTTGATGCACACGAACTGCTTTGCGTACGAGGGCTTGGGTTGTACCACGATGACGGGGAAGTTGTACCGCTCCTCCAGGTCTTGGGCAATCATCATGAGCGCGCCCTTTGCGCGGTTGGTCATCTCTGTCGCGTCCTTGCTGTCGGAGAACAGGTAGGAGAACGAATTAGGGGAGACGAGCATGTTCATCGTGCGCGACTTGACGGGCCGAGCCGCGTAGAGGGAGTAGAGCTTACCCATCATCTCGCGGAGTTGCCATTGGGCAAAACGGGACATCGCGTAGAGCTGCCTGGCATAGCGGGTGTCCTGTTGGAAGTAATCGATCACGGCTGTTGCGCGCAGATCGTTCTTGCGGGCGCCACGGCCGATTTCCTGAATGTAGTCTGCCAGGTTGCCGGTGGGTGCGTAATGGTAGATCGCGTTGATGTCGTTGATGTCGATTCCCATGCCGAAGGCCTTGGTACTCACCAGTGCG
>URWW01000039.1 GCA_900551665.1 uncultured Collinsella sp. | reverse complement strand
CAAAGACAATATGTACACCACGGTCATTGACGAGGAAGACTATGCTGTCAAGCCTATGAACTGTCCGGGAGGAATGCTGGTTTATAAGAATCAGCCCCACTCTTACCGCGACCTGCCTTTAAAGGTAGGCGAGCTGGGACTGGTTCACCGCCATGAGAAGAGCGGACAGCTCCACGGTCTGATGCGCGTGCGCTGCTTTACCCAGGATGATGCCCATATCTTTATGAGGGACGACCAGATTGAGGATCAGATTAAGGGCGTAACAAAGCTGATTAATGAAGTGTATACACAGTTTGGCTTTGAGTATTTTGTGGAGCTGTCCACCAGGCCCGAGGATTCCATGGGTTCTGACGAGGATTGGGAGATGGCTACAAACGGCCTGAGGAAGGCGCTGGAGGACATGGGCCTTGATTATATTGTAAACGAGGGCGACGGCGCGTTCTATGGTCCTAAGATTGACTTCCACCTGAGGGATTCCCTGGGCAGGACATGGCAGTGCGGTACCATCCAGCTGGATTTCCAGATGCCTCAGAGGTTTGACCTGGAGTACACGGCTGAGGATGGTTCCAAGAAGCGTCCAATTATGATTCACCGCGTATGCTTCGGATCCATTGAGCGTTTCATCGGCATCCTGATCGAGCATTATGCCGGCAAGTTCCCGGTGTGGCTCGCCCCCATGCAGGTCAAGGTCCTGCCCGTGTCCGAGAAGAGCCGCGACTACGCTCACCAGGTCACCGAGCAGCTCGAGGCCGCCGGCATCCGCGTGGTGTGCGACGATCGCGACGAGAAGATCGGCTACAAGATTCGCGAGGCCCGCGGCGTCGATCGCGTGCCCTACATGCTGATCCTGGGTGAGAAGGAGGTCGAGGCCGGCAACATCTCCGTCCGCGACCGTTCCAACGAGACCGTCCCTATGGCCGTCGATGAGTTTATTGCCAAGGTTGTTGAGGAGACCCGTACGCGCGCGTAGGACGCAAACCGGGTTCATCGCTATGATGCGCACGCCGCCTCGGGCCCCATGGGCTCGCTGCGGCGTGCGTTATGCTTCGCGCCTACTGTTCAGGAGGGGAAGGGCGTTTCCAACGTGACGGCTCAACAGGAACTCGAGACTCGATATGCACAGCTCGTCTGTGCCGAAATCGCCGTCTTCGTGTACGGCGATCGCGTCGACGAGGCGCTCGCGCGCCTTGGCGTCATGGCGGACGAAGACCGTTTGGCCGATATGATCGGCGGGGCGGGCCTCCGCGTGGCGGATATCCGTGCCGAGTCCCGTGAGGTTCATGCTCACGGCGGTCTTATGTGGGCGGACATCACCGTGCCGTCGCATTTTGGATGCCATGCCTTCGAGCTTGGTGCCGACGTGCAGTGCGAGGCGCTCGACCGTGTTGCGGGCGGGCTGTTCGATCGCAAGGTGGTCGCGCTTTCCGCGCGTGGCGCCCGCGCGGTCGCCCGCGTTGAGAGCTTGCCTTCCTGCGCGTTGGCTCAGGCCGATCTCGAGGTCATCGCTCATGGTCTCGATAGCGTCTCGACGCGTATGCAAAGTCATTTCGATCATGCCCGCGCCCTCGCCGAGTACCTCGCCTGTTGTGATGGTTTGGCCCGGGTCGATTACCCCGGTCTCGCCACGCACCCCGATCGCTCGCTGGCCGAGCGCGTGTTGCGTCACGGCTTTGGCCCCGCCGTCGATTTCGAGCTCCCCGGGGACTGGGGTGCCACGGCGAGGGATTTCATCGAGCGCTGCCGTCTCAACGGCCGAGATTGCCACGCCGGCGGACCTCACACGCGCCTGCATGCGCGCGATGGGTTGCAGGGGAGCGCGGTTCGCATATTCGCCGGCCTCGACGATCCCCTCGCCATAGCCGATGATCTCGACCAGGCCATGCGCTGGTTCCGCAATCCTGTGCAGCCGTAGGAGGCCGCCTCACGGCATTGTCGGCGTTGCCGTGTGATCGAAGCAGCTTCGCCCGCCGCGCCTCGTTTTCCGTCGTGCGCAATCCGGTGTTTTTCATGCGCGCCTGATCGGAAGCCCGTCTCAAGCAATGAGTTTGGAGGGTCCTTATGCCCGTCATCACCGCCGCAGCTCATGCGGAAAGCACCGTGCTCGGTATCGCTCTGGCCATGGATGCCATGGCAGTCACCCTGTCGAAC
Organism: uncultured Collinsella sp.; assembly: GCA_900551665.1. Taxonomy (GTDB): domain Bacteria; phylum Actinomycetota; class Coriobacteriia; order Coriobacteriales; family Coriobacteriaceae; genus Collinsella. The sequence continues at coordinate 13,477 of URWW01000039.1, read as the reverse complement.
AGCCTATGCGAACCCGACATGCCCCTGTCGAAGAAGCTCGGCATGCCCGTCGCGTTCGCCCTGTTTCAGATGATGATGCCCGCTTTCGGCTACCTGGGCGGAACGCTCATCGCGGAGTACATCGAGCGTTATGCGGGCATCGTCTCGCTGACCATCCTCGCATTTGTGGGCGGGAAGATGATCGTCGAAGCGGTTCGCGAGCTCCGCGAACCGGAGGCATGTCCCGCGGCGCGCCTTACTTGGGCGACGATTGGCATGGAGGCCGTCGCCACCGCCATCGACGCGTTCGTTGTAGGTGTGAGCTTTGCCGCCGAGGGCAAGGACGTCGTCCTCTATTGCGGGATGATCGGGGTGACCACGTTTATCTGCTGCCTGCTCGTGCTGGCTCTTGGCCGCAAGCTTGGCGAGCGCTTCGGCGCGCGTGCCGAGGTCGTTGGCGGCATCGTGCTCATCCTGATAGGCGTCAAGGCGTTTTTGGGGTTGTAGTTGCCCTGTCCGGGCTTTTGCCGGGAGGACACTCGTGTCCGAGGTGGCTAAAACAGCTCGGTGAGGCGCTTCTTGATCATCGCGTCGAGTTCTGCCTGGAGGGTTCGATAGGCGTGGAGGGCATGTTCGCCCTCAGGGGTGAGCGCCGAGCCGCGCGCGCCATCGCGGGCGAGCAGTTCGCAGCCCAGATGCCCCTCGGCCTCGCGCACGATTCTCCACGCCTTGGAATACGCCATGCCCATGCGTTTCGCCGCGCGGTTGAGCGAGCCTTCTTCAGCGACGCCCTCCAACAGGGAGGCGCACCCGCCGCCAAAAGCACCGGGCAGGTCGCGGTCGTCGTCGGAGATGGTGAGTCGGGCGTGGGCGGAAAGCGACATATGGGCTCCAAGCTGGTGGTACGGTCGCGATGGCGCAGGGTCCGCGTCACCGCCGACAAGCTCCTTGCGTTATTTCGGCGTGGCATCGAGGCTCCCTTACACGAATTCGGGATGCGTGTGGGTGTGTCGATTGGGCCGAAGGCGGCGTCGGAGAGACATTGAGATTGGGCAGACCATTTGAAGTCTGGTAACGAGAGACATTGTAGCAATGGCTCTGCGCTACAATACCCCCACTTGTATCGGGAGCGAATGGCACGGCGGCAAGGAGTCGCCGCCGCGTCGGCAGCAAAGAGTCGAAGGAGCGACATGGCAACGTTTTTCCCTGGTGAATCCCATACTTTCTCTGAGTATCTGCTCGTCCCCGGATACTCCTCCTCTGAGTGCGTTCCCACGAACGTCTCCCTCAAGACCCCGCTGACCCGCTTCAAGCGCGGCGAGGAGCCCGAGATCACGCTGAACATCCCCATGGTCTCCGCCATCATGCAGTCCGTCTCCGGCGTGGACATGGGCGTCGCCCTGGCCACCGAGGGCGGCATCTCCTTCATCTACGGTTCCCAGACCCCCGAGTCCGAGGCCGCCATGGTCAAGGCCGTCAAGGACCACAAGGCCGGTTTCGTGCAGTCCGACTCCACCCTCACGCCCGACATGACCATGGAGCAGGTCATGCAGCTCAAGGACCGCACCGGTCACTCCACCATGCCCGTCACCGATGACGGCACCCCCACCGGCAAGCTCCTCGGCATCGTCACCAGCCGCGACTACCGCCCCAGCCGCGATGATCACTCCAAGCTCGTCTCCGAGTTCATGACCCCTCGCGCCGAGCTCATCGTGGGCGACAAGGATATCACCCTGAAGGACGCCAACGACCTCATCTGGGACAAGAAGCTCAACGCCCTTCCCGTCGTCGATGACAACGATCACCTGGTCGGCATCGTCTTCCGCAAGGACTACGACTCCCACAAGACCAACCCCAACGAGCTGCTCGATGCCAACAAGCGCTACATGGTCGGCGCGGGCATCAACACCCGCGACTACGCCGAGCGCGTGCCGCTGCTCGTCGAGGCCGGTGCCGACGTGCTGTGCATCGACTCCTCCGAGGGCTACTCCGAGTGGCAGAAGCGCACCATCGAGTGGATCCGCGAGAACTACGGCGATTCCGTCAAGGTCGGCGCGGGTAACGTCGTCGACGCTGACGGCTTCCGCTTCCTGGCCGATTGCGGTGCCGACTTCATCAAGGTCGGCATCGGCGGCGGCTCCATCTGCATCACCCGCGAGACCAAGGGCATCGGCCGTGGCCAGGCCACCGCGCTGATCGACGTCTGCCGCGCCCGTGATGAGTACTTCGAGGAGACCGGCGTCTACGTCCCCGTCTGCTCCGATGGCGGCATCGTCTACGACTACCACATGACCCTGGCGCTCGCCATGGGTGCCGACTTCCTCATGCTCGGCCGCTACTTCGCCCGCTTCGACGAGTCTCCGACGTCTCGCGTCAACGTCAACGGCCAGTACATGAAGGAGTACTGGGGCGAGGGCTCCGCGCGTGCCCGCAACTGGCAGCGCTATGACCTGGGCGGCGCCCAGAAGCTCTCCTTCGTCGAGGGCGTCGACTCCTACGTGCCCTACGCCGGCTCCCTCAAGGACGGCGTGAACGGCACCCTGTACAAGGTCAAGTCCACCATGTGCAATTGCGGCGCGCTCTCCATCCCCGAGCTGCAGGATAAGGCCCGTCTCACCCTCGTCTCCGCCACCTCCATCGTCGAGGGCGGCGCCCACGACGTCGTGGTCAAGGACTCTCAGCAGACGGTGAGCTACAACTAAGAAGTGTTCTACACTTGGGCCGCGCGTTGATTTGGTGTGGTCTGTAGATGATGGAATGGGATGGTGCCTTGCCGCGCCGTCCCATTTCCGCTTTCTTGACTCGAGCTGTCAAAGCCGGGCAGTCTGCAAATACGGCACGGTATCATGAGTGTTCATTTCGAATGCGTTGGGGAGGTGCGGTCATGTCCGTGCGTGAGGAGCGCGTCTTGTCGCTCGATGGCCTTCGGGGCCTCGGTGCCTTGATGGTGTTTTTGCTGCATATCGATAACATGGTCTTGCCCTTTGGCGAGAGGGGAGGGCTTCCGAGCCTCTTCCCTGGAAGCGCCTCGGTGGTCGTGTTTTTCATCTTGTCCGGAATCGTGCTGTCTCTGGCGCCTCTCAGGCATCTGAAAGATGGCGGATACGATTGGCTTTCTTACTTCCCGAGGAGAGTCATCCGTTTGTGTGTGCCGCTTTTTGTCGCGATTGGGTTGGGTGCTGTTGCGGGCTTCGTCGCATGGAGAATCGGCTCGACATCGCGCTCCGCGCTCGCCATAGCCTTTGATGGCGGCTTGCCGCAGGTCGCGCATGACATCCTCATGCAGTTCGATGTGCTCTTCAATATCTCCGACGACGAACGCAACCTGTTCGGGGCACCTCTTATGCGCGTCAATTCACCCGTGTGGTCCATGAGCTGGGAGCTTTGGTTCAGCCTGACGCTTCCCCTCGCCATATGGTGCGTCTCACGGATTCGCAGGATGGGTCTGGCGCTGACGGCGATGCTCGCAGCGGTGTTCGTGTCCCATTGGTCGGGTTATTTCCCACTTCGCCTGTGTCTCATGTTCTGGATCGGCGTCACGATAGCGAGGCGGTTTGACGAGATTAGGAGCTTGAAGGTTTCGGCGCCCGTGGAGGCGGCGACGCTTTCCCTCGCGCTCGGTATTATCGAACTCGCACTCGTATGGCACCCCGGCGGTATTGTCGGGGCGGCGCTGGCGACGGTCATGAATGCCGCCTGCCTGATGATCGTCGTCATCTCAATTGCAGACGGATTTACGCGACGTGTGCTATCCACCGCGCCTATGCTTTTCTTGGGAAAGATCTCGTACAGCCTGTATCTCACGCATGCGATTCTCATCGGTGGACTCGTGGCATTGATGCCTGCACTGGGCATCGCTTCACCGCTCGCGATAGCCGGAGTCTCGTTGTTTGCATGCATGGGTTTCGCGACGCTGTTCTGGCGCGTCGTCGAGGCCCCCAGTATCAAATTGTCCCGTGCGCTCTCCAGCAAATAGCGTGTCCTGCGGGCCTGGTCGGCATGATTTGCTAGAATCAACCACATTGAATCTGTCGAGGGTTCGAATCGTCACGGCTTGATGTCCGCACACGGCATCTCCGCTGCAGGGGAGGGCGCGTGGGTCGACTTTGGTACGCTTGACGGGTCGAACCTCTCCGTTTGAGTCGCAAGGAGAGCGCCATGTGTGAGCACGCACGCGAGATCCCGGCCTACGATGCGCAGGCCATTGAGGAAAAATGGGTGAGGACCTGGGAGGAGCAGAATCTCTTCGCCGTGGACACCGATTCCACCAAGCCCAAGAAGTACGTCCTCGAGATGTTCCCGTACCCTTCGGGTGACCTGCACATGGGTCACGCCCGCAACTACACCATCGGCGACGCCATGGCCCGCCAGGCCCGTATGCGCGGCTACGACGTGCTGCATCCCATCGGTTTCGACGCCTTCGGCCTTCCCGCCGAGAACGCGGCCATCAAGCACAACACCCAGGCCGCCGCGTGGACCTATAAGAACATGGACCAGGCCCTCGCCACCATGAAGCGCATGGGCTTTTCCTACGACATGGATCGCCTGGTCAAGACGTGCAGCCCCGACTACTACCGCTGGGGCCAGTGGATTTTCGAGAAGCTGTGGGAGCGCGGCCTGGTCTACCGCAAGAAGAACCCGGTCAACTGGTGCCCCAAGTGCGAGACCGTCCTCGCCAACGAGCAGGTGACCGAGGGCCGTTGCTGGCGCTGCGACTCCGAGGTGGAGAAGCGCGACCTCGAGCAGTGGTACATCAAGATCACCGCCTATGCCCAGGAGCTCCTCGACGACTTGGAGAAGCTCCCCGGTTGGCCCGAGCGCGTCAAGCAAATGCAGGCCAACTGGATCGGCCGTTCCGAGGGCGCCGAGGTCGACTTCACCCTGTGCGACGTGGATGGCGAGCCCATCCCCGGCGATGAGGGCAAGATCACCGTCTTCACCACCCGCGCCGACACGCTGTTCGGCAACACGTTCTTCCTGCTCGCCCCCGAGTACAAGGGCCTGATGGACCTGGTCGAGGGCACCGAGTACGAGGCTGGCGTGCGCGAGGTCGTCGAGGGTGCCAAGCACATCTCCGCCGTCGAGCGCGCCCAGGGCACGCTCGAGAAGCATGGCGCTTTCACGGGCCGCTATGTCATCAACCCCGTCTCGGGCGCCAAGGTGCCCGTGTGGGTGGCCGACTACGTCATTTCCGACTACGGCACCGGCGCCGTCATGGCCGTGCCCTGCGGCGACGCGCGCGATTTCGACTTCGCCAGGAAGTACGACCTGCCTATCGTTCCTATCATCCTCTCCGAGGACGATCCGCTGTATGAGGACCTCAAGGACGAGCAGGGCACGCGCGTGACTTCCGTCGACTGGGATGAGGCGCTCACCTGCGAGGGCAAGCTGGTCCAGTCCGGTAAGTACACCGGCATGACGGGCGGCAAGCACTCCGAGGGCGAGGCCGCCATCGTGGCCGACCTCGAGGCCGCCGGCACCGGCAAGCGCTCTGTCCAGTACCGTCTGCGTGACTGGCTCATCTCCCGCCAGCGCTACTGGGGCAACCCCATCCCGGCCATTCACTGCGAGCATTGCGGGATCGTCCCCGTGCCCGAGGACCAGCTTCCGGTCATGCTGCCCGAGAACCTCGACCTCACCGCGGGCGAGACGCTCGCCGAGTGCCGCGACTTCTACGAGACGACCTGCCCCGTGTGCGGCGCACCGGCTCGCCGCGAGACGGACACCATGGACACCTTCACGTGCTCCAGCTGGTACTACCTGCGCTACACCGATCCGCACAACACCGAGATGCCGTTCTCGCGCGAGGCCGCGCACCGCTTCATGCCGGTCGATAACTACATCGGCGGCATCGAGCACGCGATCCTTCACCTGCTGTACAGCCGCTTCTCCACCAAGGCCCTGCGCGATATGGGTCTGCTTGACGTCGACGAGCCGTTCACCAACCTGCTGTGCCAGGGCATGGTGAAGGACGAGAACGGCGACACCATGTCCAAGTCCAAGGGCAACGTCGTGCCCCCGAGCTCCGTCATCGAGCCCTTCGGCGCCGACACCATGCGCCTGGCGATCCTGTTCATCGCCCCGCCCGAGAAGGACTTCGACTGGGACCCCAACGCCGTCGAGGGCGCCAACCGTTTCATCAAGCGCGCCTGGCGCATCGTCTGGCAGCTCGCCGAGACTGCGGGCGATGCCGCCTCGCTCGATAAGGGCGCCCTGTCCAAGCCCGCGCTGGAGCTGTACCGCGAGCGCCATCGCACGCTGGCCAAGTGCACCGAGGACTTCGATCGCGGTCAGTTCAACACGGCCATCTCCGCGATGATGGAGCTTGTGAACGCCGCGAGCGCCTATATCAACGCCGTGCCCGCCGCGGAGCGCGATGCCGCACTCACCGCGCTCGTCGCCTGCGATATCGTCTCCGTTCTGGCGCCGATCTGCCCGTTCGCCTGTGAGGAGCTGTGGCACGCCGCGCTCGGCCGAGAGGGGAGTGTCTACACCGCCCCGTGGCCGGAGTTCGACGCCGCCGAGGCCGCGGCTGACGAGGTCGAGATCGCCGTCCAGGTGCTCGGCAAGATGCGCGCACGCGTGATGGTGCCGGCGGGAGCCGATGCCGCCGCCATGCAGGCCGCCGCGGAGGCCGCCGTCGCCACGCACATCGAGGGCAAGACGGTCGTCAAGGCCATCTGCGTCCCGGGCAAACTTGTAAATCTTGTGGTGAAGTAGGCTCCCAAATCGAGTCGATCCACGGCAAAATTGCCCCGTATGCTGGGAATGTGTTATAGTCCTCTTAAATGAAGTTGTCACGTGAAGGGAGTGCGGGTTCGCCCGCGCTCCCTTTTCATGAAAGTGAGGTGTCACATGGTCAAGAGCAAGGTGGAGCAGGACATCATCGATGCCCTGGAGGCCCGCGCCGCCGAGCACGGCATCGACATCGTCGACGTCGAGGTCGTCGGTGCCACCAAGGCCCCGTGCGTGCGCGTGCGCCTGGATAAGCTCGAGGGCGATCCCATCAACCTCGACGAGGTCACCGCTCAGACCGCCTGGGTGTCCGAGACCGTCGAGGCCCTGGATCCCATTTCGAGCGCCTACACGCTCGAAGTCAGCTCCCCGGGCATGAAGCGTCCGCTGCGCCGCCCGTCCGACTTCGCCCGTTTCGTGGGCGAGGACGTCGAGCTCACCACCACGGCCATGGAGGGGCGCCGTTCCTACAAGGGCGCCATCGCCGCCGCGACCGACACTGACGTGACCATCCAGCCCGAGGGCGAGGATTCGGTCACCATCGCATTTGACGACGTGAAGAAGTGCACCTTGAAGCCGGTCTTCGACTTCAAGGGCGTGAAGGAAGGGAACTAACCATGGCAGATGCCGATTTCACCATGATGGAAGCTCTCATGGAGCTGTGCCAGGAGAAGCACATCGACCAGCTCTACCTGCTCGATCGCCTTGAGGCCGCACTCGCCGAGACCTATGCTCGCGTTCTCAAGCTCGACTGGGGCGCGAAGGTCACCATCGACCGCACCACCGGCAAGATCTACGTGTACCGCCTCGAGCCCATCGACGACTCCATGGATGAGGAGGGCAACTTCACCGAGTACGAGGAGATCGACGTCACGCCCAAGGACGTGAGCCGCCTCGCCGCCCAGACCGCCAAGGCCGAGATCAACGCCATCGTGCGCAACGCCGCCCGCGAGCAGATCTACGAGGAGTTCTCCGGTCGCGTGGGCGACCTCATCAACGGCACTGTGCTGCAGTCCACGCCCGACTTCACCATCGTGAAGATCCGCGAGGGCGTCGAGGCCGAGCTGCCCCACTTCGACCAGCGCCGCTACCCCGACGAGCGCAACGAGCGCCCCGCCGGCGAGCGCTACCTGCACAACCAGCACCTCAAGGCCGTCATCATCGACGTTCGCGACCCCAACTCCACACTTCCCCCGGTGCGCGGAGAGCACTCCCGCCCGCCGATTGTCATCTCCCGTACCCACTCCGAGCTCATGCGTCGTCTGTTCGAGCAGGAGGTCCCGGAGGTCTACGAGGGCACCGTCGAGCTCAAGTCCATCGCTCGCGAGCCCGGTCAGCGCTCCAAGGTCGCCGTCCACTCCCTGGACGACCGCCTCGACCCGGTCGGCGCCTGCGTCGGCCCCAAGGGCAGCCGCGTGCGCGCCGTCGTGGGCGAGCTGCGCGGTGAGCGCGTCGACGTCATCCTGTGGGACGAGGATCCGGCCGTCTACGTCGCCAACGCCCTGTCCCCGGCCAAGGTGACCCGCGTGTTGATCGACCCCGAGAAGAACTACGCTGGCGTCATCGTCCCCGACGACCAGCTGTCGCTCGCCATCGGCAAGGAGGGCCAGAACGCCCGCCTGGCCGCCCGCCTCACCGGCTGGCACATCGATATCAAGAGCGAGACCCTCGCGGCCGACATCCTCAAGAACGTCCCGCTGGCACCTCAGCCCGTCGTCGAGGACCTGATCGACGATGAGCCCGCCGACCTCGAGCCCGAGCGCTGCGCGCACGTCGGCGAGGACGGCACCCGCTGCCGCAATCAGGCCCGCCCCGGCTCCCGCTTCTGCGGCGTGCACGACGGCGAGCTCGATGGCGCCGGCGACGACGCCCTGGCATGCGCCGAGGACCTCATCTAGGCCCGCGTTCCCACGCATTGATTCTTGTTGATTGAAGATGCGCGCCCGGTGCGCGTGAGAGGTAGGTGAAGGATATGGCGAAAGTCCGTATTTCCAGCCTGGCCAAAGAGTTCGGCATGACGTCCAAGGAACTCATGGGCCACCTTGAAGAGATGAAGATCCCGGCGAAGTCCGCGTCGTCCTCCCTCGAGGACGCCTTCGTCGCCATGGTCAAGAAGCAGCTCGCCCCCGTGATCGAGGCCCGTGCGGCCGAGGTCGAGGCCGCCAAGCGTGCCGAGGAGGAGGCCGAGCGCGCCGCCGAGGCCGAGGCCGCAGCCAAGGAGGAGGCCGAGCGCCTCGCCGCCGAGGCCCGTCGCGAGGAGGAGCGCCGTCTGTCCCAGGAGGCCCAGGCCGCCGCTGAGGCCGCCCGCGCCGCCAAGGAGGAGGCCGAGCGCCGCGCCAAGGAGGAGGCCGAGAAGGCCGCCCGTGAGGCCGAGCTCGAGGCCAAGCGCCGCGCCGTTCCCGCGTCCGACTCCGGCATGAGGTTCCGCTCCCTGCTCGACCAGATCGCCGAGCAGGAGGTCGTCCTCAAGGAGAAGAAGGCCGCCGAGGCTGCCAAGCCCGCTTCCGACTCCCGCTCCGACCGCGGTGGTCGTCGCGGCGGTCGCAACGGCGGTCAGAACGCCGCCGCCACGGACGCTCCGGCCCGCACCCGTCGCCGCAGCTCCGCTCCGGCCGCCTCCATGCCCGACAACTTCCCGCCCTCGCCCGACAAGGCCGGCAAGGGCAAGAAGGGCCGCAAGGGCGCTTCCCATGAGAACCACGAGGGCGAGGATCGTTACGCCCGCATGGCTCGCGAGGCCGAGGAGTACAGCCGCGAGAAGGTCCTGGCCGACGCCCGCGCGGCCGTCGAGGAGGCCTCTCGCGAGTCCTCCGGCCGTCGTAAGAAGCGCAAGGAGAAGCGTGCAGCCGAGGCCGCCGCTGCAGCCGAGGAGCGCAAGATCGAGGAGGCACTCGCACAGGGCATCAACCCCGAGGACCTTGACGCCGTCAAGGTCTCCGAGGGCGTGACCGTCGCCGAGCTCGCCGAGATCCTCGAGGTCTCCGCCAACGACATCATCAAGCGCCTGTTCCTGCTGGGCACCCCGCTCACCATGACGCAGACCATGAGCAACGACCTGGTCGAGCTCGTCGCCGACGACCTGGGCCGCCAGGTGCGCATCGTCACCGCCGAGGAGGAGAACTCCTTCAGCTTCTACGACGCACCTGAGGACCTCAAGTCCCGTCCGCCCGTGGTCACCGTCATGGGCCACGTCGACCACGGCAAGACCAGCCTGCTCGACGCCATCCGTCACACCAACGTCTGGAGCGGTGAGGCCGGCGGTATCACGCAGCACATCGGCGCTTCCGAGGTCACCATCAACGGTCGCCAGATCACCTTCGTCGACACCCCGGGCCACGAGGCGTTCACCGCCATGCGTGCTCGCGGCGCCAAGATCACGGACGTCGTCGTCCTGGTCGTTGCCGCCGACGACGGCGTCATGCCGCAGACCATCGAGGCCATCAACCACTCCAAGGCTGCCGGCGTGCCGATCATCGTCGCCGTCAACAAGTGCGATAAGCCCGAGGCGAACCCCGACAAGGTGCGCCAGATGCTGACCGAGTACGGCATCATCCCCGAGGAGTGGGGCGGCCAGAACATGTTCGTCAACGTCTCGGCCAAGAAGGGCCAGGGCATCGACGACCTGCTCGAGACCATCCTGCTTCAGGCCGACGTCCTCGAGCTCAAGGCCAACCCGGATACCTTCGCCTCCGGCAACATCATCGAGGCGAAGCTCGACCGCGGCCGCGGCCCGGTCGCCACGCTGCTCGTCACCCGCGGCACCCTGCACGTGGGCGACACCATCGTGGCCGGTCAGAGCTACGGCTCCGTCCGCGCCATGCTCGACCAGCACGGCAACCACAAGGACGAGGCTCGTCCTTCCGACGCCGTCGAGATCTTGGGCCTCAACTCCGTCCCGGCCGCCGGTGACGAGTTCCGCGTCTTCGAGGACGCCCGTGACGCCCGCGACCTCGCCGAGCAGCGCGCCCTCAAGGCCCGCATCGAGGAGCAGAACAAGGTCAAGCACGTCACGCTCGAGACCCTGTTCGACGAGATGAGCCAGAACGAGCTCAAGGAGCTCAACCTGGTCGTCAAGGCCGACGCCCAGGGCACCATCGAGGCCCTCGCCGACTCCATAGGCAAGATGGATCAGTCCGAGGTCCGCATCAACATCATCCACTCCGCCGTCGGCGCCATCTCCGAGACCGACGTCACACTGGCCATGGCCTCCAACGCCATCATCATCGGCTTCGGCGTTCGCCCGCAGCCCAAGGCCCGCGACGCCGCGGAGCGCGAGAACGTCCAGATCAAGACGTACTCCATCATCTACAAGGCGATCGAGGACATCGACGCCGCCCGTATCGGCATGCTCAAGCCCACGGAGGAGGAGGTCCAGACCGGTTCCGCCGAGGTCCGCGACACCTTCCGCGTGCCCAAGGCCGGCACCATCGCCGGTTGTATGGTCACCGAGGGCGAGATCAGCCGCGACGACAAGGTCCGCGTCGTGCGCGACGGCGTCGTGGTGTTCGACGGTTCCTTCGGCTCCATGCGTCGCTTCAAGGACGATGTCAACGTCGTCAAGAGGGGCTACGAGTGCGGCCTGGGCATCGAGAAGTTCCAGGACATCAAGGTCGGCGACATCCTCGAGGCCTACAAGATCGTCGAGGTTGCTCGTACCGAGTAACGACCGCTCGTGCGGCTCGTGCCAAAAGGCGCGGGCCGCTTTCGGCCCTCAGGGCCGTTCGCGCTGCATCTAAAGGAGAGAGACATGAAGCAGACCCCGCTGACTCGCCGACTGGGAGAGCAGCTGCGCGAAAAGCTCGGCTACATCCTCCTGTTCGAGATCGCCGACCCGCGCCTCGACCTCGTCACGCTCACCGGCGTCGAGGTGGCGCAGGATCGTTCCTTCGCCCGTGTGTACGTGAGCTGCGACGGCGACCGCTACGAAGAGGTCCTCGAGGCGCTCAACGCCGCCAAGGGCCGCATTCGCAGCCTGCTCGCCCGCGCTCTCGATTGGCGCGTGACCCCCGAGCTCGCGTTCCAGATCGACCGCTCGACCGATGAGGCCGAGGCCATCTCGCGCGCACTCGAGAACGTCCCTGCGACGCTTTCGGTCGAGAAGGACGAGTTCGGCTACCCCCTCGCCGATTCCGAGGGCGAGGATATGGATTCCGATGAGGAAGATGTCGATGAACAGTAGCACCTCGCCGTGCTCCGGTCGGTCCACCACTCCCGACATGTGGGAGGGCGTCATCGAGTACGTTGAGAACGCCCGGACCATCGCGATCTCCGGTCACACGAATCCCGACGGCGATGCGCTCGGGTCCCTGTTGGGGCTCGGCGCCTCGATTCGGGCCCAGTTCCCCGACAAGAAGGTCGACTTGCTGCTCGCCGATGACGGCTCGATCCCGCGTGTCTACCGCTTCCTTGCGGGGGCCGACGAGCTCGAGCCCGCCGTGCGTCACGATGAGCGTTACGACGTGTTCATCTCGGTCGACGTTCCCACTCTCGGCCGACTGGCCGACTCCGCCGCGGTCGCCAAGCGCGCCCATGGTCGCGTGGTCATCGACCATCATCCCACGTGCGAGGAGTTCGGCGATGTGACGGTCCGCGTGACGTCGGCCGCCGCCACGGCGGTCCTCGTCGAGGAACTGCTCAACGCCGCCGGTTGGCCGTGCACCCCCGATATCGCCACGTGCCTGCTCACCGGTGTCGTGACCGACACCGGCAGGTTCCAGTACCAAAATGCGAACCCTTCCGCCTTCGCCTGCGCCTCGCGCTTGGTTGACGCCGGTGCACAGCCGGCGCGTATCGCGCTCGAGGTGTATCAGAGCCAGCGTTTGGAGTACCTGCACCTCGAGTCGATCGTCATGAGTCGCATCGAGGGCCGTGCCGGCGGTCGTGTGGCCTTCAGTTATGCGTATGAGGACGATCTTCGCTCGTGCGGGGTCAAGCCCGCAGAGTGCGATGGTCTGATCGATATCGTTCGCCAGGTCGGCGGCACCGAGCTGTGCCTGTTCCTGCGCGAGGACGAGCCGGGCTCCGTGCGCGGAAACCTGCGCTCGAAGGGCTCCATCGACATCTCCGGTATCGCCGTCGAGCTCGGCGGGGGAGGACATGCCGCGGCTGCGGGCTTCACCTTCAAGGGGACGGTGGAGCAGGCTGCGCAAGTCGTGCTGCCCAAGCTCGAGGCGCTTTTGCAATAGACATTCACGGACAGGGGTACCCGTCCCGACCGGCCGTCTGGCAATTTGCCCGGCGGCCGGCGGAGGGCGCCCCTTCCCGCATACATACGAGAGGACAGCATGGGAAAGCGCAAGCCCAGCGAATTGAATCTTCTTCTCGCAATCGACAAGCCCGTGGGCATCACCTCGCATGACGTGGTGTCCAAGGTGCGTCGTGCGCTCAACGAGCGTCGCGTCGGCCATGCGGGCACGCTCGACCCACTGGCGTCGGGCGTGATGATCGTCGGCGTCGGTCAGGCGACGCGCCTACTCGGTCGGATCACGCTCGACCGAAAGCGATATCTTTCGCTCATCATGTTCGGAGCCGAGACCACGACCGATGACGCCGAGGGCGAGGTGACCCGCACGGCCCCCATGAGCGACGACCTGCTGTCTCCGATGTTCGCCAAGCAGCTGCTCGCCGATTTTGTGGGCGAGCTCGACCAGGTCCCGCCGGCGTTTTCGGCTATCTCCGTCGACGGTGTTCGCTCCTACAAGCGTGCCCGCGCAGGCGAGGATGTCGAGCTGCCCGCCCGTACGATCGAGGTGTATTCGGCCGA
>URWW01000038.1 GCA_900551665.1 uncultured Collinsella sp. | reverse complement strand
CGCCTCGGTCCGGGCCCGATTCCGTTGCAATCACACACCGGGGCGACTCAGGCGCCTAGAACTCGTCGAAATGCGCCTTCCCGACCTCGACAACCTCCTTGCCGGCCATGAGCTCGGTGAGCAGCGGACGCAGGGCCTCGTGCTCCCCTTCGCGATATATTGCGTGAATCAGCACCCGATCGGTGTAATCGGTGCCGGCGATCTTGCCCCCGGTATCGGCGATCATACGGACCACCTGCTCGTAGAGGGGATACGCCACCGGGACGTCCACATTCACCACGCTTGTCATCTCGACGATATCGCCTGCCGCGCGCGCGGCCTCGACGGCCGCCTGCGCCGCCACCGTATACGCACGCACGAGGCCACCCGGCCCGAGCAGCGTTCCGCCGAAATAGCGCGTGGTCACACAGCACACATCCTTGAGCCCGGCACCGCGCAGCACCTCGAGCGTCGGCATCCCGCTCGTACGCTGCGGTTCCCCGTCATCGCTTGCACGCTCGGTGCCGTCCACCAAGATGAACGCGGGCACATTGTGCCGAGCGTCGTAATGCCTCGACCGCATAGCCGCCTGATGCGCCTGAGCCTCATCCACTGACTCGACATGCACGAGTTGGGCGATGAACCGGCTCTTGCGGTCCTCGAACTCCCCCGACACCTCGGCGCCGGAACGAACCGTGAAATACGAATCAGCCATAACCCCTCACAACCGGGCCCACATCGGCAAGGGCCACGTGCCAACAACATAATGCAGTCCCGGTATTGCACCGAGATCGTTTGGTCTTGCGAGCGGACGGGGCTTCATCCGCGCGCAGCTTCCGCACGAGCCGAAGGCCCCGTGGGGCCTTCGCGCGAGCCCAGGACTGTTTGAGCACGGGTGAAGCCCCGTCCGCTCGCAAGACCTCCGGCCACATGGTACAATACCTCTTCGCGAAGCGGGCCAGACGATCGCGCGACCAGCCCTCGTGGCAGGCGTGAGGAAAGTCCGGGCTCCATAGGGCAAGAAGCTGGCTAACGGCCAGGCGGGGCAACCCGACGGATTAGCGCCGCAGAAAAGAAGACTCCCGCTGCTCGTCTTATGACGGGTGAGAGAAAAGCTGAAACGGTGGTGTAAGAGACCACCAGCGTCGTGGCAACACGGCGGCTTGGCAAGCCCCTTCCGGAGCAAGCGCGAATAGGAGCGCCATGGGTCGGCCCGGCCCGCGCTCGGGTAGCGTGCGAAGAACTGCACGGTGACGTGCAGGCGAGATAAATGATCGTCCACGACAGAACCCGGCTTATCGGCCCGCTTCGCCTTTTGATCATCCAACAATGCAATAGACGCACACGGACCGGACACCCGTCTCCCTCTTGTCAAACCTTACACGACCATTACAAAGCATTCCGACGTTAAGCCCTGGTAAGCATTGCGTAAGGTATACAATAGGAGGGCTGTGTAAATAGGCGCTGTCATGCGCCGGTATGGGAATGTGGTATCAGTGGACGTATCCTTCTCCTATTTCATTGCGCAAGTCTTTTCCAATCCAATACTTGCCATGACCGTCTTGCTCACGCTGGGCGTCATCTTCGTCAACGGCTGGACCGACGCGCCAAACGCAATCGCCACGTGCGTGACCACGCGTTGCCTGCCGCCCAAGGCCGCTATCATCATGAGCGCGATCTTCAACTTCCTGGGCGTCTTCATCATGACGCACATCAACGCGAGCGTCGCCTCGACCATCTCCAACATGGTCGACTTCGGCTCGAACACACAGATCGCCCTAATCGCCCTGTGCGCGGCGCTCTTCTCGATCGTCGTGTACTCCGTGGGAGCAAGCGTTTTCGGCATCCCCACGAGTGAGAGCCACAGCCTCATCGCCGGACTCACCGGCGCGGCCATCGCCCTGGGCGGTGCCGATGGCGTCAACATGAACGAGTGGGTCAAGGTCCTCTACGGACTCGTCCTCTCCCTCGGCCTGGGCTTCGCCGCCGGCTGGGGCGTATGCAAGATCGTCACCCTCCTATTCGCCAACACCGACAGGCGTAAATCCAACACGTTTTTCCGTTGGGCGCAGATTGCCGGCGCCGCTGGCATGAGCTTCATGCACGGCGCGCAGGACGGCCAGAAGTTCATCGGCGTCCTGTTCCTGGGCGTGGCTTTCTGCAACGGCCAATCCTCCGTCGAGAACATGATCATCCCCGTGTGGCTTATGCTGCTGTGCTCCGTTGTCATGGGTGTCGGCACGTCCGTGGGCGGCGAGAAGATCATCAAGTCCGTGGGCATGGATATGGTGAAGCTTGAGAAGTACCAGGGTTTCTCCGCCGACCTCTCCAGCTCCCTGTGTCTGCTGCTCGCGACCCTCACTGGCATCCCGGTTTCCACCACGCACGTCAAGACCACGGCCATCATGGGCGTGGGTGCGGTGAAGCGCATCTCCGCCATCAACTTCGGCGTGGTCAAGGATATGCTCCTGACCTGGATCTTCACCTTCCCGGGCTGCGGCCTCATCAGCTTCTGCATGGCCAAGCTCTTCCTGCTGTTCATCTAGTTCGAATCCCGTCACACTCTCTCAAACCATCCTGAAAGGACCCCACCATGGCTAAGAAAAACGACGCGTTCTACTTCGACAGCTTCGCCTCCGCCGCCGAGCTCGCCTGCAAGGCCGCCCAGAAGCTCGATGAGATCATGCACGATTTCGACCCGGCCAAGATCGAAGAGGCCGTGGCCGAGATGCACGCCATCGAGCAGGAGGCCGACGAGATCGTCCATGACGTGAACGACGCCCTCATCAGTGCGTTCATCACCCCCATCGAGCGCGAGGACATCGCCACGCTCGCCGGCGCCATCGACGTCGTCGTCGACCGGATCGAGGGCGTCCTGCACCGCATCTACTTCACCAACATCCAAGAGATGCGCCCCGACGCGCCTGAGATGTCGGCCAAGGTCATGCGCGCCACGGAGCAGATGCACGATCTCGTGCTCGAGCTCCCTCAGTTCAAGCGCTCCAAGAGCCTTCGCGAGCACGTCATCACCGTGAACACCATCGAGAGCGAGTGCGACGACATCTACATCGCCGCCATGCGCGAGCTGCACACCGGCGATTTCGACCCGCTGACCGTCATCTCCTGGCGTGACGTCTACACCTTCCTCGAGTACTGTGCCGACTCCTGCGAGTTTGTCGCCGATACGGTCGAGTCCATCGTGATGAAGAACAGCTAGGCGAACATCCGCCCATCTCCCCTCTTTGCAAAACAGCTCAAGTTCTCACGTCCAATTGCACGGCCGTGAGAACTTGAGCTTTTTCGTATTCGAATTGAGATAAGCCGGATAGACACAATTCAACGCATTTCAAATCCCCAGGTGGAGACTTTGCGAGCTCCCGCCATACATCGGCTTTCCCAGTATCGATACGAAAAAGCTCAACAAGGCGCGAGTGGAGGACGGGGGCACGGCCGTTTGTCCATCCGACCGAGGCGCTTTCCATCTTATGCGGCTTGGAAACGCGCGATTAACCCTGAAAACAAGACGGGCCCGCGTCGATTGACGCGGGCCCGTCTTCGATGGCATGCAAAGTAGGGCTTTATCGGGTCGACTCCCAAACAAAGTCGAAGCCGCACCTCAATAGCCGCCCAATCGAGATTCAATGCCTAATCGAGGTCGTCGGCACCAAAGTTCGGGAGCGGGGCGAACGGATCGGCCACGGGCATCGGCTCGGGAGCGGGCGCAGGAGCCGGAGCAGCCACGGGCTCGGAGCCGGTGGGAGCGCTGACCAGCAGATCGGCCGGGAACTCATTCTGAGCCTCGTCCATGAAGTGCTGGATGAGCTTGAGGTACTCGGCCTTGAACTCCTCGCGAGAGGCCTTCAGGCGGTCGATCTCGGCGAGCTCGTTCTGCTTCTCGTTGAGCGCCTGACGGATGACCTCACGGGCCTTGGCGTCGGCCTCGTTGCGGATGCGGTCGGCATTCTCGCGAGCCTCGGCGACGATGTTGTCGGCAGACTGCTGGGCCGCGATGAGGGCGGCGGAGATCTGGCTGGCGGTGGCGGTGTACTCGGGGCTGGCCACGGGGGCGGGAGCCGGAGCGGGGGCGGCGGCGACCTGGGCCTGAGCCTGGGCGGCGGCGAGCTCCTGCTCGGTGGCGGTCAGGCGGGTCTTGAGGTCCACGATCTTGTTGAGCATGGCGTCGACCTCGGAGGCGAGCTGCTCGAGGAAGACGTCGACCTCAGCGGGGTCGTAGCCGCGCTTGGCCTCGGAGAAGGTCTGCGCCTGGATGTCAGCGGGGGTGATGGCCATGATACTTATCCTTTCATACGCGAGGGACGCTCCGGTTTGGGGTGAGGACCGCTCTGCGTCAGTTCCTACAATATTAGCCTGATAATGAAGTTCTCAAGCAGACTCAACACAAGTATCGCAACAACCGGCGACCAGTCAATCATCCCCAACGGCGGGATGAAGCGACGGAAGAAATTGAGGTATGGGCCGACGAGACTCTCAAGGACGGCGCCTATGTCCTCCAACAAGCCGCCGGGACGGATTGGGAACCATGACAGAAGCACGTATCCGAGAATCAGGTAGTTGTAGAACTCGAACAGGGTTCGAACGAGACGGGCAATGGTGATGGCATTCACGAGATGGCAGCTCCTACTGCTTGAGATAGCCGTCTTTACGCAGCTTGGCAAGGTCGGTCTCCTTGACCTCGCAACCCACCGGCAAGACGATGAACACGCGGTCGCCGAGCTCGCGCACAGAGGCGCCGGAGCCGCAAGCGAATCCATAGCTGAAATCGAGCACGCGCTTGGCGACCTCGGTGCGGACGCCGGCGAACACCAGAACGACGGGCTGACGGGTGCGCACGCGGCGCACGACGGTCTCGACGTCGTCATAGCTCTCGGGGCGCAGGACGTACGCCGGAAGCTGGGGCGTACCCTCCAAAACGGCGTTCACACGAGCCTCGGTGCTGCCCACCGGGGCCGTGGTGGGAACGGAGGACAGGGCCGCGCGCTGGTTCTGAGCCTGGGCGTAGCTCGAGGGCGTGTCGTAGGCACCGGGACGATAGGCGGGCTCGGCGGAAGGGCCGTAGGTCGTCGCATGGCGATCGGCCTCCCCCACCAGCTGGCCGGAGCGCGTGTACACGGCGACGGACTCGGCCTCGCCACGGCGCGTCTGGCCGAGCATGCCGTTACCGGGCTCCTGGGGCTCGTAGCCGCGATAGGAGTCCTGGGCCGGCTGGCCGTAACCCTCGGGGTAATCCTCGTAGCCGCCGTCTACGCCCTCGTCATAGTAATCGTCATAGGGCTCGTCACCGTACGGCTCGGCGGCGGGCTGGGCCATGCCGAGGCGGCTCTTGATGTCATCTAGAAATCCCACGGTTATACCTCTCTTTGCGCCGTGTGCGGGCGTACCTGCCTATAGTACTTCAAAGGATGGGTCAAATACCACACGCCCCAGGCGAACGATGGTGGACCCCTCCTCGAGCGCGATCTCGTAATCCTCGCTCATGCCGCAGGACAGCTCGTGGAGCTCCAACCCACTCGAGACGCGAAGCTCGTCGCGCAGCTCGCGCAGGCCGGCAAAGCACGCACGTGCCCTGGATTTATCCCCACGAGGAGCCATGGTCATAAGCCCCTCGATGCGAATTCCACAAAGGCTCTGCAGTTCGTCCATCGAGCGACGCAGCTCGTCGGGCGAAAAACCACCCTTGGTCTCCTCGCCGCTGACATTGACCTCGATGAGCACCCTCTGCGGGGCAGCGAGCTCCTCGGCGTCCAAACGACGCGACGCACGGCTGCTCACGGCCTCGGCCAAATGCATGGTGCCGATCGAGTGGATGAGCTCAACACGGCCGAGCACGGCGTTAATCTTGTTCGTCTGCAGGTTGCCGATCATGTCGAAGCGCACGGGGCGCGTCTCCTGGACGAGGTCGAGGCCCTCGAGCTTGCGATGCAGCTCCTGAGGACGGTTCTCGCCAAATACACGATATCCGGCATCGATGGCGGCGAGCACTTGCATAAGGCCCACGGTCTTGGAAACGGCGACAAGCTCCACCTCGTCACGAGTGCGGCCACTCACGGCGAGGGACGCGTCGACGCACTGCAAAATCTCCGCGCGTCGGTCCTCGATGAAGGCGCCGTAATCCTCTTCCATCGCACATCCTTTCGCATCCACGTACCATGGCCGCAACGCTGCTGGCGCGCGACCATACGCCATAGTAACGCAGGGATGCGGCGGCCACGACGGACGCCGCATCCCTGCCCCGAATCATCAAGCAAGCTGCGCGAGACGGTCCGCTTGACCTACTCCGCAAGCTCCGCGATGAGCGTTGCCAGATCGTGACCGACCTCATCGGGCGCGAGATGGGACACGAAGCGCGCATCGGACTCAGGGTCGAGCGTCACGCCCTCGCCGGAGGGGATGCGCAGGCTCTCGAGCTCATCCTCGTCGGCCTCGGCGATATCGTCGGCGCTCCAACGCTGGCCGGTCAGCAGGAACACGAGGCGGTAGGCGCACTCCATGGAAATGCTCGCAACGCGGTCCAGGTAGCGAGACACCATGACCGTGCGACGGAAATCGTCCATCTGCGCGTCATCGGCGACCTCCATGGTCTCCGTGCGATTGAAGACGCGGAAGAACTCCTGATATGCGCCGTGGACCGCCTCGTCCTCTTCGGACAGGGTCAGGACCGTGGCGAGGTCGTTGTTCACGAGCGCGGAGGCGGTGGCGCCCAGCACGCGATAGACGCTGGCAGCCTCCTCCTCGATAAGGGCGACCATCTGAGGAGGAAACTCGATGTCGTTATTGACCTTGCGCTTGGCCGCACGGGCGATGCGACGCACCTTGTCGCTCATGCGCTGGAGGTTGAAGTCGATGTAGATGATCGTCTGGAGCAGGCGGAAGTCGGATGCAACCGGGCTCTGGGTGGCGATCAGGTTGTAGCACACGGCCTCGAGGTTGGCGCAGCGGGCGTCGATCTTGAGGGTCTTGTTCTGAGCGCGGCGGGCGAGGTCGCGGTCGTCATTCACAAAGGCCTCGACGGCGTCGTGGAGGGTCAGGTCGATGGCCTCGAAAATGGACAGCATCTCGTGGCGTGCCTCGATGAGCTGACTGGAGAAGAGTTTGCGCATATGCGCCTCCTTAACAGATACGCGTGCGGGCGGCGCATATGCCGCGCGCCGCTCGTTTCTACACATTAACCGAAGCGACCGGTGATGTAATCCTCGGTACGCTTGTCCATGGGCGTGGTGAAGATATCGTCGGTCTGCCCGTACTCGATGAGCGTGGCGGGCTCGCCGGCGACCTCCTGCAGGAAGAAAGCGGTGTGGTCGGAGATGCGGGCGGCCTGCTGCATGTTGTGGGTGACGATGATGATCGTCATCTCGGGCGCAAGCTCCACCATGAGGTCCTCGACCTTCTGCACGGAAGTGGGGTCGATGGCAGAACAGGGCTCGTCCATGAGCAGCACGTCGGGCTGGACGGCGAGCACGCGCGCGATGCACAGGCGCTGCTGCTGACCGCCGGAGAGGGCGAGGCCGTCCTTGGAGAGCTGGCTGGAAACCTCTTTCCAAAGATTGGCGCGCTTGAGGGACTCCTCGACGATGTCGTCCAAGTCGCTCTTGCTGGTCACGCCCTGCAGACGCGGACCGAACGCGACGTTCTCGTAGATGGACTTGGGGAACGGGTTGGGCTGCTGGAAGATCATGCCCACGCGACGGCGCAGGTCGACCGGGTCAACGCCCTCGGCGTAGATGTCGGAGCCGTCGAGCTGCATGGCGCCCTCGATGCGCGTGCCCTCGATGAGGTCGTTCATGCGGTTCATGCAACGCAGGAAGGTGGACTTGCCGCAGCCGGACGGGCCGATGAAGGCGGTGATCTTGTTCTTGGCGATATTGAGGTTCACGTCGGTGAGGGCGTGGAAGTCGCCGTACCAGAAGTTGAAGTCGGAAACGGTGATGGCGCTCTGCGCGGCCTCGGGCGCGTTACGGTAAACGGTCACAGGTGCTCCTTACTTGCTTTTGCGGGAAAGCCAGCGGGCGAACAGGTTGAAGGCCAGGATGATGGCCATGAGCAGCAGGGCGGTACCATATGCCGCATTCATGTTGATGCCGTCGTTGGCCAGCAGGTACAGGTGGACGGTCATGGGACGGCCCGAATCGAGCGGCGTGAAGGGCATGTTGATGGCCTGGCCCATGGTGTAGAGCACCACGGCCGTCTCGCCGATGGCGCGGCCGATGCCGAGCACGATGCCCGTCGCGATGCGACCGAAGGCGGAGGGCAAGACGATCTTGCTCACGACCTGCCACTTGGTGGCACCCAGACCGTAGGCGCCCCAGCGGATATAGCGAGGCACGGCGCGGATGGCCTCCTCGGTGGTGCGCATGATGATGGGCAGCATGAGCAGCGCGAGGGCGAGGGCGGCAGAGATCATGGAGAGACCCAGACCCATCGCCTCGACGAACAGGGCGTAACCGAACAGGCCCATGACGATGGAGGGCACAGAGGCCAGCGTGTCGGCCGCATAACGGATGATGTTCACCAGACGGCCCTGCTTGGCATACTCGGCCAGGTACACGGCGGCAAGCACGGCGATGGGCGTGCAGATGAGCATGGCGAGCGCCGTGACGTACACGGTGGACACGATGGTGGGCCAGATTCCGCCCTCGGCGTTGACGCCATGGGGCCAGGTGAAGATGAACGCGGGGCTCACATGCGGCAGGCCGTTGATCACCACGTAGGCGATGATGGCGACGAGGACGAGGGTCGTGATGGCGGCGGCCACGCGGAACACGCCGAGCATGATCTTGTTGGAGGCGTTCTTGGAAATGCGCTCCTTCTTGCCGTTCGCGAGCGCGCGCTTGATACGCTGGGCCGAGGTCTCGGCCGGGGCGTCGGCTTTGGCGGCCTCATGGATATCGATGTTGTCTGCCATGGCCTACCCCTTCCTCATCTTCGACAGCAGGCGCACAAAGCCCACCAGAGACGCGGACACGATGAACAGCACCACGCCCATGCCGAACAGGGCGGTGCGGTGCAGGCCGGAGGAATAGCTCATGTCGAGCGCGATCTGGCTCGTGAGCGTGGAAACCGGACTCGAGATGGACTCGGGGATCACGGGCGCGTTGCCAACGACCATGAGGACGGCCATGGTCTCGCCGATGGCGCGGCCCATGCCGAGCACGACGGCGTCGACGATGCCGAACTTGGCCGCGGGCAGCACGACCTTGTAGATGGTCTGCCACTTGGTGGCTCCCATGGCGAAGCTCGCCTCGCGAATGCCCATGGGAATGGAGTTGAGCGCGTCGATGGTTAGGGTGGTGATGGTCGGGACGATCATAATGGCCAGCACGAACCAAGCCGTGAGCGCGCCGAAGCCAAGGCCGCCGGTGAGGTCGGCCACGAACGGGCGGATGATCACCATGCCGAAAAAGCCGTAGATGATCGAGGGGATGCCCGCGAGCAGATCCACGGCGGGGCTGATGAGTGCGCGGACACGAGCAGAGGCGATCTCGGTCAGGTAGACGGCGGTGCCCACACCGAGTGGGACGCCGATCACGAGGGCGCCGACCGTCACCAGGGTGGTTCCGGCGGCGAGCGACATGATGCCGTAGTGTCCCTCGGTGGGAGCCCAGGTGAAGCTGAAGAAATTGACCAGGCCGATGTCGGTGAACACCGGGGCGGCCTGCATCATCGTGAACGCGAAGATGAGCAAGACGGTGACCACGGCCAGGAAGGCGCAGGCGAAGAACAGGTACTGCAGCCCCTTCTCCTTGAGATAGGTGCTACGCGAGACGAGCGCGAGGTCGCGCTTGCGGGCGCCGGTGTTCTCGGCGGGCGTCGTCTCAGGACTCTTGGCGTCGGTCATCTCACTCCCCCTCCGCGTTGCCCGAAACCGGGATGAAACCGGCCTCGCGAATCTGATCGTCCATCTCATCGGACAGGACGTAGGCGATGTACTCAGCGGCTGCGCCCGTGGGCTCGCCCTTGGTGAAGAAGTACAGGTCGCGGGAAATGGGATAGCCACCGGAGGCGATGGTCTTCTCCTGGGGCTCGACGTGGTTCACGTTGAGGGCGCGGACCTCGGTCTCGGCATAGGCAGACTCCACGAAGCCCATGGAGATGTAGCCGATAGCACCGCGGGAGCGGCTGACGACATCGCGCACCTGGCCGGTGCCGGAGAGAACGGCGGCACGGCGGTCGAAGGGCTCTCCATCCATGACGATGGACTTGAAGGCCTCGCGCGTGCCGGAGGCCTCGTCGCGGTTCACGAGCTGAATGGGCAGGTCCTCTCCCCCCACCTCGCTCCAGTTGGAGATCTTGCCCGAGTAGATGCCGCGCAGCTGTTCGATGGAGAGGTTCTGAACGGGGTTGGCGGTGTTCACGATCACGGCGATGCCATCATGGGCGACGGGAATCGTGGTGAGGCCGAGTTTTTGCTCCTCGGCGTTCAAGCCGCGAGAGGACGTCGCGATCTCGGCGGTGCCGGTGGAGACGGCCTCGATGCCGGCGGAAGAGCCCAGGCCGCTCACGAGGACGCCGGTTCCGGTCTCCTCCTTGAACAGCTCGGCCGCCTGTTCTGCGATCGGCAGGCAGGTCGTCGAACCCGCGACGGTGATCGACTCCGTCGACGTTCCCGAGCTGCACGACGTCAGGGCGAGCATGGTGGAAAGGGACAGGGCGGCCGTAATGAACAGCCGAGACGCCCTGGACGGCAGGGCGCGGTGCGCGCCTCCCGAGCAGCGATGCGCACCCAAGGGATGGGGCGCCGCGCCCGGACAGGCATGACGTGAACGTCGCACGGAGGGACTCCGATCTCTTCGAGCGATAGACGCAAACGCGCGGACGCCCATGCGCCCGCGCAATGTTCGATTCATGGTATCAAATTTTAGGCGCGCAACCGCCCAGCGCTGGGATTTCCAGTACGCCTTGCCCCTATTCGTCACCATCCTCGGACTCGATCTCGCGGATGAGCGAGGCGAGTTTGCCGCCCACCTCGTCGGGAGCCAGGGACGCCACGGCTCGGGCATCGCGGACTGGGTCGAGCGTCACGCCCTCGCCGGAGGGGATGCGCATGCTCTCGAGCTCGTCCTCATCGGTCTCGATGAGGTCCGCCACGCTCCAACGCTGACCGGTCAGCAGGAAGGCGATGCGGAACGCGGCGTCTATGGAGATGGCGGCGATGCGATCCAGATAACGGGAGACCATGATGACGCGGCGCAGGTCGTCCAGGGAGGCGTCGTCGGCGAGCTCCTCTGCGTCCATACGGTTATACGTGCGGAAGAAGCGCTCGTACACCTCGTGCACCTCATCGTCGCGCTGCGCGAGCTCCGCCATGGCGGCAAGGTCGTTATTGACCAGGGTGGAAGCGGAGGCGCCCAGGACGCGGTACACGCACTCGGACTCGCGCTGGATAAGGTCGACTAGCTCGGCCGGCAGCTCGATATCGTTGTTGACCTTGCGCTTGGCGGCGCGGGCGATGCGACGAACCTTATCGCTCATGCGCTGGAGGTTGAAATTGACGTAAATGATCGTCTGAAGCAGACGGAAGTCGGACGCGACCGGGCTCTGCGTGGCAATGAGGTTATAGCACACGGCCTCGAGGTTCGCGCTGCGGGCGTCGATCGCCAGCGTCGCCTGCTGGGCGCGCTTGGCCAGCTCCTTATCGTCGACCACGAAGGCGTTGACGGCATCGTGCAGGGTGAGGTCGATGGCCTCGAAGATGGAGAGCATCTCGTGGCGGGCCTCGATGAGCTGACGTGAGAAGAGCTTGCGCATAGCGATCCTTTTCGACGGGCGTATCACACACGCGGTTGAGTCTAGCCGCGCGCAACCCTCGGGCGCGTAAACGCAATGTCAGGAGAATGAAAAGTTCGACTGGGCGCGATGCAGTGCGAGCTGCGGTGCGGCGCGAACGTGATTTCTCGAAGCTACCCCATGACCGCGACCGCTGCGTGGCGCCCGCATATACCATTCTCCGCGCGATAAGAGAAGAAGCGGTCGTTGCACCGAACGGTCGAGAGACCGAGGTCGCAGATGACATCTTCAGGCATCCCCGTCTCGACGAGGGCCTGCCTAATCGCACGGCCGAGATCGAGCATGCGGGAATCCCCCGTGACAACCCACCCGAACTCCGCGCAAAAACGCTCCATGAGCTCTTGGGAGACCTCGTATTCGTCGCCGAGGATATGCGGACCGATATATGCCCGAACGGAGCTTGCGTGGCATCCTGCGGCCTCGCACAAGATACTCGCGGCTTTGGCCGAGATGCGGGCGATCGTCCCCTTCCACCCCGAATGAACGACGGCGAACCCGCCTGGGCAGGTGAGCACAACCGGCACGCAGTCGGCGAAGCACAGCATCACCGGCACATGCGCGGCGACGCACACGATGGCGTCGGCGCCCTCGGCTATTTGCCCACGCACGCGGGCGAGCTCATCATCCGAGCCCTCTCGAACGACGGCGACGCGATCGCCGTGCACTTGGTTGGGCACGAGCAGCCGCTCGAAATCGCCGGCACACCCGAGCGCCGCGAGCACGCGGCAGCGGTTCTCCATCACGGCAGCCAGGTCGTCCCCCACATGGGAACCGAGGTTCAAAGAGGCATACGGCGGCTCGGAAATACCGCCCGTGCGCTCGGTAAACGCCGCGGCAACAGTTCCGTCGCGCACCTCGTTGAGCACAAGGCCGTCATAGTCGCTGCGATTGAACTGTCCCATGAGACGCCTTCCTCCTCTGCAGATGATGTTGAAGATTCTACCCCTGCGTCTCCGCAATCCGCGATTCGAGCACTGCGTCCTGTAATTAACAGGGGCCGACCGGGGCGGACGGGGGCTGTCGGGCTAGCAAAGGCGAACTGGAGCGAGGGGGGGTTGCCGGGCTAGCAAAGGCGGGTCTGGGCTGACCGGGGCGGACGGGGCGGACGGGGCGGACGGGGAAATGGTCGAGAATTGCCACGTTGTCACAGCGTGGCAATTCTCGACCATTTCTTGCAGTAAATAGGGGTGTTTTTGGTCGTGATATGCCACTTTGCAACAGCGAAGCACATCGCGACCACTTTCAGACGGCCCGGCTAAGCGTCGACACGTTCGAGGCATCGCCCGGGACGGTTCCAGCCAATCGAAGCAGGGCGGTTCCAGCCAATCGAAGCGGGGCACGAAAATGGGGTGGGCGGATACACCGCTCACCCCATGACTCAAGCTTGACGAATGTCGCCGGAAAGCCCGCTTACCTTAGAAGTTGCCGCGCTTGAGGAAGTCGGGCAGCTCGAACTGGTCGTTGCCGAAGTTCGGGAGCTCGGTGCCGCCGATGTTGCGCGTGGCGGCGGGAGCGGCCGTGGGCTCGGAACCGCGATCGGAACGCGGAGCCTTGGAAGCGGCGAACAGCTCGTCCTGACGGTTCACGTTGGAATCGGAGAAGCCGGTGGCGATGACGGTGATGCGCACCTGGTCGCCGAGGGACTTGTCCACGACAGTACCGAAGATGATGTTGGCGTCGGGGTCGACCGCGTTGGCCACGAGGTCGGCGGCGTCGTTGATCTCCTGGATGCCGAGGTCCTTGGAGCCGGCGATGGAGAGCAGGACGCGCGTGGCGCCGTCCACGGAGCTCTCGAGCAGCGGGCTGGAAATGGCCTGCTGAGCGGCATCGACGGCACGGGTGTCGCCGGAAGCGACGCCGATGCCCATCATGGCGGTGCCGGCCTGCTTCATGATCGTCTTGACGTCGGCGAAGTCGAGGTTGATGACGCCGGGGACGGTAATCAGGTCGGTGATGCCCTGGGTGCCCTGGGACAGAACGCCGTCGGCCGTGGTGAAGGCCTCGAGCATGGTGGTCTTCTTCTCGGCGATGTCGAGCAGACGGTCATTCGGGATGACGATCATGGTGTCGACGGACTCGGCGAGCGTCTTGATGCCCTCCTCGGCGGAGTTCTTACGCTTGCGGCCCTCGAAGGTGAACGGCTTGGTGACGACGGCGACGGTCAGCGCGCCCACGTCGTTCATCGCGATGTCGGCAACGATGGGAGCGGCGCCCGTGCCGGTGCCACCACCCTCGCCGCAAGTGATGAACACCATGTCGGCGCCGGCAAGCGCCTCGGCGATATCGTCACGGCTCTCCTCGGCGGCCTTGCGACCGACCTCGGGGTTGGCGCCAGCGCCGAGACCGCGGGTGATGTCGGTACCGATGTGGACCTTGATGTCCGCGTCGGAAATGGCGAGGGCCTGGGCGTCCGTGTTGATGGCGACGAACTCGACGCCGCGGATACCCTCCTCGATCATGCGGTTCACGGCGTTCGTGCCGCCGCCGCCCACGCCGACGACCTTGATGACAGCAAGGTAGTTGTTGATCTCGTTCTCGTGCATGTGCGGTCCTCCGAACACTACTATTGGCAAGCCTGTCTACAGGCGATCGTCACGACGTTAACCCTCAAGTAGAGATTAAAAGTCGAGATAAACCGTGTTATGTTTGCACAAAACACGGATGCAAGTCAAACCGCGCGGGTCAGAATGTGGAACGTTTGCCATTTCCGCAGGTATATGTTGAGACCGTTCGCCGAATGCGAGCGGTAGCTGCGTGAATACGACCGCCGACGCACTAAAGCGGTGCGCTGCGGAACGTGTATGCGCCGGGCTCGCGGACGTTGATGTACGTCACCCCCTGATGCTCGGACAGCAGTTTCGTCACCACGCGCTCTTTCTCCACGATGTTCTGCGGTTTGCCCAGCGACACCTCGACTCCGGAGACGAGATTGGCCGAGATAGCCTCGACCGAGGCGACTGAGATGTCCTTGATCTGCGCGACGAACTCCTCGGAGAAGCCATTAGCGTAATCGAGACCGGCGAGGACGACCTTGGCGTTGACGGGCTCGCCCCCCTTGGGAGACACATCGCTCGGAACGTCGGTCAGAAGGAGGCTACCGGAGTCTTGGGCGAGACGAAGGGCCGCATCGAAGGCGGGGAGCTGCGCGGCACCCTCAGGCACCGATCCGTCATCGCCGAGGGCGACCTCGTTGCCCTCGGCGTCCACGGCGACGACCAAGGTGAGCGGAGCAATCCATGTTCCGTCCTCGCCTATGCCCCACGCGACCTCATCGGCGGTGATATACGCGACGGCCCGCATTTCACGCTCCACAGGAGTCACGATGAGCGTGTTCGGCCATTCTCGCTCGACCTTCACGTCCTTGACCCAAGGAACGGCCTTGAGCGATTCGAGGATCGCCTTGTCATCGACGTTGAACAGCGTGGTTCCCTCGGGGATGTCGACGAGAGCGCGGGCGGTCTCCGCCTCGACATGAGCGGAGCCCCTCACCTCGATGTCGGTCGCGGCGAACAAGGGGGAATTTGCCAAGATGAAACCGCCGAGAAGCAGGGCGAGGGCGATGAGCGCGACGATGAAGGCCTTGACGGGGCCGATCTTCGGAATCGGGACGCGACTCACCATGGCGCCCGCTGCGCTACCTGCCGCGGCGAGCCTCGACGCTACGGCGTCCTTCGCCGCGGGGGCCTTGGACTGGGCAGGGGCGGGTGAGCCCACCCTCTTGGAAGCGGGTACCTTGACGGCGCCCTTGGATGCGGCGCTCTTCACCATGGGCTTGGGCTTTACCAGGGGCTTCGCAGCGGGCTTTACCTTGGTTGATGGTGCGACCCGTGGCTTAACCGCGGGTCCGGACTTCGCGGGCGGGCGCGCCGCGATCTTCGCGGCGGTTGACCGCTTGGCGGATGAGGGCGATTTCGCCGAGACGGCGGGAC
>URWW01000037.1 GCA_900551665.1 uncultured Collinsella sp. | reverse complement strand
ACCTCGCCAACATGGGCGGCAGTGGCGGCAAAGCCGAGAGCCTCGGCCAAGTCCATAGCGGCCTGGGTGCGCTCGAGCTTCACGTCCTCGTCGACCTGACCATCCATCTTCGCGGCGAACGTACCCTCCTCCTGAGAGTACGGGAACACGCTCGTGTAATCGAAGCCCTCACGATCCATGAACGCGAGCATCTCGGCCGCCTCCTCATCGGTCTCGCCGGGGAAGCCGACGAGACTGGTGGTGCGGATAACCATCGCGGGGATCTCGGCGCGAAGCTTCGCGAAGAGGTCGGAAAGCTGCTCAGCGGAGCCGGAACGATGCATCGCCTTCAGGACGCGCGCGTTGCAGTGCTGCACGGGGATGTCGATATAGGGCAGGACCTCGGGCGTGTCGCGAATGGCGGCGATGAGCTCGTCGGTCATGCCTTCGGGCTGCAGGTAGAGGACGCGGATCCAGACATGCTCGGGACGGACCGCCTCGGCGACGGCGACCATGAGCTGCGCCAAGTTGGTGGGGCCGTCGACCTCGCCCTTGAAATCGGTGCCCCAGATACCCGTGTCCTGACCGATGAGGACGATCTCGCGCACGCCGCCGGCAACCAGGTTGCGAACTTCGGAGAGGATGCTCTCGGCGGAGCGGGAATGATAGCGACCGCGGATGTAGGGAATCGCGCAGAAGCTGCAGTAACGGTCGCAGCCATCGGAGATCTTGACATAGGCGACGGCGCTCTCGACCGTGCGCTTGACACTCGGAATGAACGGAGGGTCGACGCGCTCGACGCCGAGTACCTCATCCATGACGGAAACGATGCCGTCCTCCTCGTCGGTGCGAACGAATGCGGCGACTTCGGGGAGCTCATCGGGGAGCTCGGAGCCATACCGAGAGGGCACGCAGCCGCACATGACGATGCGAGTCCCGCGAACGCCCTCGGAGATCTCCTCGGCAAGCGTAAGCGTGGTCTCGATGCTCTCGGACGTCGCGGATGCGAGGAACGAACACGTGTTGATGATCACCGCGTCGGCGTCCTCAGCGGAAAAGACCTCGTCGTAGCCCGCCCCGTTGAGAAGGGCGCGCATGCGGTCGGTGTCGACCTCGTTTTTGGCGCAGCCGAGCGTGATGTAGAGAATGGAGCCGTGAGCCATGGGCGCTCCTTAGCGGTAGTTCGTGAACTGGAGGGGCTGGCCGTAATCCTGATCGCGCAGGAAGGCGATGACCTGCTGCAGGGCGTCCTTGGATGCGCTGGTGACGCGAAGTTTGTCAGCCTCGATGGTCACCTTGACCTTGAGCTTCTGATCTTTGACGTCCTTGTTGATCTTTTTAGCGGTAGCCTGGTCGATACCTTCGACGATATGGCCGAGCACGCGGACGGTACCGCCGCTCGCAGCCTGCGGATCGTCCCACTTGACGGTCTTGATATCGACGCCGCGCTTGATGAGCTTGGATGAGAGGACATCGATGATCTGGCGGGAGACGAAGTCGGCCGGCGCGTTGATGGTGAAGAGCTTGTCCGCCTTGGACAGCTCGATCGTGGCGCCAGAATCCTTCAGGTCATAGCGCTGGGAGAGCTCGCGGGCCGTCTGCTGATAGGCGTTGTCGACCTCCTGCATGTTGACTTCGGACACAACGTCGAAGCTCGAGTCTTTTGCCATAGTAGGCTCCTTTCAATTCGGTCCACGCGGACCGGTCGATTACTGTTCGGTCGTCGGCTCGTCGGTCTTCTCGGCGGCGGCAAGGACGTCTTCGGGAATGGTGACGCCCGCTTCCTTCGCCTCGTCGATGGTCATATCGGGCGTTCCGTCACCGTCGCTGTCGACGACCTTCTCGGGCGCTTCCTTCTTAGGCGCGAGAATCGAGACCTTGCCGACACCAGAGACCTTCGTATCGTAGCGGACCTTGTCGCCGTTTTTATAGATGGCGACCGCGCTCGGCGTGTTAGTGGTGATGTCGATCTGCGTCTCGACCTTGAATTCCTCCTCGAAGGGACCGACGACCTGTTTGCCCAAGACGACCTTGCCGTCGAGCTTGACCTCGATCCAGGCAACTGCGCCCTTTTCCTTGAGCTTGACCTTGACGATGGTCTCCTCGGGCTCATCATCCTTGGTGGACTTGGCGGTCTTGTCTTCGGATGAGGACGAATCGTCTGCATCGTCACCCTCGTCCGTAGACGAATCGGTTCCCTCATCGACATCAGTTGAATCCTCGGAGGTGTCCTTTGAATCCGCTTTCTGGGCAGAGGGGGTCGAAGATGCGCTACCGGCTACTTCGGGCTTAGGTGCGCAACCGCGCAGCAGCACCATGACCAACGCGATGAGGATCAAGATGCCGAGCACCATGATGGCCAGGAATTTCATATCAGGGCCCTGTTGGGGCGGACGAGACCCACCGCGAGGAGCTTGTCCACGTCCGGCGCCCCCGCGTGGGGGCTGCCCGCCGGACGAGCGGCGAGCGGGCCGCTGATCGGGATAGGCGCCACGTGATCCACGGGGCTCGCGATAGGGACGCCCGTCCTGTGAACGAGGAGCGCGGGTGCGAGGATCGCGCTGGTCGGAGGCCGGGTAGCCGTCGGGACGACGGGTACGCGAACGCAGGGTGGGGTCGTATCCGCCCTGCGAGGGACGACGGCGGGAGTCGGCGGTGTTGACCGGTCGAAGTCGCGAAGCGGAAACGGGCTCATGCGCAGATGAGGATTCGGACACGTATCCGGCCTGGGGCGGGCGCTGACCATAGCGTGACGCAGGCACAGAATTGACCATCATATATCGGCCCGCGGCATTGGAGCTGCGGGGATTGGCGTCGGCGGCGGCATCCTGGAAACGGCCGACGCGGCCGCCGGAACCGTTGCGCTCGTACTCATGCAGGGCATCGAAATAGGCGTCGACCACCTCACGCGGGTTCAGTCCAAGGTAGCGCGCATAGCTTGAGATGATCCCCTGGGAGTAGCCACGAGGCGGCATGGCGGCGAAGTTCTCGGTCTCGAAGTACTCGATGATCTGCGGCCGGATTTTGATGACGTTGGCGACCTGCTGAATCGAAGCGCCCATCTGACGACGGCGCTCGAGCAGCATCTCACCGAAATGACGGGTCATCTACATCCCTCCAAAAATCTCTTCCTCAGACAGAGGCTCCTCCACGGCGCGCAACGCCGCAAGCCCCTCCTCATCGTAGAGCACCTCGCGCGGCTTGGAGCCATCCGGCGGACCGACGATGCCCTTTTCCTCGAGCATATCCATGATGCGGCCGGCGCGCGCATAGCCGACCTTGAGGCGGCGTTGCAGACCGGAGGTGGAGCCGAGCTGCGACTCGACCACGATCTTCGCGGCATCCCACAAAAGCGGGTCCTCCTCTGTGGGAGCTTCGTTGTAGAAGCCGCCCCCTCCCCCACCGGACATGGTTGCCGGCGCAACGGCAGACAGAATCTCCTCGTGGTAATCGGGCGCGCCCTGCTCCTTGACGAAATCGACGACACCGTTGATCTCGTCATCGGACACGAAGCATCCCTGGATGCGCTTGGGCTTGCCCCAGTCGACCTTGGAGAACAGCATGTCTCCGTAGCCGGTGAGCTTCTCGGCGCCCATCTGGTCGATGATGACGCGGCTGTCGATGCCGGTGGCGACGTTGAAGGCGATGCGGTTGGTGATGTTCGCCTTGATGAGGCCGGTCACGACATTGGAGCTCGGGCGCTGGGTGGCCACGATGAGATGGATGCCCGCCGCACGGCCGAGCTGTGCGATGCGAACGATGCTCGCCTCGACATCCTTCCCGGCGACCATCATGAGGTCGGAGAGCTCGTCGATGATGATGACGAGGTAGGGCATCTTGGCGGGCGGATTGTCGTAATGGTCGAACTCGCCGGCAGCCTGCTTTTCGTTGAAAGTCGAGATCTTGCGGACGCCGATGCGCTCGAAGACCTTGAGGCGTCGCTCCATCTCGGACACCGCCCACTGCAGGGCGCTCGCCGCCTGCTTGGGCTCGGTGACAACCGGGACGTACAGGTGCGGCAAGCCGTTATAGCCGGAAAGCTCGACGCGCTTGGGATCGACCATGATGAGCCGAACGTCCTCGGGAAGGCTCCTCATGAGCAGCGCCATGATGATGGAGTTGATCATGACGGACTTACCGGAGCCAGTGGTGCCGGCGATGAGAAGGTGGGGCATCTTCGCGAGGTCGGCGACGATAGGCTGGCCCTCCGCGTCGCGGCCGATGGCAAGCTCGAGCGGTCCGCCCTGAACATAGGGCAAAACATCGCCGAGATTGACGTTTTGGCGCTTGGCGTTGGGAATCTCGATTCCCACGAGCGAGGTGCCGGGAATCGGCGCGAAGATGCGAACCGACTGCGCGGCGAGAGACAACGCGATATCGTCCTCGAGATTGGAGATGCGGCTGACGCGCTCACCCTCGCCCGGCTGGACCTTGAACGTGGTCACGGTGGGACCGGAAATCCATCCAACGACGCGGGAGTGGAGCCCAAACTCGTTCAACGTGGATTGCAGGGAGTTTGCAGTCTGCTCGAGCTCCTTGTCCGAGGAGGCGGCGACGGCGCAATGCGGATTGTGGCGGAGCATGCTAAGCGGGGGCAGTTGAAGCTGGCCATCCTCGGGCACTTCCGAATCGGTCGCGGCAGGGGCGCTCGCCTTTGCAGGGCGCGCCTCCTTGGCCGCACCGTCGGAACTGGGGGCGGGAGCATGGCTCTTGAGGAAGGACGGGATCTCGCGCGGGCCGTCTGCGGTCTTTACGACGGAGGGTGCCGCATCATCCATATCGAAGGGAGGGATCTCCTCGTCATCAACCAGCGAATCGTTCGTAGCAGAAGGTGCCTCTCCCCCATCGGCTTTGACCGGTACATCGACGCTGTCAAAACGGTCGGGCACGGGAATGAGCGTGGTCTCAGCACGCTCGACCGCGAGCTGGCCGCTCAGATCGACGAAGGGGTCCTCATCGCGATC
Source organism: uncultured Collinsella sp. (assembly GCA_900551665.1). Taxonomy (GTDB): domain Bacteria; phylum Actinomycetota; class Coriobacteriia; order Coriobacteriales; family Coriobacteriaceae; genus Collinsella. Next base: position 11,102 of record URWW01000037.1, on the reverse strand, counting down.
CGGCTCATCTTCGATTGCAGGGGTAGACGCCCGGGAAGCGGAATCCAGCACCGTGGTCTCGCGGTTCCCCAGGAAAGTCGTCTCGGCGGCGCCAGCATCGTCGAACAGGTTGCCCTGAACAGCGGCCCCGCCGAACGCCGCACACCCCTGTGCGGGCTGCAGTGCGCTCTCATCGCCCCAGGGAGCATCGTTCACATTGACGCGTCGACGCTCCGCGAGCACGCGGGCACGATCGGCGGCCGCGCGCATAAAGGAGCTGACCGAAAATCCGATCACAACAAAGCCGACGATAATGAGACCGATAAGCACCACGAGAGAGATGGTTTTGCCGAGGGCCTGCTGAAGGGCGCTTGCGATGAACGCACCGACATATCCACCGGAGGCGGAGAGTGCCTCTGCCTCGAACATGGCTGACGTGGCGAATTCGGTGCCCGGAACCATGAGCGACAGGATGGCCAACACGCCCAGCAGGATGAGCGAACCCCCTAAAAGCGTGCGGGCGTTGAGGGGTGCGCGGTCGCGCAGGAAAAGACCGGCGGCGAATATGAGCAAGGCAAACGGCAGCACATAGGCGCCCAGGCCGAAGCCCAGGTGGTAAAACCCGGCGATGGCGTTGGAGACGGGCGCGCTCGTAGGCGAGACTACGGCGATGAACGACACCACGGCGACCACGGCGATCGCGATACCGGCGATGTCGCGGCCAGCGGTATCGTCCATGAGCGAATCGAAGGCGCGCTCGGAAACGGGAGCACGGCCCTCGTTGGCCCGCAGACCGCGCGGGGCGGCCGAGGAGGCCGCCCCTTGCTTGTTCTTACGTGCCGGAGATTTCTTTGCAGATGAATTGGCTGAGCGGGCCAACCTACACCTCCATAACGACCGGGATGATCATCGGTCGCGTGCGGTTGTTGTTCCAAATGTAATTCGAGAGGGCATCGCGCACGGCCTTGCGGATGGCATCCGTACCGGAGCTCGAGAAGTTGAACTTGCCCTTCTCAATGGCGCGCTGGATGGCGGCTGAGGCATCGGCGGAGAACTGGTCGTCGATGGGGAACGAGACGCCGCGACCGGAAAACTCAAGATCCCCGATCTTCTTACGCTTCATGTCGAGCATGGCAACAACCGTCACCATGCCGTCGCTCGCGAGCTTCTGACGGTCGCGCAGGACGATCGGATCGGTATCGCCGATGCGCAGGCCGTCGACGTACACGACGCCGGACTCGACGGAGCGGCCGCGCTTGACGACGCCGTCGCGCATCTCGAGGGAATCACCGTTGTCGATCACGAAGATGTTCTTGGCAGGGACGCCCATCTTCTGGCCGAGCGCGGCGTGCGCGCGCAGATGCACGGCCTCACCGTGGACGGGCATGAAGTAGCTCGGCTTGGTGAGAGCGAGCATGAGCTTGAGCTCCTCCTGGCTGGCGTGGCCGGAGACGTGCACCAGGGCGCGGCTCTTGTCGTACACATCGCAGCCGAGCTTGGCCAGGCTGTTCACGACCTGCTGGACGGCCTTCTCGTTACCCGGAACCGGGGTTGCGGAGATGATAACCGTATCGCCCTCGTGGATGGACAGCGTCTTATGCTCACCGTTGGCCATACGGGAAAGAGCGGAGAGCGGCTCACCCTGCGAACCGGTGCACATGACGACGAGCTTATCCTCGGGGATGCCGTTGATCTCGAACGCATCGAGCAGGTCGTTCTCGTCGACCTTCAGGTAGCCGAGCTCACGTGCGACACGCGTGTTGGTGAGCATCGAGCGGCCGGTGACGACGATCTTGCGATTGCACTTCTTGGCCGCATCGCAGATCTGCTGCAAGCGGTGGATGTGGCTGGAGAAGGAGGCGACGAAGACGCGACCCTTGGCGTTCTTGATCGCATGGAGAATCGAAGGACCGACCTCCGCCTCGGACTTGGTGAAGCCAGGGACAGTGGCGTTGGTGGAGTCGGACATGAGCAGGTCGACGCCCTGCTTACCGAACTTAGCAAGCGCACCGTAGTCGGGGGTGACACCGTCGATCGGGGTCTGGTCGAGCTTGAAGTCGCCGGTATGGACAACGGTGCCGGCCGGGGTCTTCAGGAACACGCCGAGCGCGCCGGGGATGGAGTGCGTCGTGGAGAAAAACTCGATGGAGAAGCAGCCGAGATTGACGTGGCTGCCGCCCTTGACCTCGCGGAACTTGGGCGCACGGATGCGGAACTCGGAAAGCTTTCCCTCGATGAAGCCGAGGGTGAGCTTGCTGGAGAAAATCGGCACCTTGTTGTTGAGGTCCTGCAGGAGGTACGGCAGCGCACCCGTATGATCCTCATGGCCATGGGTGATGATGATGCCGCGAAGCTTGTGCTCATTCTCGAGAACGTAGGTGTAGTCCGGCAGGACGAGGTCGATGCCGGGCTGGTTGTCGTCGGGGAACATGAGGCCGGCATCGACGAGCACCATGTCATCGCCGCACTCGAAGGCGGTCATGTTCTTGCCAATGCCGTCAAGGCCGCCCAGGGGGATGACCTTGAGCGTCACGTTAGATTTCTTATTGTTGGTTGCCATAGACTGATGTGGCTCCTTTCGATTGCACGATAACGAAAACGACGGTCGATGCCGCCGCGCAATTCAAAGTCATATGCGACGAGGTGGGTACACGCATACGGAAATTATTGTATCCATTCGATTGCATGTGAACGAAAGTACACCAAAAGTACGGTGGCCGCACGAATGCAGCCACCGCGAATAAAGGGGGTCGAATGTCGGTTCGCGCCGTTAGCGAGCGGAGATGAGCTTGGCGCGTGCGGCCGCGAGTCGAGCGAGCGGGACGCGATACGGAGAGCAGCTCACATAGTCCACGCCTGCCGTGTTGAAGAAGTCGACGATCGACGTCGGGTCGCCGCCGTGCTCACCGCAGACGCCGAAATGCATTTCGGGCGTGACGGCACGACCCTTGTCGACGGCCATCTTCACCAGTTCGAGGACGGCGGGATCGACGGTCTCGAAGGGATTTGCAGCCAGTACCTTCTCATGCAAATAGGCGGGAAGAAATTTGGCCTCGGCGTCGTCTCGCGAGAAGCCGAAGGTCGTCTGCGTGAGATCGTTCGTACCGAAGCAGAAGAAGTCGGCATGGACTGCGATCTCGTCGGCGACCAGGCAAGCGCGCGGCAACTCGATCATGGTTCCAATGGGAATGTCGAGTTTCACGCCGTACTCCGCCTCGACATCCATGATGACGCGCTCGGCGACCGCACGGGTCTGTACATGCTCCTCGGTGATGGAAACGAGCGGAATCATGATCTCGGGGCGCGGATCAAAGCCCTCGAGCTTGAGGCGGGCGGCGGCGGACGCGACGGCGCGCACCTGCATCAACGGAAGGTCGGCATAGACGATGGAAAGTCGCACGCCGCGAAGGCCAAGCATGGGGTTGGACTCCATCATCCCGTCGATGAGGCGCAGGCGCTCGCGGTCATCGGAAACGTCCTGGCCCAGAGCCTCTTTGCGCGCGATTTTAACGGCAAGCTCACGAGGGTCGTCGAGGAATTCATGCAGCGGCGGATCGATGAGCCGGATGACCATGGCGCGTCCGGTCATGGAGCGCAGCATGGCGACGAAGTCCTCAGTTTGGACGGCGAGCAGGTCCTCGAGCGCCTTGGCGCGCACATCGGCATCATCGGAGAGGATGAAGGACTGGATGATCTGCTTGCGATCGCCGAGGAACATATGCTCCGTGCGGCACAGGCCGATGGCCTCGGCACCGAACTCAAGGGCGAGTTCGGCATCCTCTGGGTTATCGGCGTTGACGCGCACGTGGTAGCCGCGCCCGTGGGACTCATCGAGGCGAACCTCGTCCGCCCAGTTGAGAACGGTGTCAAGGTCTCCGGTCAGCTCGGGCTTGACCAGCGGGACCGCGCCGGCGACAACGATGCCCTGACCGCCGTCGATGGAGATGACATCGCCTTCGTGCAGCACGATATCGGTACCCAAGACGTGGACTTCTTTCGCGGCGGCATCGATGCGGAAGCTCTCGACACCGCACACGCACGGCGTCCCCATGCCGCGCGCGATAACGGCGGCATGGCTCGTCTTCCCGCCATGGCTCGTCAAGATACCCTCGGCGGCGACCATGCCCTTGAGGTCATCGGGGTTTGTCTCCCAGCGCACAAGGATTGCGGGGCGCCCGGCCTCATGAACGGCGACGGCGTCATCGGAGGAAAAGACAATCTCGCCCACGGCGGCTCCGGGGCTCGCGTTGAGGCCGCGCGCAAGCACGTCGACGGCGGCGGTGGTGTCGAACTGAGGATGCAAGAGCTGATCGAGCTGAGAGGGATCGATGCGCATAAGCGCCTCATCGCGGGAGATGAGCCCCTCCTCGACCATGTCGATCGCAATGCGCAACGCCGCTGCAGCCGTGCGCTTGCCTGCACGCGTCTGCAGCATCCAAAGCTTGCCCTGCTCGATGGTGAACTCGATGTCGCACATATCGCGATAATGGCCCTCAAGGATACCGAAGACGCGGTCAAGCTCGGCCGCAGCCTCCTCCAGGCCAGGGACGCTGGCGAGATCGGAGATGGGCTCGGTGTTGCGGATGCCGGCGACAACGTCCTCGCCCTGCGCATTCACGAGGAAGTCGCCATAGGTTCCCCGAGCGCCGCAAGCGGGGTCGCGCGTGAACGCGACGCCGGTCGCGGAAGTCTCCCCCTTGTTGCCGAATACCATGACCTGGACGTTTACGGCGGTGCCGAGATCGTCGGGGATGCGGTTGCGCTGGCGGTAGATGCAGGCGCGCTCATTCATCCAGCTGCCGAACACGGCCTGGATGGCCAAGCGAAGCTGAAGGCGGGGATCTGCGGGGAAGGTGACAGTCCCGTCCACGACGAGCTCGGGATACGCGCCAGCATCGACCTCTCGGGCGAAAATCGCCTTGAACTCGTCGACAAGATCGCGGAGATCTTCATCGGAGAGCTCGGCATCGGTGCGGACACCGGCGATCAGGCGTCGCTCGGCGATGGCGTTCTCGAACAGGTCGGCATCGATACCCAGCACCACGTTGGAGAACATCTGGATGAACCTGCGGTACGAATCCCATGCGAAGTGGGGGTTGTCGGTCTGGGCGATGAGGCCCATCACGGATTCATCGTTGAGGCCGAGGTTCAACACGGTGTCCATCATGCCCGGCATGGAGAACGGAGCTCCGGAGCGGACCGAGACGAGCAGCGGATCCTCAGCATCTCCCAGGCGCTTTCCCATGCGAGCCTCAAGATCGCGCGTCGCCGCCTCGATCTCGTCGAGGGCGCCATCGGGCCAGCTGTTCCCCGCCTCGTCATACTCGACGCAGGTCTGGCACGTGATGGTAAAGCCCGGAGGCACGGGAAGGCCGATACGGCACATCTCGGCGAGGTTAGCGCCCTTGCCGCCGAGGATGTAATTTTTCGAGGCGTCGCCCTCGGTCACGTCGGGCGAGGCCACGCCGCCACCGAATTTGTACACGCGCTGCATCGTAGTCACACTGACCCCCTATCGGCCCGAAGCCGGGCCATATCGTTTGCCATACCGCGCTTCTGCGGGTTAAGGGAACTCTACGGGGGCGATTGGAAATACCTGTGAAGATGCGGGGATATGGGGCCGAGCGGCGCAGTGTGCGCGGCAGACGGTCGCACATGTGGTTACCTGATGAAGATACCACCGCAGCTAGAATATGCTAAATCGATTGCGCATCCAGGCGTTCTCGACGGCGTTCGCGACCGATGCGCACCTGCCTCATGCGCTCGAGAATCTCCGCGGCGGACTCCTCGATTGCCTTTCCATCCGTACGAACGGTGATGCATCCGAGCTTTTTGATGAGCGCCCGGGCCTCATCCATCTCCGAACGGACGCGCTCGGGATCGGCATAGCCGGAAGCGACGGCGCGACTCATATCGTCGCCGAGGCGTCGGTCACGGATCGTCGAAACGACTTCGGTTGTGGAGATGAGTCCGAAGACCTTTCCAGGATCGACGGAGAACAGGGACGACGGCGGCTCCACGCCCGGAACGAGAGGAATGTTCGCAACGCGATACCCAAGATGGGCGAGGTACATGGACAGCGGTGTTTTGCCGGTGCGCGAGATACCGATAAGGACGATGTCGGCGTCATCCAAGTCATCGGCACCACGGCCATCGTCATGCTCGACGAAATACTCCATGGCCTCGATGCGTTTGAAATACTCCTCATCCGTACGATGGATGGACCCTGCAATACCACTCGGCGCGACTCCCGAGCTCTCACTCAATGCCTGGACCGCCGGACCGAGCACGTCGACACCGTTGATGCCCATTGCCCGAAGCCGCTCACCGACCTCGGCGCGCAAGGCACCGTCGGCGATGGTGTACAGAACGCTGAGCGCCCTCCCCTCGCCCAAGAGCTGTCGGACAGCCCCTTCGACCACCTTGGCGTCCTTCACCTTGGTCAGACGCTCGACGGCGATCTCGACTCCGTCGAACTGGCCGCATGCAGCACGGGCGACTTCATAACCCGTCGCACCCAGCGAATCGGAAACGACGAGGACGACGTGGCGTGCTAAACGCTTGGTCATGGAGCCACCCTTCAGACGGGTCTTCACACAAGGCGACTATAGCGTACGGCCCCAACGTCGGGCGCCGAAAAGACCATCCATTTGGATGAACGGCGGCCGCGAACAATCCGCATGGCTGAGCCGCTCCCACATGAAAAGAGGGCCCTCGCGGACCCTCCTATCAAGCTATGAACGCTGCGAAGCAAGCACTACTTGCGCGCCATCTCGCCGATGTTGGCAATGCCGGCAAACACGCTCTCGAAGCGGTTGAGCAAGCGGAGCCTGTTCTCGCGAACGGCCATGTCCTCGTCCATGACCATGACGTCGTCGAAGAACGCGTCGATGGGACCGCGCAGGGCCGCAAGGGCGGCGATGACGGCCTTGAAATCGCGAGCGTCAAGCGCCGATGCAACCTCATCGCGCGCGGCATCGGTCGCATCCAGCAGGGCAAGCTCGGCGTCGCCCATGAGATTGCGATCGACCTCGATGCCGAGCTCAGCGTCGGCGAGGTGAGCGGCACGCGCATAAGCGGTGGCGAGGTTGGTGAAGGACTCGCGGTCGTTGGCGCGGGCCTCCTCGAGAGCATGCGCGAGCTCGAAGAAGTGCACCGGAACGGTGACGTCGCCGTCGGAAACGGCGGCCACGGTGTCGGCGGAAACCTTCTCATCACGGGCCATCTGGGCCATGCGGCCCTTGATGAACGCGCAGACGGATGCAGCCACGGCAGCCTTGTCGAACTCAAGGCCCTGCTCCAGGTAGCCCTCGAGCGCAGCGTCGACGATAGCCTCATACCCGCACTTCAGACGCGTGCGAAGGATGTTGAGGACGCCGATGGCGGAACGGCGCAGCGCGAAGGGGTCCTTGGAGCCGGTGGGAGGCTCGTCGATTGCGAACATGCCCGCGATGGTGTCGAGCTTGTCGGCAACAGCAACGATGCAACCGGCGATGCCCTCGGGCAGATCGTCGCCGGCAAAGCGGGGACGATAATGATCGCGAATGGCGGCGGCAACCTCGGGCTCCTCGCCCGCAGCGGTGGCATAGTAGCCACCCATCACGCCCTGCTGGCTGGTGAACTCGACGACCGCGGAGGACACGAGGTCGGCCTTGGCCAGGTGGGCGGCACGCTGAGCGCTGGACGCCGCATGGGCGCCGAGATGGGCCTCGCGAGCGATGGCGAGGGCCAGGTCCTCCATGCGGTCGGACTTCTGGAGCACGGTGCCGAGCTTCTGCTGGAAGCCGACGGAGGCCAGGCGCTCACGGAACACCTCGAGGTCGACCTTGAGGTCCTCATCGTAGAAGAACTTGGCGTCGTAGAGGCGCGCGCGGACGACGCGCTCATTGCCGTCGATCACGGTGGCGCTGGCCTTGGGGTCGCCGTTGGAGACAACGACGAACGCACGGGTCAGATTGCCCTGGGCGTCATACGTCGGGAAGTAACGCTGGTTGGACAGCATGGACTCGCAGATGATCTCGGACGGGACGTTCAGGAACTCCTCGTCGAAGTGGCCCACGAGGACCGTCGGCCACTCACAGAGGTTGACGACCTCGTCGAACACCTTCGCAGGCGTATCGACGCGCACGCCGAGCTCGGATTCGACCTTGGCGATACCCTCGCGGATGACCTGCTCGCGACGCTCGGCGGACAGGACATGGGCGGACTCGAGAACATCCTCGTAGGCATCCGTGCTGGCGACGAGGTGCTCACCGGGGGAAAGCACGCGATGACCGCGCGTGGTGTTGCCGCTCACAACGTCGGCAAAGGAGACCGGGACGACCTCCTCACCGAAGAGGCAGCAGATCCAACGGACCGGACGCACGAAGGTGGCATGCTCGCTGCCCCAACGCTGGCTACGGTAGTTCGGCCACTGGATGGACGGGATGAGGCCTTCGCACACGCGCGTCAGGATGGGAAGCGCGGGCTCGGAGGGGGTGTTCTGCTCAGCAAAGACGTACTCGGTGCCATCGGCATCCTCGCGACGGACCAACTCGCTGGCGGTGAGGCCGTTCTTGCGGGCAAAACCCTCGGCGGCCTTGGTGGGATTGCCCTCGGCGTCGAAGGCGATCTTGGCAGAGGGACCACGCAGGACGGAGTGGATCTCCTCCGTCGCCTCGGCGACGTCGCTCACGAGCACGGCCAAACGGCGCGGCGAAGAGATGACGCGAATCGCGCCGTGGGCGAGCCCGGCCTCGTCGAGACCCTTGCCCATCAGGGATTCAAGCTGCTTGACGGCATTGTTGAGCGGGGCGGAGGGCATCTCCTCGACACCGAGCTCGAACAGGAAATCACGGGTGTTCGCCACTTAGGCCACCTCCCCCTTCTCAACGCTGTCGGACGCGGCCGCATCACCGGCGACCTCGGCCAGATAGGACTCGCAGCACGCCTTGGCGAGCGTGCGGACGCGCAGGATGTACGCCGCGCGCTCAGTGGCGGAAATGGCTCCGCGGGCATCCAGGATATTGAAGCTGTGGCTGCACTTCATGACGCAGTCATAGGCGGGCAGCGGGAGCTTGGCCTCGAGGCATGCATGGCATTCGGCCTCGAAATCATCGAACTTCTGGCGCATCATATCGACGTTGGCGACCTCGAAGTTGTAAGCGGAAAACTCACGCTCGTTCTCGAGGAAGACCTCACCGTAGGTCATGGGCGTGCCGTCGGGCAGGTAGCTCCAGACCAGGTCGTAGACGCTCGTGACGCCCTGCGCGTACATTGCGATGCGCTCGAGTCCATAGGTGATCTCAACGGGAACCGGATCGCACTCGATGCCACCGACCTGCTGGAAGTAGGTGAACTGGGTGACCTCCATGCCATCCAGCCAAACTTCCCAACCGAGGCCCCAGGCGCCGAGCGTCGGGCTCTCCCAGTCGTCCTCGACGAAGCGGACGTCGTGCTCGGCAGGATCGAGGCCGATGGCGGTCAGAGAATCCAGGTACAGCTCCTGGGAGTTCTCGGGGCTCGGCTTGATGAGCACCTGGAACTGGTAATAATGCTGCATGCGATTGGGATTCTCACCATAGCGGCCGTCGGCGGGACGGCGGCAGGGCTGCGGGTAGCACGCGCGCCACGGCTTCTTGCCGAGGCTGCGAAGCAGCGTGGCGGTGTGGAACGTACCGGCACCCACCTCGGAATCGTAGGGCTGCATGACGGTGCAGCCATGGCCGGCCCAATACTCCTCGAGCTTGAGAATCATCTCTTGGAAGGTCAATGCGTTCGGATTCATCCTGCGGCGCTCCCCCTCATTCGTACGGTCGAACAACCTTATATTCTAGCGTTACATCGAGCCGATCCGAGAGAACGGCCAATATCGGAAAAAGACAGTGCCCACGACGTTGTCCGTGGGAACGGCCCCAAAGTACCTGGAATCGGAGGAGTTCTCACGGTTGTCCCCCATCATCCACAGCGAACCCTCTGGAACGACATACGGGTAGTCGATAGAAACCCCCGGAGCCTGCATGGGCAGCGGGTAGCTCTCGCCAACGACATAGGGCTCCTTCAAGGCGACCCCGTCGACATACACCTGCCCATCGATTAAATCGACCGTCTGGCCGGCGCGTGCCACGACGCGCTTCACCAAGATCTCGTGGCTGGAATCGGAGACGGGATTCTTGAACACGACGATGTCGCCGACCTCGGGCGTATCACCGAGATGCGCGCTGACGCGCTGGGCGAAAACCTGATCGCCGACAAGAATGGTCGGCTCCATGGAGCCGCTCGGAACAACGAATGGCGAGACAACGAACACGCGAATCAGGGCGAAGACGGCGAAGGCGACAACAAAGACGCCGAGCCACTCGAGAAGCCCCTTCCACTTGGGCTCGCGATCAGGTCCATCCAGGCGCTCGGACTCACTCGAAGACGCAGATTGGGCAGCAGTGCCGTCAAGGGCCTCGGAGATGTCACTCATCGACGGCCTCCCCACCAGATGCAGCCTGATCATCGCCGGGATGGAACTGCTCGATCAGCTCGAGAGCAAGCCGGCGCTCGTCATCGGTCAGGCGCGCAGAGTCGATGAGGTCGGGGCGCCAACGACAAGTGCGCTCGATGGCGTTCGAGCGGCGCCAAGCCGCGACTTTTGCATGGTCGCCCGAGAGCAGGACGTCCGGAACGGAAGATCCGTTGAAATCAGCGGGCCTCGTGTACTGGGCGTATTCGAGCAATCCGCCGTCATCGGAAGTCGAGAACGACTCGTCGACGCTGCCCATGTCGTTGCCGAGCGCGCCGGGGATCAAGCGGATGATGGCGTCGGAGACCACGAGGGCGGGAAGCTCACCGCCGGTCAGAACGTAATCGCCAATCGAAAGGCGCTCGTCGGCGAGGTCATAGGCGCGCTCATCCATACCCTCGTAACGTCCGCAGACGAACAGGATGCGCTCGCATGCAGAGAGTCGTTCGGCGACCTCTTGCGTGAAGGGCTCGCCGCACGGGGTGAAAAACACGACGCGGGGCGGGCACTCCCCCCTCGACGAGATATCGCAAATCGCTTCATGAAGGGGCTCGACCTTCATGAGCATGCCGGCGCCGCCACCAAAGGGCGCATCGTCAACGGTACGATGGCGATCATGCGTCCAATCGCGCAA
>URWW01000036.1 GCA_900551665.1 uncultured Collinsella sp. | reverse complement strand
GCAGCTTTTCCATCTCCTCCTGGGTCGGCTGGCGCGGGTTGGAGCCGGTGCAGGCGTCGAGGATGGCGTTGGCGGCCACGTCGGCCTTCTTGGCCTCGAACTCCTCGTAGTCGATGATCGACTCGTCGGCCTTCACGCCGTACTGGCCGTAGTTCTTGATACCCTGCGGGATGTCGAGGGCGTCGTTGAGGTCGCGGATCTTCTGGACCAGAGCCTCGACCAGCTCGTCCTCCGTCTCACCGGCGAGGTGCAGGACGTCCTTGGCGATGAAGGCGTAGCGGCTCTTGGCGCGCTCGTCACGGGCGTTGAACTGGATGACCTTGCCGAGGTACATGGCGTTGGCGCAGCCGTGGATGATGTGATCGCCGGTAAAGGCGGCGCCGGTCTTGTGGGCCATGGAGTGAACGATGCCGAGCAGGCCGCTCGAGAAGGCGATGCCGGCAATGCACTGGGCGTCGTGCATGTGGGCGCGGGCCTCATGGTCGCCCTGGTAGGACTTGGGCAGCCACTCGACGATCTCGCGGATGGCGTGCAGCGCGTTGCCGTCGGTGTACATGGAGCCGGCGGTGGAGACGTAGGCCTCGATGGCGTGGGTCAGCGCGTCCATGCCGGTGTGGGCGCAGAGCTTCGCGGGCATGGTGTAGGTGAGCTCGGGGTCGACGATGGCGACATCGGGCGTGATGTTGAAGTCGGCCAGCGGGTACTTGATGCCCTTCTCATAGTCGGTGATGACGGAGAACGCGGTGACCTCGGTCGCGGTACCGGAGGTCGAGGCGATGGCGCAGAAGTGGGCCTTGCGGCGGAGCTCCGGGAAGGAGAAGGGCACGACGGCCTGCTCGAAGGTCTCCTCGGGATACTCGTAGAACAGCCACATGGCCTTGGCGGCGTCGATGGGCGAGCCGCCGCCGATGCCGATGATCCAATCGGGCTGGAAGGCCTCCATGGCCTTGGCGCCCTTCATAACCGTCTCGACGGACGGGTCGGACTCGACGCCCTCGAAGATCTCAACCTCGAAACCGGCCTCCTTGAGGTCGGCCTCAACGTCCTGCAGGAAACCGCCGCGGCGCATCGAGCCGCCACCGGTTACGATCATGGCGCGCTCACCCTTGAGGTTCTTGACCTCATGGCGGGCACCCTCACCGAAGTACAGATCACGCGGATTGGTAAAACGTCCCATTGCGTACCTCCCAAGTCGCGGGTCACCCCGCGTTCACGCGCGGAACCCCCTTTTTGGCTCCGCGTAAGGACCGTATTCGGGTGCGGACGGATTGCTCGGCCTTCAATGATGTATCGTTTTATCATCGGATGGCAACGTGCCCGCAGACACGCATATTGTATCGCTCCGCGCCTCGCTCCACCGCACTCGCCCGTGTGGGCCATCCCGGACGCAGCCAATCAAAAGACCTGGTACCATGGGTGACTGGACTACGCGACCCGGAAGAAGAACACGTGAAGCACCGCCTCAAAACCGGCGATTTATGCCTGATAGCCGCGCTTTTGCTCGCTCTTGTGGGCGGAGGCGCATGGTGGCTCATAAACTACGCGAACGGTAGGAATACGTCGGCGAACGGACCGGTCGTCGTCACCCAATCCAAGGACGGCTTCCGCCGCGTCGACAAACTCGCGCGCGACGTCACTTTCACCGTCGAGACGAATGGCACTGGCAGCGGGCAAGATGCCGACGGCGGCAAGAACGTCGTCTCGATCTCGAAGGGCCGCGTCGAGGTGAAAAGCGCCAACTGCGGCAACCAGGTCTGCGTCGAGCATGCGCCCATCTCACAGGCAGGCGAGCAGATCGTATGTCTTCCCCACGGGCTGGTCGTTGAAGTTGTTGCGGAAGAATCGGACGCCGCCGCCCTACGGTAGTCTCCCCGCCCTTCAATCGGTAAACTAAAAGGTCATCGAGACGCACCGCGCAACGATCGCGGCCGTCTCATCACGCGGCACACGCCGCCGAACCACCTGTATCGACGCGCCCTCGGGCGCGCATTCATACCGTATCGACTAGGAGCGACATGGCATTCGACCCCGTCCAAGAGGACTGCCTGCGGCTCATCCTCGCCGCCATGGAGCGCGAAGGCGCTGACCCCGCGAGCGACGCCGCTTTCATCGAGCGCGCCAGCGAGACCTACCGCCTCGACCCGGCGACCCTCATCCACACCGATCGGGACCGATCGTTCCACCTCGTCGCCATGGCGACCGAGCTCGCAGATTACCGCGCGCCCTTCGCCCCCTCCGAGGCAGAGGCCGAGCAGCTGTTCTCCCAAGCCGAGGATTACCTACGCGAGGCCGTCGAGCTCGACCCTCGGAATTGGGACGCGCAGCGCATGCTCGCAACCATGCGCTCCCTCTCCGACGATGCGCTCATCGACTATCTCATCGAAAACCTCCCCGCCGTCGAGGATGACCTGAAAACGCTCATCGAAAGCGCTGCCGGCCCCTATGAGCAGGAGTTTGCCCACGACCTCGGTCGCCGCGCGCATCAGCGCTGGCTCGCCGCGCTCGCCTCGCGCCTGCTCATCGCCGGCCGTTACCGCATGGCGCTCTCCTATGCCGAACGCGCCCTCGAGGCCAATCCGCTCGACCTGGCGGGTGCGCGGCACACAGGCATGCTCGCACTGGGCAAACTCGAGGTCGAGGCCGAGGAGCTCAGGCGCTTTCGCTCACACCACGCCGCAGCCTACCAGGACCGTGCTTCCTCCCGCTCCGGCCGCCTCGGCGGCCATCGGCCCGACGCATGGTCCCTCATCGCCGAGATGAGCCTCGCCTACCGCGCCTTCGACTTCGACCGCGCCACCGCGCTGCTCCAGGCCCTCATGCGCTCCTACCCCCACCCCGCCCAAGCACTCTACTTCCAGGCCGAGTTTCCCGACGGCGTTTTTTCGCGCGTGCACGTACAGCCCGGCAGCGACGACGAGCTGATACTCGCCCTCTCTGAAGCGACGCCCCTGCTTCAAGAGGGCATGGGCACGCCCGACGCCGCCAGCTTCGCCATCTGGATCGCCGAGCATGAGCTGGTGCAGGCCGCACTTACCGACCAAGATCGCGCCATGATCGCCCAGGTCGAGGGCGGCGGCCCGATTGGAGGCGCACGCTGATGGACCCGCGTGTCTATGTTCCCGCATACCTGGAACGACTCTATATCCAAGAACACCCCGGCTTGACGGAGGGCGCACGCGAGCTCGTGCGCGAGCAAATCGCCGCCGAACCCGAGCGCTACGCCGCAAACGTGCATGCGCAGGCGCTGCTGTCCTACTCCCGCGTACACGGAGAACTAACCGACGGGCTCCTGCGCATGGAGGGCCTCCCCGACGACGAGTTCGAGCGTGGCCGTGGCGAGCTGTTCTCCCAAGCGCGCGAGCAGCTCGCCAACATCATCGCCGAGGACGCCACCTGCCTGGACGCCCGGCTCGTCTCCATCCAGCTCGCCGAAGTCCCCCTCGACGCCTGCCTCTCCGACATGCTCAAGCTCGAGCGCGAGGCACGCGAGATGATCATCTCAACGCATCCCGGCTTCGATCCGGACGTCGACGGTCTCTGGGCACCTGAGGCGCTGGCAGACGGAACGAGCGCGAGCGAACTCACCGCCTCCGACCCCCACCTGATCGGCTGGCTCCACATCCTGGAAGCACTCGCCCAGGGATCCATCTTCACCGCCCGCTACCGATCGGCTGCCGCTCACGCCCGAACCGTCATGCGCGCAAAGGGCTTTCCTAATTACGCCGTGGGCACGTTGCTGCTCGCCCTCGCACGCCTTGAGGATGAAGACGCGTTCTTCCAAGCCGTGCAGGAGGCGGGGCCGGACGTCGAGGAGCTCCCCTGGTTCGGCCTTGGACGCACGCTGCTGCTCTACAAGCTCGGACAGACCCGCAGCGCGCGCCGCGCCCTCAAGGATTTCGCCACGCGTTGCGAAGGCGGGGCGTTCTTCCTGCTGAACCCCACCTACCACGACCCGTATCTTCCCGTGCGACCTCCCGCGCTCGAGGCATGGGACCTCGCCCATCAAGCCGTGTGGGAGGCGGACGGCATCATCGCCGACACGCCCGATTTCACCCTGTGGGCGGAAAGCGTCGACGGCGTGCGCGCCGCAGCCGACGACTTCGCCCGCCGCTATGGCTTTTAGATCGCAAGCGCATGATAGGCTTGCCTCGTGACCATCGACCCTGAAAGGATCACCGTGACCGACTTCTCCCTCAAGCACCGCGTGACGGTGCACTACACCGGCTCCTTCGAGGACGGTGAGGTGTTCGACACCACCATCGGCCGCACCCCCCTCACCTACGTGGAGGGCAACCACGAGGTCGTGCCCGGATTCGAGGTCGCCGTACTCGGCATGGAGCCGGGCGAGAAGAAGACTGTGCGCCTCGAGCCCAAGGACGCCTACGGCGAGCACGATCCGCGCCTGCTCTACACGATGCCCACCATCGAGATCCCCAACTACGAGGACCTCATCCCGGGCCAGCTCATCTACCTCATGAACGGCGAGGGCTACCAGCAGCTCGCCCGCGTGATCCGCGTGGCGGACGATGCCGACACGCTGTTCGACTTCAACCACCCCATGGCCGGCCACACGCTCACCTTCGAGCTCGAACTGCTGAGCCGCGAACCCTACACCGGCGAGGAGGCATAGGATGAGCACGGAGAACCAGACCCCGCCCGGCGTGTCCTGCCCCGGCTGTCCGCACCGTGCCGCCTACATCGCCTGCAAGGAGGCCCTGGGTCGCGGGCGCGGCCGCGTCATCTGCGGCAACGCCGGCTGCGCGAACGTCGGCCCCATGCACCCCGCCGCCACCGCCTGTCCCGGCGGCGAGGAGGCGCTGCTCGACCGATACAAGGTCGCGGTGCCGACGGGTGGGACGTCGGAGGAGCCGGCGTGCGAAGCGGTCATCCATTTCATCCCCGATGCCGACCTTGCAGCTGAGAACGCCGCCGAGGTGCTTCACTCACTGCCCGCCGAGGGACACGTCACCGTCCTCGCCGTGCTCGCCTCGAGCAAGGAGTTCCTCACGGTCGGCGCCCTCGAAGCGCTCGCCGCACGAGCCCTCGAACTCGGATGCGACGACGCGGCGATCGTCGACCCCTTTGACAGCCAGAAGAGCTCGGACGTGCTTCACGGGGCCCTCGCGCGGCCCGGCGTCCATGCCGTCGTGTTCGCCTCCCCCTGCGCCCAACTGCAGCGCGGCGAGTTCCAGGCCGAACCCGTCGAGATCGACCAGTACGCATGCACGAGCTGCCATCGCTGCCAGCAAATCACCGGCTGCCCCGCCATTGCATTCACGCCGCCGATCTTCCGCATCGACCGCGATGCCTGCGCCGGATGCGACCTGTGCGTCGAATACTGCCGCACCAACGTCATCTACTCCCCGCGCAGCCGCATGACGCCCGAGCAGCGCAGCCGCGCACGCTACGCCGCCGCCAACCAGCAATAGGCACCATCACGACAGGAGCTCCCATGAGCATCACCTCCAACATCGCCACCACGGCCGCCGGCATCGCCCGCTGGGGCCTCCGCTCCGTCCTGCACCGCAGCGGCGGCGCCCTGCCCGGCAAAATCGGCCTGGCGATCGATCCGGAGCTCATCGCCCACCTCGCCGACCTGCTCGACGCGAGCGTCGTCGTCACCGGCACCAACGGCAAGACCACCACGACTAACCTTATCGCCGACGCCGTGAGCGCAAGTGGTCTCACCTGCGTGTGCAACCGCGCGGGAAACAACATGGAGACCGGCATCACCGGCGCGCTGCTCGAGGCCAGTTCCGAGCGCCGTCGCACCGCGGGCACCGTGCGAGTGGGCGTATTCGAGTGCGACGAGCTCTACACGGTCCGCGTGCTGCCGCGCCTCAAGCCCACGCACTTCGTACTACTCAACCTGTTCCGCGACCAGCTTGACCGCTACGGCGAAATCGACCACACGCAGGATGCGATCGCCGGCGCCCTGGCCTCCTCGCCCGAGACCGTCCTCATCTTCAACGCCGACGATCCCTTGTGCACCGCCATCGCCGACCGTGTGCCCAACCCGCGCGTGCCGCTCGGCATCCAGGGAGCCACGGGAACTGAGACATCACGCATGGCCGAGTCGCGCTTTTGCGCCAAGTGCAATGCGGCGCTCGAATACGAATACCTGCAGTATGGCCAGCTCGGCGCCTACCGCTGCCCCGCATGCGGCTGGGAGCGCCCCAAACTCGAGGCATGGACGCACGACGTCTCCCTCTCCGGGGACGGCTACTCGTTCTGCCTGCATCTACCGGGCCGCAACGAAGACTCCGCCCGCGAGCTCGCCTTTACCACCGCCTACAACGGCTTGTATATGGTGTACAACATCATGGCCGCCTGCACCGCAGCCTGCGCCCTGGGCGCCGACCCCTCGCGCTTCCAGGACGTGCTCGACGCCTACGTCCCAACGGGCGGGCGCATGACGCGCTGGCGGGCCATGGGCCGCACGGTGGCGAGCGATCTCGCCAAGAACCCGGTCGGCTTCGACCGCCAAATTCAGCAGATCAAGGCATCGAACGGCCGCCTCATGGCCTTTTTCCTGAACGATGCCGAAGCCGACGGTCGCGATGTCTCCTGGATTTGGGACGTCGACTTCGAGTGCCTCGCCGAAGCTCCGGGAATTCGCGCCTTTGTGGGCGGCTCGCGTGCCAACGACCTGCAGGTCCGCCTCAAATACGCCGGCATCGACGCCCAGATCGTGGAGAGCGTCGAGCAGGCGCTCGCATCCGTCGCCGCCGAACCCTCTGAAGACGACTTCTTCGCCGTCGCCAACTACACGGCGTTCCCGCCTGTTGTAGCCGATCTCAAACGCCTGAGCTCGGAAGATGGGAGCATCACGGCGCCCCAGGTCGACCAGACCGCGCGCAGCGAGCAGGCAGCTGTCGCCACAGGCGATGAGCTTCCCGCACCCACCGCTCTCGACCGACCGCTTCGCATCGTCCACCTCTACCCAGATGCCCTGAACCTGTACGGCGATGGCGGCAATGCCATGGTCGTCGAGCGGCGCTGCGCATGGCGTGACATCCCCGCCCAAATCGACAACGTTCACATGGGCGACGAGCTCGACCTCGCAACCGCCGACATCGTCTTGATCGGCGGCGGCGCGGACCGCGACCAGCTCGCCGTCGCCCATGAGCTGCGTTCGCGACGCGACGAGCTCAGCGCCTACGTCGAGGACGACGGCGTCATGCTCGCCATCTGCGGTAGCTACCAGCTCCTCGGTCGCTCCTACTACATGGGCGATGACAAGATCGAGGGCCTCGGCATCATCGCAGCCGACACCGTCCGCGGCGACGGGCGCCTGACCGGCAACGTCGCGGTCAAAACCGAACTTTCGAGCGACCCGTTCGTCGGCTTTGAAAACCACGGCGGCCGTACGTTCCTCGATGAATGCGAGCATCCGCTGGGCGTCTCGACGGTTCCCGGTACGGGCAACAATGGCAAGGACGGACTCGAAGGCTGCCTGCATCGCAACCTGATCGGCACCTATCTGCACGGTCCCGCGCTCTCCAAGAACCCCGACCTGGCCGACTGGCTCATCGAGCGAGCGCTCGAACGCCGCCGCTCCGCCGGCGATGCACAGGCAGAAGCCCCGTTGCCGCTGTCCCCGCTCAATGACGATCGCGAGCTCTCGGCCCGCGCAGCCGCGATGAAGCTGCTGCCCTAAGGAACGCTCGGCGCCACCGCCCGTGTGGCACCTCGATTCGAACGCAACCGGCCCCCATGCAACCATGGGGGCCGGTTCATTCATATCGATCACGCGATGGGCGTTTTCATTTCACCACGCGCGCCACGGTGCAGCCCAAGCGTGCTCCAACTGCGATCTTAACCGCATCGGGAACCACAAAGGGGATCACCGCGATGGCGAGCGCCCCCGCAAGGTCGAGAT
Organism: uncultured Collinsella sp.; assembly: GCA_900551665.1. Lineage (GTDB taxonomy): Bacteria > Actinomycetota > Coriobacteriia > Coriobacteriales > Coriobacteriaceae > Collinsella. Next base: position 8,196 of record URWW01000036.1, on the reverse strand, counting down.
TCATGAGCGCCATGAGCTGGACGGTTCCGCACACATATGAAACGACCACAAGCGCGGCCGCGCACACGAGCGCACGCGGATACGCCCCGATCCTGCCATCGAGCACTTTTGCCAATGCGCCCGCCAGCGCGCAGCCCAGGACAAAACCCCACAAAAACCCGCCCGTCGGACCGGCGAGCGCGCCGATGCCGCCGTTGAAGCCCGCGAAAACAGGCAGGCCCACTGCACCGAGCACGACATAGGCCAGCACCGTGAACACCGAGGTCGCTGGATCGAGCACGGCTGGCACCATGGCGAGCACCAACGTCTGCAGCGTGAAGGGCACAGGGCCGATCGGCACCATCACCTGAGCCGACACCGCCAGCAACGCCGCCATAACGCCCGCACGGGCAACGCGTTTCGCTTCCATCCCGAGACCCCCTTATGCAAAGGACCCGCCCGGCACAAAGCCGAGCGGGTCCGGACACAGCAATGGTGCCCCCAACGGGATTCGAACCCGTGATATCCACCTTGAAAGGGTGGCGTCCTAGGCCGCTAGACGATGGGGACAGCGCGCTAGAGTATAGCAGAGACCTTAGACGTAGAACAAGACATCATCGTAGGTCGGGACTGGCCAATAATCAGCCGCCACGATCTCCTCCATGGCGTCCACCGCGGCGCGCAGGTCGGCCATGACGGGAGCGACCTCGTGCGCATAGCAATTGGCCTGTTCCTGACCATCGACGATGGCCTCGGCCTTGGCGTGGACCTCATCGAGGCGGGCGATGGACTCATTGATGGCGGTGATACCGTCGCACAGCTCGTTCAGCGTCGCCTGCTCATAAGCCATGGCGGCCTCGGCCCCCGCAGCGCGAATGGTTTCGAGACCCTTTGCGACCTTGGTGGCATACGCGGTGATGACCGGGCGGTACGTGCGACGGGCCTCGCGCACCATCGTCGTCGCCTCGATGTTCATGAGCTTGTTGTACTTCTCGAGCTTCACCTCGTAGCGGCAGACGGCCTCAGCCTCGGTGAGCACGCCCATCTCGCTAAAGAGCTTGATGTTCTTCTCGGCGACGAACGCAGGCAGCGCGTCGGCGGTTGTGCGGTAGTTGCACAGACCGCGGCGCTCGGCCTCCTGCTCCCATGCCTCGGAATAACCATCACCCGAGAACAGGATACGGCGATGCGCGCGCAGGTGCTCGGCGCAGTAGGCCAGCGCGGCCTCCTGGAACGAATCGGCGGGCACGCCCTCGAGCGCATCGGCGAAATCGCGCAGAGATTCGGCGACCGCCGTGTCGAGCACGGTGTTCGCATCGGAGACGTTGGCCTCGGAACCCACGGCACGGAACTCGAACTTGTTGTTCGTAAAGGCAAAGGGGCTCGTGCGGTTACGGTCGGTGTTGTCCTGCTCAAGGTTAGGCAGGATGACCGTGCCGAAGGTGAGTGTGTCGGTGGTGGCATGAACGCTCGCCTCGCCGTCCATGATCATCTCGACGACCTCGGTGAGCTGATCGCCCAAGAAAATGGACACGATCGCCGGCGGGGCCTCGTTGGCGCCCAGGCGATGATCGTTGCCACAGCTCGCGGCACTGGCGCGCAGGAGGTCCTGATACTTGTCCACAGCCTCGATCACGGCGGTGAGGAAGACGATGAACTGCAGGTTCTCCAGCGGCGTGTCACCGGGCTCGAGCAGGTTCTCATCGGCAGTGCCGAGCGACCAGTTGTTGTGCTTGCCTGAGCCGTTGATGCCCTCGAACGGCTTCTCGTGCAGCAGGCACACCAGGTCGTGACGGCTGGCGATGAGCTTCATTTTCTCCATCATGAGCAGGTTGTTGTCCACCGAGGCGTTGAGCTCGGAGTACACGGGCGCAAGCTCATGCTGGCAGGGCGCGACCTCGTTGTGCTTGGTCTTGGACGGAATGCCCAATGCCCACAGCTCGTCGTCGAGATCCTTCATGTAAGCCGAGACGGTGGGGCGAATCGCGCCAAAATAATGCTCCTCGAGCTCCTGGCCCTTGGCGGGGGCGGCACCGAACAACGTCCTGCCGCAAATGACCAGGTCACGGCGCTTACGATAAGCATCCTTCTTGATGAGGAAATACTCCTGCTCGTCACCCACGTAAGGCACCACGCGCTTCGGATGCTTGCCAAAGAGGGCGAGCACGCGCTTGGCCTGCTCGTCCAGCACCGTCATCGAACGCAGCAGCGGGGTCTTCTTGTCGAGCGCCTCGCCCGTGTAGGAGCAAAACGCGGTGGGGATGCACAGGACGTCGTCCTTGATGAACGCCGGGCTCGTAGCGTCCCAGGCGGTGTAGCCGCGGGCCTCGAACGTGGCGCGCAGACCGCCGTTGGGGAAGCTCGACGCATCGGACTCGCCCTTGATCAGGGCCTTGCCGGAGAACTTGGTAATGGCGGTGCCGTCGTGGTTGGGCTCGAGGAAGCTATCGTGCTTCTCGCTCGTGATGCCCGAAAGCGGCTGGAACCAGTGAGCGTAATGCGTGGCGCCCTTGGAGATGGCCCACTCCTTCATGGCATGGGCAACGGCGTTCGCCACGTCCAAATCAAGCGGCTCACCGCCCTCGATGGTGGCGGCGAGTTTTTTGTACACGTCCTTGGGGAGCCACTTCTTCATGACGTCTTCGGAGAAAACCATCGTTCCAAAGCGTTCGGTAAGGTCGGCCATGTGCATCCTTTCGCATACAAGGGCGCGGTCGAGGCGCCGGATCCTGGGGCCCGCCCGCAGGCCGCGCCGATTGCCGGACGCGACCACGTGGCGGTGAAAGCGCTAGTTCTTCAAAGAGTTCATGGGGGCGGGGAAACGACCGCCGCGGTGCGCGAACACCGTGCCGGCATGGCTATTCACCGGCATGACCGGGGCACGGCCGAACAGTCCGCCGTAATCGACGGACTCACCGACGCCCTTACCGATCGCCGGAATGATGCGCACGGCGGTGGTCTTGTTGTTGATGACACCGATGGCCATCTCGTCGGCGATGATGCCGGCGATGGTCTCCACGTCCGTGTCGCCGGGAACCGCGATCATGTCGAGGCCCACCGAGCAGACGCACGTCATGGCCTCGAGCTTTTCGAGGGAGAGGGCGCCGGCTTCGGCGGCCTCGATCATGCCAGCATCCTCGGACACCGGGATGAAGGCGCCGGACAGGCCGCCCACGCTGGAGCTCGCCATGACGCCGCCCTTCTTCACGCAGTCGTTGAGCAGGGCGAGGGCAGCGGTCGTACCGGGACCACCGCACTGGCCAACGCCGATAATCTCGAGAATGCGGGCCACGGAATCTCCCACGGCGGGCGTGGGGGCGAGCGACAGATCGACGATGCCCTTCTCGACACCCAGGCGACGCGACGCCTCGCGGCTCATGAGCTCGCCGGCACGGGTGATCTTGAAGGCGGTCTGCTTGATGCGCTCCGCGACCTGCATCATGTCGGCGTCCTCGGGCAGCTCATCGAGGGCCGCCGCCATGACGCCGGGGCCGGACACGCCCACGTTGATCACGGCGTCGGCCTCACCGGATCCGTGCACGGCACCCGCCATGAACGGCGAGTCCTCGACCATGTTCGCAAAGCAGACGAATTTGGAAGCACCCACGCACTCGCGGTCGGCGGTGAGCTTAGCCGCGTCGATGATGGTCTGGGCGGCCATGAGGACCGCATCCATATTGATGCCGGCACGCAGCGTCGCCACGTTGACGCTCGAGCACACGCGGCTCGTCTCGGCGAGGGCGCGCGGAATGCACTTCATGAGACGACGATCCGCATCGCCGATGCCCTTGTGCACCAACGCCGAGTAGCCGCCCAGATAGTCGATGCCGAGCGTCTCCGCAGCCCGATCGAGGGCATGGGCAAGCGGCACGAGGTCCTCGTCAGAACAGGCGGACGCGATCTGAGCCACCGGGGTAACCGCCACGCGCTTGTTAACGATCGGAATACCGTATTCGCGCTCAAGCCCCTCTGCAGTCTCGACAAGGTGCTCGGCGGTGCGCGTCACATGGTCGTACACCTTCGTGCACATGCGATCGAGGTTCTCGTCCGCGCAGCCCATGAGCGAGATGCCCATGGTGATGGTGCGGATGTCCAGATTGTGCTCTGAGACCATGCCGCGCGTCTCGGCGATCTCCTGGGGCGTGATGGACATGGCGGCTCCTTTGGCGAATATCATGCTTGCACGTGTTCAACCATTCTAACGTTCCCGAACCCGCCATGCCGCCCCCATACCTCACGAAACATAAGAAGTGACATGACCTTTCAGGCTGTCCCCGCCCCCTCCCCGATCACCGTCGTGAGAGCCTCGTGGAGGCGTATCTCCCCGGCGCCGTGCGCGCTTGCCGACGTGCCTCCACTGCGCTATCGTTTACCTGCTGAAATCATTACCTCCGCAGAAAGCGAGCGAATACATGGCTCTCACCGGCAAGCAGGTCCGCCAGCTCCGCGCCCTCGCGCACCACCTCAACCCCGTCGTCCATATCGGCAAGGCCGACGTGACCGACGCCATCGCCAAGCAGGCCGAGGAAGCGCTCGACGCCCACGAGCTCATCAAGTGCTCCGTCCAGGACGGCAGCCTGCTCTCCTGCCGCGAGGCGGCCGACCAGCTCGCCGATCTTGTGGACGCCGAGGTCGTCCAGGTCATCGGCCACCGATTCTCCCTGTATCGTGCGAGCAGCCGTAAGGACATCGAGCACATCAAGCTCGGTTAAAACGCTGCCGGCGGCGGGCCGCACAAACACCCCGCCCTCGCCATCTCCCACTCACCAGGAGGCGCGCCATCAGGTGCGCCTCCTTTTTTCTCATCGCAATCAAAGCATGGTCTGCGTCCCCGAGCGACCGATGATCGACTCATAGGTCATCCTCGTCTCCTCCTCAGGTATCGATCCAAGTTCCTGCTCGAGCAGGTGCAGATGGTTGTTGTAAAGCTCCACGATCTCCCTGCGCCTTCCCGTCTTGTCGTAAATCCTCATGGCGCACCTGATGACGTCCTCGCGCAAGGGCGCCTGTCGAAGCGCCGCCTCCACGAGCCAAGATGCCGACGGCAGATCGTCCATCTCAAGGGCGGCCTCGATTCCGCGCACCATGCAATCTGCGAACTTCATCTGATAGACGCGGCGAACTCGCAGGTAATACGATGTGTTACCACTCTCCGGGACATAAAGGGGGCCTTTGTATATCTCTTCGATCTTCAGGCATGTCTCGATAATCTCACGCGATGAGGTTCCCGTCCTCCTCAGGAGCACGTCGCGGGCGAGCGCGTCGAAGCACGCGGTATCCGACACCACGTATTCCATGTTCAACGCAACCCCCTCGCCTTGCGTGAGAACATATTGCGGCCCATCCGCATGCTGCCCAAACGCGGCGCGAAGCGAGCTCAGCGAGGAATACATGGACTCCCGCGCATGCTTGTAGTCCTTATCTGGCCACATCTCCTCCATGATCACCTGGCGACCCACGAAGTTGCCTCCGGCAAGCGCGAGACGCGCTGCGATCACACACGCCTTCTTCCTTCGCCAAAGCGCATCGGTGAGCGTATGCCCGTTGCGCATCGCCTGAAATCCACCGAACAAGCTGATCGTTACCCGGCCCAGCCGTTGGCCCGATTCGATCGACGCCACGTCGAACAGGGCCGGCACCTCCACATCTGAGCGCTTCCCTTCTGGCGCGGCCTCACTGAAGCCCTCGGGCAGCATGCGCGCCAAGGGCATCGCACGCTCCCCAACCGCCCTGACAAGCTGACGTGCCCGCGCGCGCATTCCCTCATCAAGCAGAAGCGGACGACGCAGAGAGCACCATGCCGACAGCTCGGGAAGCCGAGAAGTCGCCGAGAGCAGCAGTGCGACGGTCCAAGCATCCACGACCGTGCACTCGCCCTCCCCTGCATCGAGCTCGTCAGCCTCCTCGTTAAGCACGACATGCGAGGAATTGAGCAGATGCGCGGCGCACTCCAAGAAACTCGCCCAGGCCAGGACGAAACTTTGGTCGGGGGTCGCGAGCTTTTTCACCTGTTGGGCGCGGAACTGAGCACTCACGATCTGCCCGACCGCCAGATCTTGCCAACCCTCACCGACCAGGCAATACAGCTGCATGGCAAAATCGGAGCATCGAACGGAAGCCGTGCCACCGTCAACGAACGCACGCTCGTCCACCACGGGCAAGCCCGCCATCAAACGACAGGTCGAACCGACCACGCGAACATATGACGCAATTGGGTCGAGATGTCGTCCCGTCAACAACCGGGCCACATCCTGCAGGTGGCTATCGAGCGTACGAGCATCTCCCACATCACCCTTGAATGCGTCGAGAAGAATTCGATCGCACGCGAGGAGGACTCCCGGTATCGAGATGCCCTTCGCGCCGAGGCAAGCCTCATTGATTCCCATGCCCTCATCGATGCTCACCGCCCCGTCTCCGGCCATGATGCACTTCTGCACACGCACATGGAGCTCCAGCTGCCGTGAGGCCACCGTCTCGCAATCATGCCCCTTCCCATGATTCAGGTCAGGAAGCGCCACTCCCGAGCAATCGCTCCAAACTGCGGCCATGGCAGTCGACTCACGCCAAGCACTCGGACTCACCTCATCCAGAATCTCCGACGAGCGCCTGCGCAGCTCCGCCGCCATGATGCGGGCAGCACGGTAATCCCCGCGCTCCAGGGCGCACAGGTACAGGGCCAGAACAACGCCTACTTGAATCGAGCAAACCGCGACACCTCCCATACGTTCCACCAGCGCCGTCAAAAACGCCCCATTACCACTCAGCGCACACGCTGTGGGATATTCGGCGATGAGCGCCGTCGCGTCCCCCTCTCGCTCGAACATGCGCATCAATGCAACGGCTCCGTCGATATTGCCCACTTCCAGCATCATCTTCGCCGCGCGGACCGCATACAGCGGACGCGCGTGGACGAGCTCGCATTTCAGCTCAGAAAACGGAGCTCCACGGTTTGACATGCATCGGTACGCGTCCCCCTTCGCATCGAACCCGAAAATCGGATACTCTCGCGCAAGACGAAGCCAACTGTCCTTACGCACGCGCATGCCCGCGCGATCGAAATCTCGCATGCTGCCAAAACCGCTCATGATGAGCAGGCACACGGTCCGATACAGGGAATCCCTGCTCCTCCTCAATTCGCATACGACGCCTCGATACAACTCGACCGTCGCGTTTTCAAAGGCATCCGGCATCTCGTCGATCGACGTCGCATCTCCCAACATCGCCACAAGCCGTGGGACCCCCTGAGTCAGCCCGTACACATCCAACCCGCTCGTATCGAAAGTTTGCGTGCCCACGCCGGATATTCACGGGGTTTCACCAACAGCGACTGGGCCGTAATCTTGTACGAATCCCCCATGGCCGCCACAAACGCCCTGTTGCTCGGTCGGCAGGTCACCACTATTTCGAAGCCTTCACCCCTCATGGAGCGCAGCAGGCCGACCATCGCCTCGATGCCGTGTTCTTGCAGCGTCGTCAGGTTGTCAAGCGCGATAAGCGGTCGCATGCGAGGATCGAGATCCTCCGACAGTCGCTTGACCGACTCATACGCTTGCACCTCGTCGAGGCCCTCCAGGTCCAGCATGCGGGCTGACCCTCTCTCAATGCGCGACCGTACTTCTGCGACGCGCTGAACAAGTAATGTCGTCTTGCCAAAACCATCCGGCGCGACAATAACCGTGATACCGGCTTCTTCTCCTTGCGTCCTCAGATCTCGAAGTAAGCGCTCGCGGTGCACCAAGCGCTCCACGGACACGACCTGGCCGCCCTCGCGCGGCGGTCCGTCCACGCATACCTCTCGATCCCTTTCTTCTCGCTCAACCATCTTCCTTCCCTTCACTTGATTGCGAGCATTGCCCCCACGATAATGGCCGTCATTCGTCATCGATCGTTAAGTGCTCGCATTTTTTACTGCCCCATCGGCTATGGGTCAGATAAATCGAGATTTGGGTCACAACATGCCCCCCTCCTCTCCTTGTCCCTCTCGATCACCTGTTGTCCATAGCAAATATTTCACCAGGTAGGATGTATTAGTGAGCATATGCCCGGTCGTTCTACGAAAGATGGGAGTTCTGCCAGTGTTGATAATTATTCTGTCAGCGGATAAATCTTGTCAGATTGTTTCGAGTATTTTTCAGACCCCTATTTTCGGCTTGCAATTAAATAATCTAACAGTTTAGATAACAGGTGATGATTCGGGGACCGCAAGGCCCCCGAATG
>URWW01000035.1 GCA_900551665.1 uncultured Collinsella sp. | reverse complement strand
TCCATTCGGAGGCAACTGCATCAAGCTCGGCATGTCCGAGCGCTGGCGAATGGGCGGATCTGTTTCGCCTGGCCGACAACGTCATCGTCGTGACGCTCTCCTCCAATCTTTCGGGAAGCTACGACTCTGCTCAGATGGGCCGCAATCTCGTTATGGATGAATATGCTCGCGAGCACAGTGGTCAGATTATGGGCAAAAACATCTACATCCTTGATTCTCGAGCCGCGGGCGCAAAACTCGAGATTATGGTCCGCCTTATCGATCGGTACCTTACGATGCATCCTGATGCGATGTTCGACGAGGTCGTTTCGTACGCGAAGAGGCTCGAGTCGAACAGTCAGGTGCAGTTCTCTTTGAGGAGTTTCGACAACCTTGTCAAGAATGGTCGCATGCCCAAGCTGGTCAGCGCGCTTGCAAGCGGCCTTTCCATTCGCATGCTTGGAACGGCAAGCGAGCAGGGCACTATCAAGGTGATTGCCCCAACGCGCGGTAATAAGAAGACGATCAAGAAAATCCTCGATGTCATGAGGTCGGACGGATATCGTGGCGGCATGACGTATATCGACCATGTCGACAATTCCGAGGGCGCCGAGGAGCTGGCCCGCGCGATTGTGTCCGAATGGCCGCAGGCCGAAGTGGAGATCCTTCCTTGTCGAGGACTCTGTTCCTATTATGCTGAGGAGACTGGATTGATCATCGGGTATGAGTGGAACGGCCTGAGTTAAGTAATCAACCGGCCTGCGAACGCAAAATGATGGGTGCTCGCAGGCCGGTTATCTTTCCTAATTCATACTTTACATAATATATATTATCAGGAATGGTTAGATCCAGATTGATATGAACCCGTTAGCGACAGTCGCGAACTGCATAAATACGCCCTCTGAGATTAGGCTTTCTCAGAGGGCGTCTGCATCATCAGGCGGATAGAGACTCGATGTAATGATACGCAGCTGTTGCCGCAATGGCACCGTCAGCAGCCGCCGTGACAACTTGTCGTAGCGACTTGGACCTCATGTCACCTGCGCAATACAAACCCGGCGTGGCGGTGCCCATATGCTCATCGGTCAGGACGCCGCCATCGGGGCCGAGTTCGGCCAAATCTGCAACGAGATTCGTAGCGGGATCATGCCCAACAGCAACAAAGACGCCGACAGATCCCTCGTCGTATGACTCGACGTGCGTTTCACCTGTGGCATTGTCTCGAAATGTGATGGCGTTGATAAACGTCGAGCCTGCAACTTCAGTAATACTCGTTTGGTACCTAATGGAAATGTTGGGCTTAGCGGAGAGCCGATCGACCATTCCGCGAGGCGCGCGGAACACATCGCGACGGACGATGATCTCCACCTGATCGGCAAGATTCGATAGATAGAGCGCCTCCTCAACGGCGGAATTGCCTCCGCCGATGATGAACACATGTTTGCCACGATAAAACATGCCGTCGCAGGTGGCACAATACGATACGCCTCGACCCCTGTACGTATCTTCTCCCGAGAAGTTGCCGGGGCGTGGCGTCGCTCCCGTGGCGACGATAACGCTTTTGGCCTCGATGGAATCCATGTCGGTTGTGATGGTGAATCCGCTTTCATGGTGTGTAAGGGATTGAACTGAGCCGTAGGTCGATTGCGCACCTGCGGATTCCGCGTGAGCCTGCATTTTCTGTCCAAGTTCGACACCCGAGCATTGTTCGATTCCAGGATAATTGTCAATCATATCTGAAGTAGCAATTTGACCACCGGGCATGCCCTGCTCGACGACAAGCGTATCAAGACTGGCACGGGCGGCGTACAAAGCGGCGGAGTACCCGGCGGGACCACCGCCGATGATCACAAGATCGCGTTGGTTTGGCGTGGACATAAGAACCTCCATACGTCGTTTCTCTGCTCTTACCCGATAGCGGGGATCTGTTACACACGGGGTCGTACAATACCCTTATCGTTTTAGGGGGGGGGTGCCTGATGCAAGATCGTACAGATTGTCCGTGCGAGCCTGTTGCGGCTATGCCTGCGTCCGTTCCTTCGGAAATCGAATCGACGCATAGGCCGACCATCGCGGTTGTGCATGCATCCGTCGGTTCTGGTCATCGTGCAGCGGCAAATGCGATCGCCCAGGCCATTGAGCAGCTTCGTGGTCTCGATGGTGTTCCGCAGGACGTTAAAGTCGACGTCCTCGATATTCTCGATTTCGGAAAAATCAAGTTCGACGGCAATAAGACCGCCGCTGCGTTCACTGGCGCAACAAGGCCGCTCTATGACGTCACCTGGCGCTTTACACTGACGGGGCGCCTTTTGTGGGGTGGCGGCTCCGCGTGGTCGACCTTGATGTTCGACTCTTTCGATGAGTATGTTCAGAATGCACGACCCCTTGCCATCATCTGCACTCATATCACCGCTGCAAATGTGGCGGTTGGCGCCCGCATGCGCACTAAGATCGAATATCCCGTTGTCTGTGTTCCCACTGATTATGAAATCGAGGGTTTTTGGCCACATAAGGAGGCCGACCTTTTCTGTGTGGCTACGGAGTTCATGGCTGAAACCCTACGTCCGAGAAAGGTTCCCGAGAGCGCCATCGAGGTGACGGGCATTCCGGTCCGGTCTGGTTTCGGCGATTCCGGCAGTCGCGAAGCGGATCGCGAGCGTTTTGGCCTTCCTGCGAATAAAACGTTGGTGCTTGTTATGGCGGGCGCCGCCCTCCCCCAGCCTTACGTTCGTTTTAGGGCGGCAATTGAAGAGACCCTTCCCTATCTTCGAAGATTTGAGGACATGCACTTCATCTTCTTGCCCGGCAAGGATAAATCCTACGCCGACCATCTACGGTCGATATTTTCGGGAATGAAACTCCCAAATGCGACGGTCATGGATTACGTCGACGATATGGCAGCCCTTATGCATGCCTGTGACCTGGCCATTCTTAAATCTGGTGGTCTTACGGTGACCGAATGTCTGTGCGCGGAGCTGCCGATGCTGCTGTTGGGCAAGGCCTATGGCCAAGAGAAGTCAAACACCGTCATGCTCACGTCGTTTGGTGCCAGCATGCATGCCACGACCTCACGTGAGCTTGTGATGCAGCTTACGCATTTACACGATAACAAAGAGGCTCTCCATGGGCTTCTGGTCAACGCCAGCGCCCTAAGGCGACCTGATGCCGCTGCCGACATCGTCCGTGCGACCATGCGTCTCATCGGCGTTCCCTGCGAGCGCGAGAGGCATTTTGCTGAGTTTTACTGGGGCGGGAAACCCGCCCACGCACGATAGGAACTTGCCTTTTGCTCTGCGTGTGCGCCGCTGGGCCTGCTAGACAGTACGGCGTTGCTCTAGCTAAGCAAATATCCTTGTAAAAGAGGCGCCCGCGACGAGTTAATGCTCGTCGGGGGCGCCTTGTCTTGGCATCTCAGATTGCGTGCCGAAGCGTGAAATTAGAGAAGCAGGAAGTAGGCCAGGAACGCGGCGGCGGCAACCCACATGAGCGGGCGGATCTTCTTGATGTTGCCAGTGACGGAGGCCACGATCACATAGGCGATGAAGCCGAGGCCGATACCGTTGGAAATGGAGTACGTGAACGGGATACCGATGATGATCATGAAGGTCGGGAATCCCTCAAGGATGTCGGACCAGTCAATCTCGGTGACCTCGCTCATCATGAGGAAGCCAACGTACACCAGAGCGCCGCAGGTCGCAGCAGAGCTGATGCAGCTGATCAACGGGGAGAAAAAGGCGGCCAGCAGGAACAGGATGCCCGCAGTGATGGAGGTGAGACCGGAACGGCCACCGTCGGCGGCGCCGGAAGCGGACTCGACGAACGTGGTGATCGAAGACGCACCGAACACGCCACCGGCTGCGGCGGCGACAGAGTCAACGATGAGGATCGGCTTGATGTCCTCGACCTTACCCTCGTCGGTAAGGAAGTCGCCCTGCTTGGCGACGGCCATGGCGGTACCCATGGTGTCGAAGAAGTCGCTCATCATGAGAGAGAAGGCGAAGAGCAGGAGCGCGGGAGTGGTGAGGGCCTTGACGACACCCATGACGCCATCGGCGTCAGCCATGAACGGCGCGCCGAACGTGGAGAAGTCGAGCGGAGCAACGATGCTGGACGGAGCCGCGGTAACACCCAGCGGAATGCCCAGAACGGATGCGATGACGATGCCCCAGAGCAACGCACCCTTGACGTTCATCGAGGAAAGGATGACCGTGGCCACAATGGAGATGAGGCCAACGAGGAAGACGGGGTCGGTAACGCTACCCAGGGAAACCATAGTAGCTTCGTTTGCGACGATAATGCCGCCGTCCTTGAGGCCGATCATAGCGATGAAAAGGCCGAGACCGATGGAGATGCCATGACGCAGCGACACGGGAATGGCGTCCATGATGGCCTCGCGAAGGCCGCAAAGAACGAGCAGGAGAATGGCGATGCCCTCAACAAAGATGATGGCCATGGAAGTCTGCCAGCCAAGTCCCATCGCACCGCAAAGCGTGTAGGCGACGATGGAGTTGATGCCCATACCGGAAGCGCAGGCCAGAGGACGATTCGAGATGAAGCCCATAGCGATCGTCATAATGCCGGCGCCAATGCAGGTGGCAGTGACCGCGGCGGTCATGGGAACGCCGCCTGCAGACAGGATGAGCGGGTTGACGACGATGATGTAAGCCATCGCCAGGAACGTCGTCAGGCCGGCGCGAAGCTCGGTCGCGATGTTCGAGTTGCGCTCCCCCAACTTAAAGAACTGGTCCATATGGTTATCCCCCTATGCTCAAGGACCGACTGACTTATTTCGAGCCACTCGAACCGAAACCGCCGCAACCGCGGTCAGTCTCGTCGAGTTCGTCGACTTCTACGAGGTGCACAACGGGCACCTTCTGGATGACGAGCTGGGCGATACGCTCGCCACGCTCGATGTGGATGGCTTTTTCGGAGTCGAGATTCACCGCGATTACCTTGAGCTCGCCACGATAGTGGGCGTCGATAAGACCGGGTGTGTTGGCGATGGAGAGTCCCTGCTTCAGGGCCATGCCGCTGCGCGGCTGCACAAAGCCCGCGTAGCCATCGGGAATCGCTATCGCAAGGCCCGTTGGGATGAGGACGCGCTGATGGGGCTCGATGACGACGTCCGCATTGGCACGCAGGTCGAGGCCTGCATCCCCCTCGTAAGCATATGAGGGGAGTTCGACGCTCGGATCGAGACGCTTGATGGAAACGGAAAGCTCAGACATAGTTACCTCAACTTATCAAGCTCGGAAATAAACTCATCGACATCGCGGAAATCGCGATAGACGGATGCGAAGCGGATGTAAGCGACCTTATCGATGCGCTCAAGCCTCTTTAGGACCATGTCGCCGATGTCGTGCGACCGGATTGCAGTCAGCGTTCCACCTCGAAGCTCGCGCTCGATATCATCGATGAGCGCGTTGAGTTCGGACAGGTCGATGTCCCGTTTCGAGGTGGCGCGCATCAGTCCGACGAGCAATTTATTGCGGTCAAAGGGCTGGACGGATCCATCGCTTTTAATGACTTCGATGGGGTCCTCGCATCGCTCGAACGTGGTGAAACGATATCCGCAAGAACGGCACTCACGCCGGCGCTTGATGGCGTTGGTTGTATCCTGCGCTCGAGAATCAATAACGCGCGTGTCATCATGTCCACAGCTTGGACAACGCATATCGCTATCCCCCCTCCCATCGAGACAACTTAATTAGAATACCATGCGAGGAGGGGGTGTAGCACAAATTAGTTCCACTGGAAACCTATTACCTTGCAGCAGTGGGAACGGAAAGCTCCATGCCGGGAATCAGCAGTCCCGAATCGAGGTCGTTGACCATCTTGATGGCGTCGACTGTTTCAGTAATGGAGAGGCCGTCGATTGGGTTCTTTTCGGCGATGTTCCACAGCGTGTCGCCGGCAGCGACCTCAACGACTTTGGCGGGGGCGTTCAGAAGCGCGTTGAACTTGGAATCCGAGATGGCGGACCCCATGAACATGATGCCTGCAACGCAGATAGATACCGCAAGCGCGACGAGGGCGAATGCAGGTTTGTCCATCATTTTGGCACCATCGAGCACTGTGCTACTGGGATATGCAATCGGGGCGAATAGCTGCGGGCGCGAAGGTGCGACCACCTTTTGAGCGGCAGACCCGTCGATAACGGTAAAACGATGCTCCTCGACGGGGGCGAGGGCGAGATTTCCATCAACGCGGATCTGACTCTTCATGGCGTGCTCCTTTCGGCTCTGTTCTCTGTATATAGATATATATGGCCGTTCGGACAAAACTCGTTCTCTTAGAACGGATGTTCGTGTATTATTATCTTCGAACAGTTGTTCCTGTCAAGAAATATTCGAACAAGTGTTTGATGAGAAGGGATCTGCCGTGAGCCGTAAAATCACCAAACGCCAGCAACAGATTTACGATTTCATCCGCTCCTATCAAAAGGAAAAGGGCTATCCCCCGAGCGTTCGCGAGATGGCGGCCGCCGTCGGACTCTCTTCTCCCTCCACTGTCCATGCTCACCTCAGCGCGCTCGAAGAGCATGGCTTGATTCGCCGTGACGCGACGAAGCCGCGAGCGCTCGAGGTGTTCAATTCCGACGGATCGTCGTACAAGCCGGAAGAATCCACCACCTCATCTGCCCGTGGTACGGTCAAATTGCCCCTGGTCGGTCGTGTTGCGGCCGGCATGCCCATTCTCGCAGAGCAAAATATCGAGGACTCTTTCACCGTGCCCACTGAGATTGCAACGGATTCGAGCTCGTTCGTTCTTGAGGTGCACGGGGATTCCATGATCAATGCCGGCATCTTTAACGGCGATTACATCATCGTGCGCGAGCAGAAAAGCGCCATGAACGGCGAGATTGTCGTCGCCATGATCGATGGGTCGGCAACAGTCAAAACGTTCTATAAGGAGCGCGGCCGCGTTCGACTCCAACCCGAGAATGACGCCATGGAGCCCATCTACGCCGACAACCCGACGATACTCGGCAAGGTTGTCGCCCTGATGCGCCGCTTCTAAATATTTGGATCGATAATTCAGAATCGGAGTGAGCTCCTCGGCTCACTCCGTCACATATGGTTTGACGCGCGCGGCAATATGGCGCGGTACCTTGCAAACGAGCCTGATCCGATCCTCAAGGTACTCCTCGGTAAGAATGTTGCCCTGAGTCCTGATGGAGGATAACAGCAGGCCTTCCCGATAGGGAATCTCGCATGATATCGGTGCATCGCATGCCGAAGCTTCATGGATTATCCGATTCAGCAGGTCCTCTTTCCCCTCTCCGCTAACGGCGGAAAAGAAAACGGCCCCGGGGTCTCGGCGCCTCAGTGATTCAACCTCCGAGGGATCAAGTCGGTCGATCTTGTTGTAAACAGTAACGGCCGGCTGCTCGGCCGCCCCAACCTCATCAAGAACGTGCTCTACGGCATCGACATGACGTGGATAATCTGCATCGGAGATATCGACCACGCGAAGGATGAGATCGGCATCCCTGACTTCCGATAACGTTGATTTGAAGGCCTCGACTAAGCCGTGCGGTAGCTTCTGAATAAAACCGACGGTGTCGGTAACGGTCACGTTCCTGCCACCTGGGAGACTGAGTGAGCGGGTCGTCGGATCGAGCGTGGCGAAAAGCTTATCCTGCGCAAGCACAGAGGGGCCGCAGAGCTGATTGAGTAGTGAGGACTTTCCGGCATTCGTATAGCCTGCGAGCGCAATGCGAAACGTTTGTGAGTCATTGCGCTTCTTCGATTGGACGTCGCGACGTTTCTCGACTTCGCGCAGTTCACGCCTCAGTTGGGCGATTCGATTGCGAATCATGCGCCGATCAATTTCCAGCTGGCTCTCACCCTGACCGAACCTGCTGCCGATACCGCCGCGCGTCTGCTCTTTAGCAAGATGGCTCCACATGCCCCGCAGTCGTGGCAAAAGATATTGCAATTGTGCGAGCTGGACTTGCAGGCGGCCTTCGCGTGTTCGAGCGTGCAAACCAAAGATGTCGAGAATAAGAGCGGTACGGTCGATGACCTTCGTCGGTTCACCGAGCGCGCGTTCAAGATAGGACTGCTGAGAGGGACTCAGGTCATCATCGAAAATCACCACATCGGCATCGAGCCTTTGCACGAAGCCTTTGAGTTCTTCAACTTTGCCCGACCCGATATAGGATTTCGGCACGGGTCTGTCGAGCCGTTGTGTCAGCCGGGCTACCGTGCCGGCGCCCGCCGTATCGGCGAGCCGTTCGAGTTCGTCGAGCGAGCGCTCGATGGGCCAACCATCGCTTCTCCAGTCAACGCCGACGAGTATGGCGCGCTCCGGTGTCGGAGCAGTGTCCATGAGCTCGAAACGACTCATCCTTCCAGCACCTCGCGCTCAATAAGATCGAGGGCGTCTTCAACCCCCATGCTATCGAGATCGATCCAGCGCGTTCGATCGTCGCGCTTACACCAGCTTATCTGGCGCTTTGCATAGCGGCGGGAGCGCTGTTTGACCAGGTCGACCGCATCGGAAAGAGTGCATTCGCCATCGAGGTAAGAGATGAGCTCTTTGTATCCGATCGCCTGCATAGACGTGAGCGCGTCACGCGCGCCGCAATCAAGCAGTCCCTTGACCTCTTCAAGGAGGCCATCACCCATCATAACGTCAACGCGTCGATCGATCCGCTCGTACAAACGGGCGCGGTCCATAGTGAGTGCAAAGGTAACGTGCTCGTAAAACGAATTATGCTGCGAAAAGCCAGCCGCCTGATCGGCGTAGGAAACACCCTCATCGCACATTTCAAGCGCGCGAACGACGCGTTTAACGTTATTGGGATGAATAATCTCCGCACTTCTGGGATCGCGCTTCTCGAGCATGGCGTGAATTCCGAGGGGACCAAGCTCCTCGGCGAGCTTGTTATAGCGCTCACGACGCTCATCGTCGACCTCCCCCTTGGGGAAGTGCATATCATCGAGCGCAGCGCGCAGATACAGCCCAGTGCCGCCGCAAAATATGGGCGTTTTGCCTTCGTCCCTCAATCGCTCGACCTCACCGCGCGCGTCAGCCTGGAACTGCGCAGCAGAATACGGTTGAAATACGTCCACTAAGTCGACGAGACGCAGCGGAACGAGGCGTTTGTCGACGGGAGTTTTGGCCGTTCCGATATCCATACCGCGATAAACCTGCATGGCATCGGCGGAAAGAACCTCACTCCCCCATCGTATGGCAAGCATATCGGCGAGGGAGCTCTTTCCAACGGCAGTGGGTCCCGTTATCGCGACGATTGGCGTCATCGAGCATCGCCCAGGGACGCGCCCGCCAAATACCACGTGCGTGCCGTATCGACGTGGACGTCGATGACCTTGCCGATGAGCGTCGCAGGGTCAACGCCGGCAGGCACGGGACAGTGCACGGTTTGGTTCCAAGGGCTCTTGCCCTGCAAGACGTTGGGGTCCTTCTTGGAGGTGCCTTCGATGAGCATGGGGACGGTAGTGTCCAGCGAACCTTGGTTGAAGTCGAAGGCGGTCTGCTCGACATGCTTTACGAGGCGATCGAAGCGGTCCTGAATAACCGCACGAGGAGTGGGATCGACGATTTTCGCGGCAGGCGTTCCCTCACGCTTGGAGTAGATGAACGTGAACGCTTGAGCGAATTTCGCTTCATCGACGAGAGAGACGGTCTGCTCGAAATCCTCTTCCGTCTCACCGGGGAAACCGACGATGATATCCGTGGTGAGGGCGATATTGGGAATGCGATCGCGGACTCGCTGCACCAGGTCAAGATATTGCTCGCGCGTGTACTTGCGATTCATGAGCTTCAAGATGCGCGAAGAACCGGACTGCACGGCAAGGTGCAGCTGCGGCATGACAGCGGGGACCTCGGCCATGGCATCGATCGTCTCGGGAAGAAGATCCTTCGGATGGGACGAGGTGAAGTAGATACGCTCGATTCCGGTGTCACCCACGCGGCGGAGCAGCTCGGCAAAACGAGGATCGTGATCGTGGTCGCGCCCATAGGAGTTGACGTTCTGGCCAAGAAGGGTGATGGATCGAACGCCTTGGCGGACAAGCCCGGTCACCTCATCGACGATCTCGTCCATGGGGCGGCTCTTCTCGCGTCCGCGAACGTATGGGACGATGCAATAGCTGCAGAAATTATTGCAGCCGGTCATGATTGGAACCCAAGCGTGATAAGCAGTCTCACGATGCCAGGGCATATCGGTGGCAGCGCCGGTGTCGATTTCCTCAACACGGACATGATGGTCGCCGTCTGCGAAGGCATCGGCTAGGAGTTCGGCGACATGGGCGATTGAGTGAGTTCCAAAAATGACGTCGACGTTATCGAGATTGGTGAGCAGGCCCTCACCATCGCGCTGGGCGATGCAGCCACCTACGGCGATGACGCGCTTGCCGGAAGGCGATGCAGGAAGACTTTTGCAGGAGGAACACTGACCGTACAGGCGGGTGTCCGCAGCCTCGCGCACGCAGCACGTCATGAAGATAACGATGTCGGCATCCGCGGGACTAGAAGCAACCAGGCAACCGCAGGAATCCAACAAGCCGCTTACGCGTTCGGAATCGTGCAGGTTCATCTGGCATCCGAATGTGCGGATGAAATAGGTCTTTCCGGAAAGGATAGAAAGGTTGGACATGTTAGCAAACCTGCTTAAAATCGTCGGGAAAATCGGGAATATCGGCGGAATTGTACGAGATGTGGTGCACATATACAGACAGGCGTATGGCCGTACGTGATTCACCGTTTATCAGGATGTCCGAGAAGACCGGAGCGCAGGAGATATCGAAACCGGTGGGAATCAGAAACCCGCGGGCGATCGCCATCGCCTTGATTGCCTGGTTGACGGCGCCGGCGCCGACGCACTGCATGTTGACGGGGACGCCATCTTTGACCATGCCGGCTATAGCGCCGGCCACCGAGGCGGGCGATGATTTACTCGAGACCTTGAGGAACTCCATGTACATTTCTCCAGCGTATAAAGTGCATATTTTGGTGTGTTTTAGTTGGTGTAAAGATACCCCATGGACTACACATGGGCAAGTACATGGGCCTAGGTGTCTTCCTTGTCGATATCAAAGGTGACGGTGATGCGGTCTTTTGTGACGCGGACTTTCGGCTCGCGCGATAGCGTCAGGAAGTATCGAGATGCCAAATCGGCAAAATCTCGCTCCATCGTGCGAGAAAAAGTAGCGATATCTTCCTTCGAGATCTTGAGGCCGCGTCGGTCGCGCGCCAGATCGATTTGAGCCGGCTCCCCCATCGCAGGTTCCTTCTCACGTAGAAGACGAGAGGCGATGCTCTTGAGCGGCGTGATGGAACCGCCGAGAATGCGATGGGCAGTGCGCTCTGAGATCTCTATGCCCATATCGGATGCGATTCGAATGAAGTCGCCGGCATCCGCCGCGCAAGTCAGGCGATCGACGACCGGCAACGATTGTTCAGAATCCAAGAAAAGCAAACGCGTGGTATCGACGCGAGATGCTGCATGAGCGTATAGCGTGGCGGCGATTTCGGTGGGGGTGCCAAGATACACGTCACAGCCGTGCAGCTCTTCGCATGCAAATTCGCAAACAGCGCGATTGATGTTGTGAGGGCCTTTCACGCAGGAGAGAGTGCCATCCTCGTCTTTTGAGGCGGTCGGCCAAGTCGATTGGTCGGCACGCTCACCGAGAGAAGCGGTATCGACGATGACGCGGAATGATGAGCCACCACCTTGAGCGGAAGTGACGACTTCGGCCGTTTGCGTGTTCTGGCGAATTGAGAAGAGGGCCATACCGCGTCCATGGACACCCCATTTGTCCATACGCATGCTCTCGAGCTTGGATGTGACGCGTGCATCGAAGATACGATCACGCATATCCTCTGGCACGCCCGATCCATCATCGAGGAAAAGGAGGGTGCGAACACCCTCCTCCTTACTCGTGGCGAGGTAGATATTGCGAGCACCTGCGTCACGTGCGTTTCGCAACATTTCGACAACGATGTCCTCGACATGTTGGATATCGTGTTTGGCCTGACGGCGCTCCGCTTCAGAAACGCGCAGGCGAACGAAGCCGTCGCCAAGGTTCTCCTCGACGCGTAGGTTTCCCTCGCCGGACATGGAGGCGATGAACGAAATGAGGTCGTTGCCGTCAGACATGGGTCACACTACTTTGCAATATCGACGGCGCGGCTCTCGCGAATGACCACGACGCGAACCTGGCCAGGATACTCCATCTCTTCCTCAATCTGCTGGGCGATATCGTGCGCCAGGACCGTGGACTCAGCGTCGGAGACCTTGTCGGGCTGAACCATGACGTGGACCTCACGACCGGCCTGCATAGCGTAAGTGCGCTCAACGCCCTCGTGGGAGTTCGCGATCTCCTCGAGCTTCTCGAGACGCTTGATGTAGTTCTCGGCGGACTCGCGGCGAGCGCCG
The DNA here is from genome assembly GCA_900551665.1 of uncultured Collinsella sp. Taxonomy (GTDB): domain Bacteria; phylum Actinomycetota; class Coriobacteriia; order Coriobacteriales; family Coriobacteriaceae; genus Collinsella. The sequence continues at coordinate 4,981 of URWW01000035.1, read as the reverse complement.
GGACGGGAGGCTGAAATAGCATCGCCAGCCTGGACGAGCACGTCCAGGACGGTGTTGGGATCGGTATCGCCGTGATGCGCCTCGATCGCGTGAACGATTGCGGGCTTCTCGCCATAACGGCGGGCGAGTTCGGCGCCGATGACGGCATGCGGACCCTCGACCTCATGGTCGATGGCCTTGCCGAGATCGTGCAGAAGGCCGGCACGCTTGGCGGTCACGACATCGATACCGAGCTCAGCGGCCATGATGGCGCAAAGGTCGGCGACCTCGAGGGAGTGACGGAGAACGTTCTGGCCAAAAGAGGTGCGATAGCGAAGGGCACCGAGGGTCTTGACGATCTCGGGGTGCAGGTCGTGGATGCCCATATCGAATGCCGCCTGCTCGCCGGCCTCGCGGACGCGCTGCTGCACAAGGTCGGAGGCCTTCTGGTACATCTCCTCGATGCGGGCGGGGTGAATGCGGCCATCGGCAATCAGGTTCTCAAGGGCGACACGAGCGGTCTCGCGACGAACCGGATCGAAGCTGGAGAGGACAACGGTCTCAGGCGTGTCGTCGATGACGAGGTTGACGCCGGACACCTGCTCGAACGTGCGGATGTTGCGGCCTTCGCGACCGATGATGCGACCCTTGAGGTCGTCAGAGGGAATGTGAACGGACGTGACGGTGACCTCAGCGGTGTGATCGGAAGCGCAACGCTGGATGGCGAGGGAGATGATCTCCTGAGCGGTCTTATGGCACTCAGCTTTGACCTTCTGCTCAGACTCGCGAATGATCGTGGCGGCCTCGTGGGTCACTTCGCCGCGAACCTTATCGAGAAGCTCGGTGTGTGCGTCCTCGCGGGTAAGCTCAGAAATGCGCTCGAGCTCGTCGGTCTGACGAGCATAGAGTTCCTCAAGCTCACGAGAGCGCTTGTCGATCTGACCCTGCTGGCTGGAAAGCTGGTGCTCGCGCTTATCAAGGGCCTCATTGCGGCGATCAAGGGACTCCTCGCGCTGCATCACACGGTTCTCGAGGGCGCGGATCTCCTTCTTGCGCTGGGCCTCCTCAGCCTCGGCGGCCTGCTTGTTCTGGATGATCTCCTCCTTGGCCTCGAGGAGGGCCTCCTTCTTAAGCGTCTCGGCCGCGCGCTTGGCATCGGCCATCACCTGCTCAGCTTCAGAATGGGCGGCGGTGACCTTCGATTCGGCCTCGCGAATGCTTCCGGACTTGGCGTTGCGCATGGCGAAGACTGCGGCAAAGGCACCGATTGCCAGGCACACGATGCCGACGAGAACAAGCTCCATTGGCATGATGGACTCCTTTTAGTGGTTAAAGATGCAAGAAAACTGCACCCACCGATAAGGAAGGCGCAGGACATTTGCCGGGTATGGTCCACCGAAGGGCCTATGAAATCGTTCCGATAGAAAATATCGTCAATCTCATCTGCGAGGATGAGCGCATAACAAACAAATGACAAGTCCATCCTACGAGGTGGCAGGGGATTTGTCAAAGTTTCATAAGGTATCTGACGATAAACGGTGTCGAGCGGCCTCGGCTGACACGGAATATGAGAACCCCTTAGTCATGAGGTGTCGAATGAGCTTCTCCTGGGGCCTCACGGCTGGAATCGACTTGCGAGATAGCAGTTCGATCGCGCGATCGAGCTCGTCATCGTCAGAGAAGAAGTCCTCAGGGTAGCCCGGTAGATCGTCGGCATCGACGCCTTTGCGCTTTAATTCGATCTCGATTTTCCGCCGTCCCCAACCGCGCCGAATGCGTTCGGAAATGAAATACGTCGCAAACCTACTGTCATCGAGGAACCTGGCATCGATTGCCTTGGATAGGGCCGCATCGATTTCGACCTCACGATATCCGTAATTGAGCAGTCGCTCTCGCGCCTCGAGGATGGCGTAGTCGCGTCTCGAGAGCATTTCCGTCAGCTGAGCAAAACAAATCTTGCCCTCAAGCGCGTGAATGGCATCGAACGCCTCCTCTTCAGGAAGCGGTAAAGCTACGGCATCGGCCATGAGCAAGCGCCCCACGCGAACGGGGACGACGATCTCCCTTGTTCGTCCGTTATCCATGATGCAGGAGACTTCTGCCATTGGCTTTTTTGAGGTGGAAAAGCTCGAGGCGCTCCTTCGATCCGGAAGGCGCACCTCGAGCTCAGTCATGAGCAACGTCATAGCATGCGTGCTTGCTAGGCCTCGGACGAGCTGTCGAATTCAACATCATCGACGATGGTACCCACGGGTTCGTCTTCGAACTCAAGGCCGCATGCGACACGAACTTTGTGCTCGAGCTCGGCCAAGAGCTCGGGGGTCTTGCGCAGCTTCTCTTTTGCGGCCTCGCGACCCTGACCGAGCCGCTCGCCGTCATACGTGAACCAGGCACCGGCCTTGGTGACGAAATTGAACTGGACGGCCATGTCGAGCACCGAGCCCTCCTTGGAGATGCCCGTGCCGTACATGATGTCGAACTCCGCAGTCCTGAACGGAGCGGCGACCTTGTTCTTCACGACCTTGGCGCGCACGCGGTTGCCCACGATCTCATCCTTGACCTTGATGCTCTCGATTCGGCGGATGTCGATGCGGACGGAAGAGAAGAACTTGAGAGCGCGACCACCGGTCGTCGTCTCGGGGTTGCCAAACATTACGCCGATCTTCTCGCGAAGCTGGTTGATGAAGATACAGGTCGTGTTTGATTTTGCGAGGGAGCCGGCGAGCTTGCGCAGGGCCTGGCTCATCAAGCGGGCCTGGAGGCCCACCGTCGTTTCGCCGATCTCGCCCTCGATTTCGGCACGGGGCACCAGGGCGGCGACGGAGTCGATAACGACGACGTCGATGGCTCCGGAGCGGACGAGCATGTCACAGATCTCGAGCGCCTGCTCACCGGTATCGGGCTGCGAGATGAGTACCTCGTCGATATCGACACCGATACGAGCGGCATACGTGGGATCAAGGGCGTGCTCGGCGTCGATGAACGCTGCGACGCCACCCATAGCCTGTGCCTCCGCGACGATTTCCAGCGAAAGCGTGGTCTTGCCGGAAGACTCGGGACCGTAGATCTCGATGATGCGGCCGCGCGGGACACCGCCGATGCCCAGTGCGGCATCCAGGGCGATGGCTCCAGTTGGAATAGCCTCTACCTCGAGTTCGGGACCGCCATCTCCATAGCGCATGATCGCGCCGTCGCCGAATTTCTTGATGATATCGGCCTTGGTGACCTCAATCATCTTCTCGCGCTCTTCGCCCGTGGTGCGCTCGTGAATGATGCGCGCAGGGCCGGAATTCTTGGCCATTGCTCCTCCTTGATTTTGACAAGTCGATAGTATCCGAACGGGTGTTCGTGGTCAAGCGACCTGTGAGAAATGCTACTCCGGGTTATTCCCCATATGTCGGAAAGCATGTGACCGGAATCTGAACGCAGATCGTCAGGCATCTGATTTCACGAGGAAGCGTAGGTATCGCAGGTGGAGGAACGTGGGGTCATTCGCGATAACGGCACGGAAACCCCATCATAGGAGCACTGGCGCCAATTATGCGGAAGCCCCATTATGCGGAAGCCCCATCATCGACGACACCATCGGCGAGGAGCTTAAGCGCGGCGAGCGCGGATTGCAGTCGAACGGACATGCGATCACCCTCGAACAGATGACGCTCATACCGAGCACCTCGCTGGGTCGCGACTCCGATATAGACGGTTCCGACTGGATCGGAGGGGCTACCTCCGCCAGGGCCCGCATACCCGGTGATGCTCACCGCAACGTCAGAGCCAAAAAGCTTACGGCTGCCGCCCGCCATGGCGCACGCGGTCTCCCCGCTCACGGCCGTATGCCTCTCTAGTGTTTTTGCGGGGACGTCGAGCACGCGATTCTTGATATCGTCGCAATACGTGACGGCTCCGCCAAGCAGGACGGCGCTGGCCCCCGGCACGCCGGCGATGTAGGATGAGACCATACCGGCAGTGCAGGACTCAGCGGTGCTTACGCGCATATCACGCTCTGTCGCCAGGCTCACAAGCCCCTCAGCAGCGCGGACGCAGGCAGCGTTCAGAGTCGTCTCATTTATCACATTCAAGCTAAAGCCCCCAATTAAAACCAAGCGACCCCCGCAAACGTGCATGGAAACCAGCGCGCTTGCGGGGGTCGATGAGTAAGAACGCTACACGCGGAATATGACGTGACGGGCGTTCCAGAAGTACTGTGCGCCCGAGACGACCGTGAGCACGACCGCGGCGACCATCGTCGCCCATGCGACCGTGAGCACGATGGAGGTGGCCTGAACCATGCCGGGAAGCGCGAGGAACTCGAGCGCGATACCGAGCAGGTACGCGCACAGCGATACCATGGTGACCGCGGTCTTGGCCTTGCCGAGGTTGTCGGCTGCGATGACCTCGCCGTTAGCGCTCGCCACCATACGAAGGGCGCTTACGAGGAACTCGCGAAGCAAAATGATGAACACGAACCAGACGTTGACCAGACCGTGCTCGAGCAAGATGAGAAGCGCCGAGAAGACAAGCAGCTTGTCGGCGATCGGGTCGAGGAACTTACCGAAGTCAGTCACCTCACCGCGCTTGCGGGCAAGATCGCCGTCGATCTTGTCGGTGGCGCTGAGCACGAAGTACAGAACGAAGGCGGCGACTGCCCAGGCGCCTGCGGTGATGCCGAAGTGGTTGCCGCCGGCGGCAAAACCGCTGAACGCGAACTCACTCGCAATCATGAACAGCGGGATGAACAGAATGCGAACGCACGTGACGATGTTGGCGGGCGTCCAAATGCTCGTGATCTCCTCGCCCTTGGCGTTGACGGCCATGCCTACTCCTCTACGACCTCGCCGACGAGCTCATAGCAGAAGCTGTCGGTAAATTTGACCTGCAAGATGTCGCCCACGGCGGCGTCGGTCACCTCGAGGTGAACGGCACCATCGGAATCGGGGGCCTGGAACCAAGCGTGACCGATGAGCTCGGGGCCCTCGTCGGTCTCCTCGATACCGTCGACGAT
>URWW01000034.1 GCA_900551665.1 uncultured Collinsella sp. | reverse complement strand
CACCGGCGACCAGATGATCCTGGACGGCCCGCACCGCAAGGGCGATTTGCGCCGCGCCCGCGCCGGCGCCGCCAACATCGTGCCCAACAGCACCGGTGCCGCCAAGGCCATCGGCCTGGTTCTGCCTGAGCTCAACGGCAAGCTCATCGGTGCCGCCCAGCGCGTTCCTACGCCGACCGGCTCCCTCACCAACCTCTACGCCGTCGTCGACAAGGTCGTCACCAAGGACGAGGTCAACGCCGCTATGAAGGCTTACGCCGAGACCATCTCCGAGACCTTCGGCTACAACGAGGACGAGATCGTCTCCACCGACATCATCGGTGAGACCCACGGCTCCATCTTCGACGCCACCCAGACCATGTGCGCCGACCTCGGCAACGGCCAGACCCTGGTTCAGGTTGTTTCTTGGTACGACAACGAGAACTCCTACACCTCCCAGATGGTCCGCACCATCAAGTACTTCGAGAAGTTCGTCGCCTAAGTTGCGCGGTTATTCTCGCATCTAGACCAAGCGTCTATAGGAGGGCGCGGCCTCATGGCGTATGCCCGGGGTCGCGCCCTTTTTCAAGCGGATGGACGTATCGTCCGCCGCTCGTCAAATAAGAAAGGAATGGACATGGCTTTCACCAAGAAGACCGTCCGCGACATCGACGTCGACGGCAAGCGCGTCCTCGTCCGCGTCGACTTCAACGTGCCGATCAAGGACGGCGTTGTCGGTGACACCACCCGCATCAACGCCGCTCTCCCGACCATCAAGTACCTGGTCGACCACAACGCCCGCGTCATCCTCATGAGCCACCTCGGTCGTCCGGACGGCACCGGCTTCCAGCCCGAGTTCTCCCTCGAGCCCGTCGCCGCCAAGCTCGCCGAGCTCTCCGGCCTCGATGTGACCTTCGTCGCCGACACGTACGGCGAGAAGGCCGCTGCCGCCGTCGAGGCTCTCGAGCCCGGCAAGATCCTCGTTCTCGAGAACGTCCGCTTCGACAAGCGTGAGAAGAAGAACGACCCCGAGATCGCCAAGACGCTCGCTTCTTACGGCGATGTCTTCGTCCTCGACGCCTTCGGCACCGCCCACCGCTCCCAGGGTTCCGTCGTGGGCCCCGCCGAGTACCTGCCTGCCGTGGCCGGCTTCCTGCTCGAGAAGGAGGTCGATACCCTCACCGGTATCTTCGCCAACCCTGAGCGCCCGCTCGTCGCCATCGTCGGTGGTTCCAAGGTTTCCTCCAAGATCGGCGTCCTCGATCACCTCATCGACTCCGCCGACACCCTGATCATCGGTGGCGGCATGGCCTACACCTTCTTCCTCGCTCAGGGCATGAGCGTCGGCCAGTCCCTCAAGGAGGAGGACTGGGTCGAGCGCGCCGGCGAGATGCTGAAGAAGGCCGAGGAGAAGGGCGTCAAGATCCTGCTCCCCATCGATAACCGCGTCGCCGACCACTTCGGCGAGGACGCTGTGCCCGAGGTCGTCGCCTCCAACGCGATCCCCGATGACCGCGAGGGTATGGACATCGGCCCCAAGACCGAGGAGCTCTACGCCGAGGCCATCAAGGGCGCCAAGACCGTGTTCTGGAACGGCCCCATGGGCGTCTTCGAGTTCGACAACTTCGCCCACGGCACCCAGGCTATCGCCGAGGCCGTCGCCGAGGCCGACTGCACCTCCATCATCGGCGGTGGCGACTCCGTCGCGGCCGTCAACAAGTTCAACCTGGCCGACAAGATGAGCTGGATCTCCACCGGCGGTGGCGCTTCCATGGAGCTCGTCGAGGGTAAGGCCCTTCCTGGAGTGGAGGCTCTGAACGATGCCGAATAATCGCACCACCCTTATCGCGGGCAACTGGAAGATGAACAACGACCGCGAGGCCGCCAAGGCCCTCGCCGCCGAGCTCGTCGAGGCCCTGCCCGAGGTCCCCGCCGGTGTCGAGGTCCTCGTGTGCCCGCCCACCATCGACCTGTGCTGCGTCGCTCACAAGCTCGAGGGTTCCGCCATCGCCCTGGGCGCCCAGAACTGCTACTGGGAGGCTTCCGGCGCCTACACCGGCGAGACCTCCGTCCCGATGCTCAAGTCTGCCGGCTGCACCTACTGCATCATCGGTCACTCCGAGCGTCGTGACTATTTCCACGAGTCCGATGAGGACCAGAACAAGAAGGCCAAGGCGCTCGTCGCCGGCGGCATCGTTCCCGTCTTCTGCTGCGGCGAGCCCCTTGAGGTTCGCGAGGCCGGCACCTACGTTGAGCACGTCGTCGCCCAGGTGAAGGCCGGTCTCGAGGGTCTCGAGCTCACCTCCGCCGACCAGCTTGTCGTCGCTTACGAGCCCATCTGGGCCATCGGCACCGGCATGACCGCCACCGCCGATGACGCCCAGGAGGTCTGCCACGCCGTGCGCGAGGCGCTCGTCGAGCTCTTCGGCGCCGAGATGGCCGATGGTATCCGCGTGCTGTACGGTGGCTCCGCCAAGCCCGGCAACATCGCCGAGCTCGTTGCCAAGCCCGACGTCGACGGCGCCCTCGTTGGCGGCGCGTCTCTCAAGGCCGCGGACTTCTCCGAGATGGTCGTGAAGGCCGCGGAGTAACACCCGTCTTGCAATCGGGCCGCGGCGCTCAGGCGCTGCGGCCCATTCTTTTTACTAGGGGAGAATTCACCATGGCTAACCGCCACCTTCCTGCATTGCTCGTCATCATGGACGGCTTTGGTCTGGCGCCCGAGGGCTCCGACAACGCCGTCAGCGCGGCCAACACGCCCTTCATTGACAGCCTGTATGCGAACTATCCGCATACCACCCTCGGAGCTTCCGGCGAGGACGTCGGCCTGCCCGACGGTCAGATGGGCAACTCTGAGGTCGGTCACCTCAACATCGGCGCCGGCCGCATCATCTTCCAGGAGCTCTCGCGTATCAACAACGCCATCAAGGACGGCTCCCTCAAGGAGAACGAGGTCTTCGTCAAGGCGATGGGCGATTGCGCCGCTGCCGACAAGACCCTGCACCTCATGGGTCTCATGAGCCCCGGCGGCGTGCACTCCATGCAGAGCCACTGCGAGGCTCTCGTGGCCATGGCCGCCGAGCGCGGCGTGAAGACCGTCCGCGTCCACTGCTTCATGGACGGCCGCGACGTCGACCCGCAGTCCGGCGCCGGCTATGTTTCCGAGCTCGCCGCCTTCCTGGCCGAGGTCTCTGAGAAGACCGGGTGCGACGCCCGCATCGCCACCGTCTCCGGCCGTTATTGGGCCATGGACCGCGATAACCGTTGGGAGCGTATCCAGAGCGCCTACGACGTGCTGGTCAACGCCTCCGATGCCGAGGCTGATCCCGTCGCCGGCATCAAGGCCTTCTACGAGAAGGACCCGCGCGGCGATGAGTTCGTCGACCCGTTCGCCTGCCACAACGAGGGCATTCACGCCGGCGACGCCGTCATCTTCTTCAACTTCCGCCCGGATCGCGCCCGTCAGATGACCCGCGCCTTCACCGACGCCGACTTCGACGGCTTCGAGCGCGAGAAGATCGAGCTTTCCCACTTTGTGACGATGACCGAGTACGACCCGTCCTTCGACGTCGAGGTCGCCTTCCCCAAGACGTTCCCCGAGAACGTCCTGGCCGATGTCATCGCTGCCAACGGGCTCAAGCAGCTCCACACCGCCGAGACCGAGAAGTACGCGCACGTCACGTTCTTCATGAACGGCGGTATCGAGGAGCCCAAGAAGGGGGAGGAGCGCGTTCTCGTCGCGAGCCCGAAGGTTGCCACCTACGATCTCAAGCCTGAGATGAGCGCCCCCGAGGTCACCGAGAAGCTTGTCGAGGCCATCAACGAAGATCGTGCCGACTTCTACATCGTGAACTTCGCCAACTGCGACATGGTCGGCCACACCGGCGTGTTCGACGCCGCTGTGAAGGCCGTCGAGGCTGTTGACGAGGCCCTTTCCAAGGTCATCCCGGCCATTCAGGCCAAGGGCGGCTTTGCGCTGATCACCGCCGATCACGGCAACGCCGATCACATGTTTGACGAGGTCGATGGCGAGAAGAAGCCCTTCACCGCCCACACCACCAACCGCGTGCCGTTCATCATCGTGAGCGACGCCGCCAAGCTCGTCGGCATCGAGGACGGTCGCCTGTCCGACATCGCCCCGACCATGCTCACCATGGCCGGTCTCGAGCCCAGCGCCGAGATGACGGGTCGCGCCCTCGCCGTCGAGGAGTAAATCGTCTCGAGGCGCCGCGCGCTGGTGCGCACCTTGCGCTTACGTGTTTACCTTATGTTTACAAGGGTGGCCGCTTGTCAGCTCCATGCTGGCAGGCGGCCATTGTTGTGCCGCCCCCGCCGCCTCACCGTGCCGCGTCACGGTATCCTCATGCGAAACCGTCGCATAACTGGAAAAACTCGGTGAATCTGGCAAGTTTTTCCAGTTATGCGACGGACTTCCGTGATATCGGAGGATGCCGGTCGCGTGCGGGCGGCCCCTACTTCCAATCTTTGATAAGTTCGCTCCTAAGTTCGTTTTGAGCGAGCTGAAACGCTCGACTCGTGTCGATGGGAACCCCCAGATCGCGCGCAATCGCATTCAAGGAGCGATGCAGCAAAAGCTGCTCGGCAAATTGCACTTTGGTGATAACGTGCATGCGCAACCCCATCGAAGCGAGCGTAGTCATCCGCTCGGCGTCGCGCGCCCGTTGCATCGCCGAGGCGTGGTCGTCGCCGTCGTATTCGACTCCAACGCGCTTGCGCACGGCAAGGATATCGACCTCCAACTTGGTTGATCTAGTAAATTGGCGTGAAGCCTCGGGCACGACAAGCGGTTCATTGAGCGTGATTCCGCGATAGCCCAAGCCACCCATTTTTCGAGGCAGTACAATCATGAGCGCCGTTGCGGTTTCCATGGGCGACCGTGAACGATCGCGTACGCGCGTGAGGGCACTTTTCGCACGCTTCGCCCCTCGAAGCCCTTTGTGCGCATCGAGATACAGGCGGATATCCTTGCAGCTCAAAACCGGAGCGCGTTCAACATGGCCGTCGCGACCAAGAGCGGTTTCGTAGCGTCCGCACAGCTCGTAGCCGTACTGAATCTGCTCGAGGTCGCTCATCCATCCGCTCGCTTGCATGAAGCACAGGCTTTCGCGAACCACGCAAAGCCCAGGTACAACCTCATGGACGTCGTGGGCGGTTACGAGGGCTCCAAATACGTGTGGCTTGAAAATGGTGGTTTGCGCATTTGTTCGGACAAAATCCATCGCAACGAGAATGTCGAGCGAGTCGAGCTCATCTTGTGGAACGCCACAGTCAAGCAAAAACCGACATATGCGTCGTCCTACCTCTCGCGCGGGGATTCCAAATGCCGAGATACCGTAGTCGGTGCCGCTGCGCATGGCATCGAGCCGATGCGGCGCGTGGTAGAACAGCCATGCGGTGCGATGCGAAAGAACAACGGGTATGTCCATGCAACCTCCCTCCCGCGCGTTGGCCGTCGACGGCTCTGCCATGGGGTGTCTGTAAGTGATGAGCTAAGGTATTCCCCGATTAGCAGAATGCAAACAGCCAACGTTTGCGGCGACGCATTGCGTGCGGAGGCACGTTTGCGCAACATGCCCATTGCATGTTAGGTCGCGCCGTGTGTCGAGTGCGCCGAACAGCGGGCGTCTTGCGGGCAGAATGTCCACCATGACGGCCGCCTGGCTAGATGGGAGCGTCGCATAACTGGAAAAACTTGTCTAACGCGTCAAGTTTTTCCAGTTATGCGACGGTTCCGCGTGCGCGCGTATGGCGCGAACCCAAGTTGCCGAGCGTGCCGCTGCATTCGCATTTGAAATTTCGCGGAAGGGCAGGGGAGTGTGCTACTATTGTCCGCTGTACGTTTCTCTTGGTTAGAAGGAGTCCTCGTGGGTCCGTTGCAGATCGTTCTCTTCGCCGTGTGGGCGCTGTCCACGCTTTTGCTCATCGCGCTCGTTCTCATGCATTCCGGCAAGGGCACCGGCGTTTCCGACATGATCGCCAGCTCCCTGTACAACTCCAGCACCGCCACTGGCGTCATGGAGAAGAACCTCGACAAGCTCACGGTCATCGTTGCTTGCGTGTTCGCCGCCTGCGTCGTCCTGGCGATGTTCTTCTTCCCGCAGGGCATCGTCGGCCTGTAGGATTTGAGCTCATAAGGCCTTTGGACCCGATCGGCATCGTCCGATCGGGTCTTTTTTCATGAGCGATCGCCCAGGCTGTAGCGTAATTGCGGTTAATAGACGTCGGGAAATTGGCCGGCGGTCGATCTGCTGCCGTCAAAGGTATACGAGGGAGAAACTTCCGTTACACAGTTGAAACAATGTGTCGGACATTCAGGTTCCCATCGCTGTTCTTTTATGCACTAAAGTGCCGTTCTACCTGCATATACTCTAACAGGCTAAAGAAAATGCCAGGAATCGGGCAGAAAACTCGTACTCCATTATGCAAAAGTGCGCTATGGTATTGACCATCGCGCGAAGCCGAACAGCCTAGCGGCATCGCGAAGCGCAACGGGGCAAGACAACGTGTTCGCACCCCCGGTCGCACCAAAGGGGTGCTCAACCGGCGTCGTGCTCCGCGAACCTGCATTATAAGGAGGATGGCATGGCTAATTTCAAGTTTTCCCAGCCCGTGATGGGTCGTCGTACCTTCATCGGCGGCGCCCTTGCTACCGGCGCTGTGGCTGCCCTCGCTGGCTGCGGTGGCGGCGAGAACGGCGGTGGCGGCGACGCTTCCGGCAAGAAGGTCATGAACTTCTACCTCTCCGAGCCCGCGTTCATCGATCCGTATAACGCCCAGGAGAACCAGGGCACCGCGGTCGTCTTCAACGTGTTCGACGGCCTGATGGAGTGGGATTGGGATTCCGCTTCCGCCGTTCCCTGCTGCGCTGCCGAGGCTCCTACGGTCTCCGAGGACGGTCGCGTCTACACCTTCAAGCTCCGTGAGGGCATGAAGTTCCACAACGGCGACCCTGTCGACGCCGAGTCCTTCATCCGCGGCTGGAAGCGCGTCGCCTCTCCCAAGATGGATACTCCCTCCGACATCTGCTACCACCTCGCCCCGGTTGCCGGTTACGCCGAGTTCAACGCCGGTGACACCGACGAGTTCTCTGGCCTCAAGGCCGTCGATGAGCTGACCCTCGAGGTCACCCTGACCGACCCCATGGCCGACTTCCCGGCCGTTTGCTGCCATCCCGGCCTCGCCCCCGTTCCGGCCTGCGCTGACGAGGATCCCAAGGCGTTCCTCGAGAAGCCCATCGGCAACGGTCCGTTCATGATGACCGAGCCCTGGAAGCACAACCAGTACATCTCCCTGGCCCGCTTCGAGGACTACTACGGCGACAAGCCCAGCCTCGACGGCGTGTACATGTCCATCCAGAAGAACCCGGATACCGCGTTCAATGAGTTCCAGGCCGGCTCCATCGACTTCGCTTCCATCCCGAGCGGCAAGATCAAGGAGTGCGTCGAGAAGTACGGCGAGTCCGAGGACGGCTTCACCTCCACCCCTGGCAAGCAGTGCCTGCTCGGTACCGAGCTCTCCACCTACTTCCTGATCCCGAGCCCGCAGGATCCGGTCCTCGCCGACCCGAAGGTCCGTCGCGCCGTCTCCCTGGCCATCAACCGCCAGAACATCGTCGACACCCTCTACGAAGGCTCCCGTATGCCGGCTACCTCCATCATGCCGACCTCCATCGACGATTCCCCCGAGAACGTGTGGGAGGACTGCAAGTACGATCCCGAGGCTGCCGCCAAGCTCCTCGATGAGGCCGGTTACCCCGCCAACGCCGACGGTAAGCGCGATGTCGAGATCACGCTGAACTACAACGGCGATGGCGATCACGGCGACCTCATGTCCGCCGTCCAGCTCGACCTCGAGGCCGTGGGCATCAAGGTCGCCCAGGAGACCGTCGAGTGGGCTACCTACCTGCAGCAGCTGTCCGACAAGAACTTCAGCCTCGGTCGCCTCGGCTGGACTGCCGACTATCCGACCATGGACAACTTCCTGTACCCGAACTTCTTCACCGGTGCTGACAACAACTACGAGGAGTACAGCAACCCGGAGATGGACGCCGCCATGCTGGCCGCCCGTCAGATCCAGGACGAGGAGGAGCGCAAGGCCGCTTGCCGTAAGATCTGCGGCACCATCGGCAAGGACATGCCGGTCATCCCGATTATGTTCTACGCTCACAACTACATCGGCTCCGAGCGCATGAAGTCCTTCAACTACGACGCTCAGACCAAGCCTCACTTCGAGACCGCCGAGCTCGCCTAGTCTCGATCGCTCGCAAAGCGAGAAGCGCTATGAACAGCAGGACATCGCGCAAGCGGTGTCCTGCTTTTTGTGTAGCGGGCCTCGAATTTGTATGGAAATGGGAGCGTAGACTGCATATCTACGCATAATCCCCGCAGTATTCAGTGACAAGTGACGTATAATCACAGTTTATGCTGCATCCTACTGCAGCAAGGTGTAGTGTCCATGAGACTAGGGAGGGTATCGCTGTGCTCAGGTACATCCTCAAGCGAATCCTACAGTTCATCCCGGTCTTCCTCGGCGTCACGCTCATTCTGTTCATCATGCAGAATGTCGTGCCCGGCGACCCGATCAAGCTGATCGCCGGCGAGAAGAAGATGGATCCCCAGACGGAGATGAACATCCGCGCCGCTCACGGCTTGATCGTGACGGACGAGAACGGCAATATCGTCTTCGACGAAGACGGTAACACCATCGAGACCCCGATGGTCGACCGTTATTTCAACTACCTCGGCAATCTGCTCCAGGGCGACCTCGGTACTTCCTATCAGAAGGGCCGCGCGGTCAAGGACATGATCTTCGAGGCGTATCCGCACACGGTCCAGATCGCGCTGGTCGCCATCGTGATCGAGGCCTTCGTGGGTGTCGGCGCCGGCATCATCTCCGCCATCAAGCGCTATTCCTTCTGGGACATCCTGGTCACGCTCACCACGTCCATGCTCGTCGCGATGCCCGCCTTCTGGCTCGGCCTGCTTCTGCAGCTGATCTTCGGCATCTGGCTTAAGAACGCCACGGGTGGCGCGGTCGCCCTTCCGGTCTCCGGTGTGCCCGGCCCGTTCCCGCAGTTCCCCGCGTGGACGTATTACATCCTGCCGGCTGTCACCCTGGCCGCCGTCTCCACCGCTTACACGGCGCGCATCATGCGCTCTCAGCTGGTCGAGGTCATGAACCAGGATTACATCCGCACCGCTAAGGCCAAGGGTCTTTCCAGGCGCTCCATCATCTTCCATCATGCGCTCAAGAACGCCCTCATCCCGGTCGTCACGTATATTGGTATGGACTTCGGCGCCATGCTCGCCGGTGCCATCCTGACCGAGACGGTCTTCAACTGGCCCGGTATCGGTCAGATGACCTACGTCGCCATCACTCAGCGCGACTGGCCCATCGTCATGGGCTCCGTCACCGTCATCGTGTTCGTGGTCATGATCATCAACCTCATTGTCGATGTGAGCTACGCGTTCCTCGATCCGCGTATCCGCCTTGGCAACAAGAGCGAGAAGTAGGAGGGGAGTAGCGTGCAGTATCCAATGAGCAACATGGGCGATCAGGCCCGTGCCATCGCGGCGGAGCATCATGTCGTCGCCGACAAGTCCGACAAGCCCACGCGCACCCTTTGGGGCGACGCCTTCAAGCGTCTGAGGAAGAACAAGCTCGCGATGTTCGCCGTCGTGTGGCTTACCATCACCATCCTCGTCGCGGTCACCGCCGATCTGTGGGTCCCGCAGGTTCTGGGCGATCCGACCGCATCCGACACGGCCACCATGGCGGCAAACTCCCGCCTTGCGCCGTCTCTTGAGCACCCGTTCGGTACCGACACCCTCGGCCGCGACGTGCTCTCCCGCGTCATCTACGGCGCCCGCATCTCCCTCACCGTCGGTATCGTCGCAACCGGCATCTCCACCATCATCGGTTTGGTGATGGGCGCCATCGCGGCGTACTACGGCGGTATCTGGGATACGATCATCATGCGTCTCGCCGACACCTTCCTGGCGTTCCCGTACACGTTGTTCGTCATCGCCATGATCGCGGTCATCGGCAACGGCATCCAGAACGTGTTCTTCGCCATCGGCATCCTCGGCTGGCCCCAGATCGCCCGCGTGTTCCGCTCCGCGATCCTCTCTGTAAAGGAGAGCGACTACATCGACGCCGCCCGTGCCATGGGTGCGTCCGATGCTCGCATCATCGCCCGCCATATCTTCCCTAACTCCGTCGCCTCCATCGTCGTGTATGCGACCATGAACATCGGCGGTGCCATCCTGACCGAGTCCGCCCTGTCCTTCCTCGGCATGGGCGTCATCCCGCCGGATCCCTCGTGGGGCACCCTGATCCAGGAGGGTCAGAAGTTCCTGCAGACCGAGCCCTGGCTCATGATCCTGCCCGGTCTTGCCATCCTGACCACCGTTCTCGCGTTCACCCTGCTCGGCGACGGCCTGCGTGACGCTCTCGACGTGAAGATGAAGGACGCGTAAATCATGGCTAAGAAGAATGACAACTACGTCGATCTGAAGACCCAGCCCATCCCCGAGGGCCAGCACCTGCTGGAGGTCGACGATCTCAAGATGTACTTCCACACCGAGGACGGCGTCGTGCATGCCGTCGACGGCGTGTCCTACACCCTCGACCGCGGCGAGACCCTCGGCGTGGTGGGCGAGTCCGGCTCCGGTAAGTCCGTGACCGCCATGACCATCATGGGCCTCATCTCCATGCCTCCCGGCAAGATCGAGGGCGGCTCCGTCACCTATCGCGGCCATGACCTGCTCAACATGTCCGAAGAGGAGATGCAGCACGTTCGCGGCAACGATATCGCCATGATCTTCCAGGACCCCATGACCTCCCTGAACCCGGTTTACAAGATCGGCCGTCAGGTGGGCGAGGGCCTGCGCCTGCATCGCGGCTACTCCAAGCAGGAGGCCCTGAAGCGCGCTACCGAACTGCTCGACCTCGTGGGTATCCCCGAGCCCGAGAAGCGCGTCAACCAGTATCCCCACCAGTTCTCCGGCGGTATGCGTCAGCGCGTCATGATCGCCATGGCCCTTGCCTGCGACCCCGACATCCTGATCGCCGACGAGCCCACCACCGCTCTCGACGTCACCATTCAGGCTCAGATCATCGAGCTCATGCAGGAGATGCAGGAGAAGAACGGCAACGCGATCATCATGATCACCCACGACCTGGGCGTCGTCGCCGACATGGCCGACAAGATCATGGTCATGTACGCCGGTCACCCGGTTGAGTTCGGCACCGCCGAGGAGATCTTCTACGAGAGCCGCCACCCCTACACCTGGGGTCTGATCCGCTCCATTCCCGAGCAGGCGACCGACGAGAAGAAGCCCCTCACGCCGATCCACGGCAACCCGCCGTCGCTCGTGAACCTCCCCAAGGGCTGCGCCTTCGCACCTCGTTGCCCCTATGCAACCGAGCTCTGCCACAAGGAGCGCCCGCAGAAGTTCGTCATGGACAACGGCCACTATTCCGAGTGCCACTACGCCGACGACGATGCGTTCGTGAAGCGCTTCGCACCCGATACGTCCCGTTCCCGCGGTACGGTTCCGACCGCCATTCCCGACGACGTGAACGTCGCCGCCACGAAGGGAGGCGAGGCCTAAATGGCAGATAACAACATGCCCCTGCTCAAGGTCGAGCACCTGCACAAGGAGTTCCCCACCGGCTCCGGCTTCATGGGTGGCAAGTTCTCCAAGAAGGTCGTCTCCGCTGTCAACGACCTTTCCTTCGAGATTCGTGCCGGCGAGACGTTCGGCCTGGTCGGTGAGTCCGGTTGCGGTAAGTCCACCACCGGCCGCGCCATCATGCACCTCGATCCGCCGACCTCCGGCAAGGTTTACTTCGAGGGTCGCGACATCTCCAAGATGAACAAGAAGGAGCTCAAGGCCATGCGCCGCGAGATGCAGTTCATCTTCCAGGATCCCTATGCATCCCTGAACCCCCGTATGACCATCGGTGAGATCATCTCCGAGCCTATGGTCATTCACGGCATCGGCACTCCCGAGGAGCGTATCGAGCGCGTTCGCGAGCTGCTTGACGTGGTCGGCCTCAACCCCGAGCACATCAACCGCTACCCGCACGAGTTCTCCGGCGGTCAGCGTCAGCGTGTCGGCATCGCCCGCTCGTTCATCCTGCGCCCGAAGCTCATCATCTGCGACGAGCCTGTTTCCGCCCTGGACGTCTCCATCCAGGCCCAGGTCCTGAACCTGCTGAAGGACCTGCAGAAGCAGTACGGCACCGCCTACCTGTTCATCGCCCATGACCTGTCCGTCGTGCAGCACATCTCCGACCGCGTGGCCGTCATGTACCTCGGCAAGATGGTCGAGCTCTCCGACTGGAAGAGCCTGTACGCCGAGCCGAACCATCCGTACACGCAGGCCCTGCTCTCCGCAGTTCCGATTCCGGATCCGGATGTGCAGCAGAACCGCAAGCGCATCATTCTCGCTGGCGATCCGCCGAGCCCGATCGATCCGCCGAGCGGCTGCCGTTTCCACACCCGTTGCCCGATCGCTCAGGCCAAGTGCTCCGAGGAGACCCCTGAGTTCCGTGAGATCGGCGAGGGCCATTACTGCGCCTGCCACTACGCGGCTCCGTTCCCCATCAAGGAGTCTCACATCGATCTGTAAGCCCGTCTGCCGACGCGCTTCGTATCGTTCATTCGAAGGACCCGCTGCCGGCGGGTCCTTCTATTTTCCGAACGATGTGAAGTACCTCGACGGGTCGCCTGAATAGTGCGTGGAAAGTCGGTTCTTGCGCGCTCATTTCGTTTAGAGTGGATGCGATATGCAACCGCGCGAAAGGCGGGAGGACTTTTGATGATCGATAGACGAACCCTTTGCGGTGCGGCCATGGGTATCGCCGCGATGTCCGCGCTCTCCGCATGCGGGGGGCAGGAGGGCGGATCCCAGGGTGGTGCGGAGACCGTCCCCGCATCCTGGTTGAAATGCCGTGTTGGGAAGCTTTCCGAGATCGATCCTCTGCTGGCGGAAGATCGCGCGGGCTTGCAGGTACTCTCCGCTGTTTTCTTGCCTCTGATGCGGTTCGATGCCAATGGGGGACTCGTGCCCGGCGCTGCGCTGTCGTGCGCTGTCTCAGATGACGCGTGCACGTTCACGTTCAAACTTCCGGAACACGCCGTCTTCCATAATGGAGAGCGCGTGATTGCGTCGTCTTTCAAGATCGCATGGGAGCGCCTTGTGCGTGCCATTTCCGGCGATGAGAGCGCATCCGATGCCGAGTCCGAGTTCGGGCGGTGGGGTTCGTTGTTGCGCCTGGTGGATGGCTACGAGGCGCTGCGCGCGGGTCGAGCTTCGGAGATGGTCGGTCTTCGCTGCCCCGATGACGCCACCTTCGTGGTCACCCTCATCCAGCCGTGCCCATATTTCGATTGCGTGACGGCTCATCCCGCGCTGGGTCCCGTCCCTGCCGCGGCATTGGCAGATCCCGAGGCATTTGCCTTGAAGCCCATTGGCAACGGGCCTTTTGCCCTTAAGTACCCGTGGGAGCGCGGGCGCGGTGTGATGCTCGCGTCTTTCGCTGACTGCGTCATCGGGGCTCCGCTCGCCGCGGGCGTCTTGCTCGACCCCATGGCCGACACGGTCGCGGCGTACAAGCAATTCCGCGCTGGCAATATCGACATCACCGACGTTCCCGTCGACCAGCTCTCCGACGCCGAGGATATCGCGACCCCCGCTCCTGACGGCCGCTCGATGACGGTGGATGCCCGTCTTGCGCACGGGGTCGAGGGCGGCTTGCTCTATCTCTCCCTCAACTGTGTGTCCGGGACGTTCTCCCGCCCCGAGATACGTCGTGCCGCCTGTCTTTCCATCGACCGCGAGGCCCTGTGCCGCAAGGTGCTCAAATTCAGCGGCGAACCCGCCCTCGGCCCCATTTCCCCTCGCGTTGCCGAGATGCAGCCTTGGGATGCGTGCACATACGATCCTGAGGGTTCGCTTCAACTGGTCGAGGCCGCCAAGCTCACGGCGCTGCAGAATGATCCCGTGGAAGGGGAGGGTTCTGCCGAAGAGGGCACCGAGACCGATGCGCCCTTGCCCGATCCACTCGACCTCGACATCGATCTGATTTACCGCAAGGGAGGGACGGGCGCCCGGGTGGTGGCGCATGTCGTGCGCGATCTCGAGGCCGCTGGGCTCTCGGTCAAGACCGAGGCGTTGGATGCGGATGATTTTGTGAAACGCTATCGCACCGCGGAGTTCGATTGCGCGCTGAGGGCTCTCGAGCCGCCCGTGCCCGCCCTCGAGGCGATTGCGGATGAGCTGCTCGCATATGATCGATCGTCGTCGGGAATCAGCGTGTATCGAGACGAGCAGCTCGATCACGTTCTCGCCGAGGCACGCCAGGCGACCGACGTCGCAGCTCGTCGTACGTTGATCCAAGATGCCCTGTCTATGGCGGGGGAGAGCCTGCCTCTCATCCCGCTCGCTCACCCGGCATATACCAAGATCGCGTCCGACCGCGTTGCCGCCTCTGCCGTCGACGCTTCTGGAAAGATCGATCTTTTCGCCTCTGACCTGGTGTAATGACGTCTGGAAAAATATTTCAAACTTTTTTGGAAAAAAGACTTGCACAGTCGGCGGAATCCAGGTTAATATACTCCCTGTTGCGAACGTCGGAGTGGCGGAATTGGCAGACGCGCTAGCTTGAGGTGCTAGTGACCGATTTTGGTCATGCGGGTTCAAGTCCCGCCTCCGACACCACGTGAACAGTACCCAAACCCTTCGGGGTTTGGGTTTTTTACTATCTATCGCACGCGGTCGTGCGATGAGCGCGCCCGCGCCGTGTCGAGTCGGCGGGAGGATGCGCATGGAACGCATGCACAACGAGGAATTGAGTGATGTCGCCCGACTCGTAGAGGTGACGAGCGACGCCGTCGCCATCTGCGACGCCGACGGCACGGTCGCCCATGTGAACCGCCAGATGCTCTTGCTTGGGAAGATCGGCAGGGAGCAGGTCGTCGGCGCCGACATCAAGGACTTGCTGTATAGCGTTTCATTTGAGCGCTCAATGGGCCACAAGGTGCCCTTCACGGCAGACGGTTCCGAGAACACGCTCATGCTAAAACTCGCGGACGGCTCCTTCATTCCCGTCCGCGTGCGCGCCATCGAGCTTTCCGGGACCCCCGAGGGCGAGGGGGGACATGCGCATCGCTATGTCGTAGCCATCAGGAGCCTCGAGGAGCAGTACGCCTACGACCGCAAGACGCAGCGCCTGTTGTCTGAGCTCAAGGCGGCGAACAAGCGCCTTTCCGGCACGCTGTCCGTGATCATGTCCACGGTGGGCTCCAACGATATGCCCACGTTGCTCGATACCGTTTTGAATCGAATGGCCGAGACGCTCGACGCCGCGGGCACGACGATCTATTTCGCCGAGAGTGGCGGATTCAAGCTGCGCGGCGTGAGCCGCGGCCTCATGGGCTCCCGTGTTCCGGCGTTCATTCCCTATGGCGCTGGTGTGGCGACGCACGTCCTGCGCGAGCAGCGGGCGTGCCGCATCTCGCTCGTTCCCGGTGATCCGGACGACCCGACGGTCCCCGGATCGTTTTACGATCTGGATGCGCGCATTCGTCATAACGTCCGCAGCCAGGACATGCCGCCTTTCAAGACGCTCATCGCCGTTCCCGTCTACTTCGGCACGCAGGTGCTCGGCATCGTCGAGCTCGGATGGACGCGGCCCTGTTCGCCGCGGGTATCCGACGTGCGTGTGCTCGAGGTCATCTGCGACTACCTCTCCATCGAATTGGTCGGCGTGGTGAGCTCCCTGCGAGCCGCCCGCACGGCCGGCCTCACACGGTCGCTCACGCGCATTCGCGAGGCCTTGTACGCCGCAGGGTCGGATCCGGTTGCCGCATGGCGCGAGATGATAGAGGAGGTCCTCGAGCAACTCTCCTGCCGCTTGCTGCCTGTGTTGAATGACATGGAGCGCGGCGTCTACATTATCGAGCTCGATGGCGGGCGCCGCATCGACCTGCCGTGCGACGCCGACGAGATGTTCTTCTCCGTGACCGCGCCCGCCGCTCGCGTGGGCGCCTCTTCGCGCTCCGACGCCTTCAACGCGGACACGGGCCCGCTTTCCGTCACGGAGGACCCCAAGCAGATCAGGCTGGCCCGCGTCGACCGCATCACGTGGATCGGCGAGTGGCTCGAGCGCCACGGTCTGCCGTGCCAGGGTGTGTTCATGGATAATGGCCCCAATTTGGAAGAGGCGGTGTTCGTCGAGGACGCGGGCCCCTTCTCCACGGTGCTTCCGCCGCGCCGCTTCCTCTTGCTGCGCGATGGCTCCCAAGAGCCCGTCGACGACATGGAATTCGATTACCTCACGCATGTCGCCCACGATTTCGAGCTCATCATGGAGGGTGCCCTGCAGCAGAAGAGCGAGCGCCGCATCGCGCAGACGCTGCAGGCCGGCATGCGCAACGATCTTGGCTCCGTCCCCGGCATCACGACAGATTCGCTCTACTCGTCCGCCACGCGCCAGGCGCTCGTGGGCGGCGACTTCTACACGCTTATCCGCTTGCCCGATGACCGCGCCGTCATGATCTTGGGCGACGTGTCGGGCAAGGGCGTCGAGGCCGCCTCGATGTCGGCCCTCGTCAAGACGGCGCTCACCGCCTACGCGTGGGAGGGAGCGAGCCCCGCGCGCATGGCGCGCTCGCTCAACCGCATGCTCATGAGCTTCTCGAGGGTGGAGACCTTCGTGACGGTGTTCATCGCCAAGATCGATTTGCGTCACGGCAGGGCGACCTATTGCTCGGCGGGCCATCCGCCCACCATGCTGCTGAGACGGGATGCGTCCGGCGGCGTCGAGGCGGAGCTGTTGAGCGTTCAGTCGGGCGTTGTGGGGGCGTTCCCCTCCATGGTGCATGAGAACGGCGCGTTCGCCTTCAATCCCGGTGACATCTTGTTCATGTACACCGACGGCGCCATCGAGGCCCGTGATGCTTCGGGCGGCTTCTTCGGCGAGGCCCGCTTGCGGGAGACCCTGCTGCGCTCCGCTTCCGCCGGCATCGACGGTCTGTGCACAAAGGTCCTGGCGGAACTCGATGCGTTCACCGGTTCCGCGCTCGACGACGATATCGCTCTTGTCGCGCTGCGCATGGACGAGTCCTAGGGCCGTGTGCGAGGCCGCCCCGCGGTGGGGCGGCGTATCGGATGGGGGAGTTTGGGGAACCATAGCAGCATGAATGAATGGAACGACATAGCCGTCATCGCGCCCACGACCGACATCGACCTCGCGTCGGTGCCGCGCCTGCGCGAGCAGGTCGACGCCCTGATCGACAGCGGCGTGCGTCGCATCTTGGTGAACTGCCAGAACGTGACGTTCATCGATTCGACGGGTCTCGCCTTCCTGCTGTCGCGTGCCCGCGCCCTCTACGGGCGTGAGGGGCTCCTGTCGCTCGTGAACGCATCTCCCGATGTCGCGCGCTTTTTGCAGATCGCGCGCCTGATCGACATCTTGCATGTATCGACTGTCGAGCGACCCGCAATCCCGGTCATAGCACCCGATGTGCCGCCGCTGTGGAGCAAGAGCTTCACCATCCAGCGGGGTGTCGAGCACCTTGCCGAATACCGCCATCGCGTGGCGGAGCTTTTGGGTACGCTTCCGCTCACGCGCGAGGAGTGCTTCGATGTGGCTCTTGCGGCGGGGGAGGCGCTTTCCAACGCGTACGACCATGCCTGCGGCGGCGAGGGCGGCTCCATGAGCGTCTATGCATATCCCGATCGCGTGATCATCGAGGTGCGAGACTGCGGCTGCGGCTATGAGATCGCAGACGGGGAGGAGCCCGCCGAGAGCCTCGAGCGCGGTCGCGGCATCAAGCTCATGCGTATGCTCGTGGACAGCGTGGAGGTTCGACGCCGTGCGGATGCCCCGGGCACGCAGGTCCGTCTGATCAAGTTGGTGGGATAGGGGCAAATAGCCGCCCCTATGCAAAACGGGCGCCCCCATGGGACGCCCGTTGATACTGCGATGGAGGCGGCTCCCGGATTCGAACCGGGGGTAAAGGCTTTGCAGGCCTCTGCCTTACCACTTGGCCAAGCCGCCGTGATATGAAAAGAGCCGATTGAAACAACCGGCTCCTCAAATGCAATGGAGCGGACAACGGGGCTCGAACCCGCGACCCCAACCTTGGCAAGGTTGTGCTCTACCAACTGAGCCATGTCCGC
>URWW01000033.1 GCA_900551665.1 uncultured Collinsella sp. | reverse complement strand
GGTCGGCCACGTACCCCTTGGCGATGCCGCCCAGGTCGAGCTTGGCCTGCGGGTCGGCCAGGCGTACGGTGAGCGCTTCCTCGTCTATCTCGATGCAGCGCCAATCCACATGGGGCAGGGCGTCGGCGATCGCCTCGGGTGCCGGGCGCACACCCTCGGTGAAATCCCAGAGCGTGGAAACCGCGCCGATCGTGACGTCGAACAGGCCGTCCGCCTGCTCGCAATACGTTTTGGCGGCGAGCAGGAGGTCGACGGTGTCGGCGTGCACGCGAACCGGTTCGCCTGCCGCCGCGTTGATGCGGGCGATGTCGGACTTCTCGTCGTAGAGATCGAACAGCGCGTCGAAGTGGGCACATGCGTCGGCCAGGCGCGCGGGTGCGGTGTCGTCGCCGTAGACGCTGAACGTGCAGTAGGTGTCGAAGGCGAAGGTCGATCCGGTGACCGGCTTTGCGGCGGAGGCGTCGGTTCCGGGCTGCGTGCATCCGGAGAGCATCGGCGCGAGGACCGAGCAGGCGCCGCCGCACATGAGGCCGCGCCGCGAGATCGGCGTGCCCTTCGCCCTATCCATGGAATGCCTCCTGGGGCAGTGCGCGCAGGACGAGCCGGGCGGCAACGCCCACGGCGGCTCCACACAGTACGCCGGACACGGCGAGCACGGGCATGTTCACGAGCGCGACGCGGCCGGAAAGCAGCACGGCGACGGCCATGAGCTGCCCCGCGTTATGGGCGAGTCCGCCGAGCACCGATGTGGCGACGGTGGAAAAGGACCCGCTGCGCACGGCGAGTGCCATGACGGCCCACGACAACACGCCGCCCGCCAGGGAAAAGACGAGCATCTGCAGGTTGGCGAACAGCAGCGTCGAGGCGATGACCTTGATGAACATGAGGAAGAGCCCCGCTTTTGCGCCCAGACGCTCGAGCGCCATGAGGATCACGATGTTGCCCAGGCCCAGCTTCACGCCGGGTACGGTGACGGGCAGGGGGATGAGCAGTTCGAGGTAACCGCATACGAGCGCGGCGGCGGTGAGCACGCCGTAGAGCGCGGCGCGCCGTCCGGGCGAGGCCGGCGCCGCGGGCGCCGTGCGTTGTCCGCTATCGGATATGTCAGCTGAGTTTCTCATGCTTGCCATTATACGGGTTGGGTACGCTGTTAGAAGTTTGGCACCCAACACGAGAGGAGAGCCCTCATGGCCGTCCTGTTTATCGAATATCCCAAGTGCACTACCTGCAAAAAGGCCAAGAAATGGCTGGATGAGCATGGCGTCGAATACGTCGATCGCCATATCGTCGAGGATAATCCCACGGCGGCGGAGCTGGCGGAGTGGCGCGAGCGCTCCGGCCTGCCGCTGCGCCGCTTCTTCAACACGAGCGGCATGAAGTACCGCGAGCTCGGCATCAAGGCCAAGCTCGACGCCGGCATGACGGACGAGGAGGCCTATGAGCTGCTCGCCACCGACGGCATGCTGGTCAAGCGCCCCTTGATCGTTGCGGACAACGTCGTTTTGACGGGCTTCAAGGAGGACGCCTGGGCGGAGGCGCTTCTGTAGAGGACCGCCGCCTTGGGCGCTCTGGGGACATGTCGCTTTCGCGCGCGTTGACATTTGCTTCACTTCGGCCGGCTCGTCCGAATATCGTTGGACTCGGCGACATGGCTGCGTCGCGATCGGTCGAGCGAGCGGGAGCGTCGCTTCGGAAATTGAAAGAGGGGCCGATGGATTCTCAGGAGCTTGAGGCGCTCGCCCGCGCCGTCGCCGACGGCCGGGTGTCGCCCGATGAGTTGGTGAGGCGCGTGCGCGTCGACGCCGCGACGGACTTGGGTTACGCGTGCGTCGACAACCGGCGCGGCCTCCGCACGGGCGTTTCCGAGGTCATCTACGGTGCGGGCAAGACAGCAGCCCAGATCGCGGGGATCGTCGAGGCGATGCGCGCGGCCGGCCAGGGACGCGTCCTCATCACGCGGCTCGACGGCGGGAAGGCACGTGAACTCGAGGGCCTGGGCTGTGAGTTCGAATACGCCGAGGCGGCGCGCTGCGGCGTGGTCGGCGGCATGCCCGATCCGGATGGCAACGGGGAGATCCTGGTGCTCACCGCGGGGACGAGCGACCTGCCCGTCGCCGAGGAGGCCGCACTCACCGCCCGTTTCTTGGGCAATCGCGTGAAAGAGGTGCATGACGTGGGTGTCGCGGGAATCCACCGCCTGCTCGCGCATGTCGGTGAAATCTCGCGCGCGCAGGTGATCATCGCCGTCGCGGGGATGGAGGGGGCATTGCCGAGCGTGGTGGGCGGCCTGGCGCCTTGCCCCGTGATCGCGGTTCCCACGAGCGTGGGGTACGGCGCGAATTTCGAGGGCGTGACCACTTTGCTCGCCATGATGAACAGCTGCGCGAGCGGCGTGTCGGTCGTGAACATCGACAATGGGTTCGGAGCGGCCTTCCAGGCGTCGCTCATCAACCATCTGCCCGGTAGGGAGGCGTAGATCGCATGGTGAGGGAAAAGGAGCCGGCTTCGTCGGCGGAGGTGCGTGCCCGTCGGGGACGCACGCTGTGGCTCGACTGTCAGGCGGGTGTGGCGGGCGACATGCTCGTCGCGGCCCTGCTCGACTTGGCGGAGGACGTCGAGGCGGCCGAGTGTGCGGTGCGCATCGCGTTGGGGTCGATGCCGGTGGAGGGGTTCTCCATCGAGATCGGCCGCGTGTCGAAGGCGGGGATCTCGTGCCTCGATTTCTCCGTGGTCCTGGACGAGGCGCATGAGAACCATGACCACGATATGAATTACCTGCATGGATGCGGGGACGGACGCGTTCACGGGGACGGGCGCGTTCATTCCCATGGAGGTCATCACGGCCATGGCCACGTCCATCGAAACCTTGCGGACATCGACGGGCTGATCGACGGCGCGGATTTGGCGCCCTCCGCCCGTGCGTTCGCGCATCGCGCCTTCGAGATTCTCGCCGAGGCGGAGGCGGAGGCCCATGGGCTTCCGGTCGACCGGGTGCACTTTCACGAAGTGGGGGCGGTCGATTCCATCGCGGACATCGTGGCGGCGGCCGTCCTCGTCGATTTGCTCGGCATCGACCGTGTGATCGCGCCCGTCCTCGTCGAGGGATGCGGGACCGTGCGGTGCCGGCACGGCGTCATGCCCGTGCCGGTGCCGGCGACGCTGGGCGTGTGCCGCGCCCATGGCCTGCCGCTTTCCCGTTGCGAGGTCGAGGGGGAGTTGGTAACGCCCACGGGGGCCGCGCTCGTCGCCGCGCTCTCCCCCGAGTTCGAGCTGCCCGGGCGATATGTCGTGAGCCGAATGGGCATCGGGGCCGGCAAGCGCTCCTATGCTCGCCCATCCATCCTGCGCGCCGCGTTCATAGAGCCGCTTGACGCCACGGTGGGGACCGCGCCCGACCCCGTCTCTCCGCGGGTCGCGGCCGCGCCGCTTTCGCGCGAGACGCGACCTCCGGCATCGGTCTGCAAGCTCGAATGCGATCTCGACGACATGACGCCCGAGCAGATGGCGTTCGCCGCCGAGCGTCTTTGCGAGGCGGGTGCGCGCGACGTCCACTGGGTGCCCGTGTTCACCAAGAAGGGGCGGCCGGCGTATGAGCTCCAGGTGCTGTGCGCGCCCGATGAGACGGCGGGCGTCGAGAACGTGATATTTCGGGAGACGAGCGCGCTGGGGGTCCGTCGCGTCCTCATGGAACGGACGGTGTTGCCGCGCCGGTTCGAGACGCGCGAAACCGCGTACGGTCCCATCACGGTCAAGGTCGCCGCGCTGCCCGACGGCACCGAGCGCGTCGCTCCCGAGTACGAAGATTGCGCCGCGGCGGCGGTCGCGGCCGGCGTGCCGCTGTCCGACGTGATGGATGCGGCGTTCAGGTAAGTCCGGTCGAGGCGCGGCCCGTTGCCCGCGCGGAGAGGAACCGTCATGAAATTCATCATCGCCTCCGACATCCACGGGTCGGCGTACTGGGCCGAGCGCCTGATGGGCGTCATCGAGCGGGAGCGGCCGGATCGCATCCTGCTGCTGGGCGACCTGCTCTATCACGGTCCGCGCAACGACCTCCCGCGCGATTACGCCCCCAAGCGAGTCATCGAGATGCTCAACGGCTTGGCGGCGGACGGCGCGGTGATCGCCGTGCGCGGCAATTGCGAGGCGGAAGTCGACCAGATGGTGCTCTCGTTCCCCTGCATGGCCGACAGCGCCGCGGTCATCGACGACGGGGGGCGCGAGCTGCTTTGCACGCACGGCCATGTATTCGGGGCGGGCATGCACAACAGCGTGGACCGCGTGCCGGCGCTCCCCGAGGGGTCGGCGTTGCTGTACGGGCACACGCACGTCAAGGTGAACGCCGAGAGCGAGGGACATCCCGGTCTGTGGCTGTTCAACCCCGGCAGCGTCTCCATCCCAAAGGACGGGTCGAACAGCTGCGGTGTCTACGAGAGCCGCCTGCCCCTGGGCGAGGCATTCCGCCATATCGCCCTGTAGGCGCGTCCCTGCCGGAATGGGCGCGAAATCGAGATCTCACGAGTAAAGGAGCATGGGATATGGGTTCATGGACCGAGACCGGGTCGTCGAGTTTGGCGAGCCTCACCCGCGACACCTCGACGCTGGCGGATGCGCGCGAGGAGGTGCAGGCGCTCGTCGAGACCATCTGGCGCCTGCGCCAGCCCGACGGCTGCCCGTGGGATCGCAAGCAGACCCATGGGAGCATCGCCAAGAACATGATCGAGGAGGCGTACGAGGCGGTCGATTGCATCGAGGCGTCCGATGAGGCGCATCTGCGCGAAGAGCTCGGCGACGTGCTCATGCAGGTGGTGCTGCATGCCCAGATCGCAGCCGACGCCGGTTCGTTCACCATGGCCGACGTCGCGCGCGACATCAACGAGAAGCTCATCCGCCGTCACCCCCATGTGTTCGGTGAGCGCAACGCCGATTCCGCGGACGAGGTGCTGGCCATTTGGGACAGCGTGAAGCTCGCCGAGAAGGGCGCTAAGGACGCGGGCGCGGCCGATGCGGGGGAGCGCCCCGAGGGATTGCTCGACGGGGTGCCCCGCGCGCTGCCCGCGCTCATGCAGGCTCAGAAGGTCTCGCGCAAGGCCGCGGCGGTCGGTTTCGAATGGGAGTCCGTCGAGGACGTTTGGGCGAAGGTCGCGGAGGAGCGCGCGGAGTTCGAGGCCGAGGAGCCCGGCACCGCGGAGCGAGAGCTCGAATTCGGCGACATGCTCTTCGCCCTGGTGAACGTCGCCCGCAAAGAGGGAATCGACGCGGAGAGCGCCCTGCGGGCGAGCACCGCGAAATTCCGCGACCGTTGGGCCGCCATGGAGGACGTCGCCTACGGCCGCGGCACCGCGCTTGAGTCCCTGCCTACCGAGGGGCTGAACGCCCTGTGGGATGAGGTCAAGCGCGCTTAGCGGCGCGCACCTCGCGCAGCCACATGCAGGCGAACCGCAGGCCGGCGAGGGCGAGGGCGCTTCCCAGGCCCGTGTAGAAGACGGCGATGAAGACATCGGGTGCCAGGCCGAACGCTCGGATGGAGATGCCGCCGGTCATCATGACTGCCATGATGATGAAGGCAGGGACGTCGAAGAACTTGAGAAAGAAATGGCGGTCCTCCTCGTATCCGGTGATGCGGTCGGTGTGCTTGACCACGAGCTTGCTGAAGACGAAGGTCCAGAACACGAAGGCGACCGCCGTGCTCAGCGCGATGTTGACGAGGGAGAAGTGGCCGGCGCTGTACGCGTCGATGCCGATGCGGACGATGTTCGCGCCGGCGACGAACCAGACGAAGCTCGCGATGAGCAGGAGCGTGTTCTTATGGACGCTCAGGTATTTCATGGTGACTCCTCGAAACGATGTTGAAGCGCCGGGACTTACGGGCGCTTGGCGGGACGGAAGACCAGGAACGCGGCGATGCCCGCGACGATGAGGCTCGCGATCACGGCGGGGACCGTGCCGAGCTTGATGGCGGGGATGCCGACCAGCATGCCGATGACATAGGGGATGAGCCAGGCGACCCAGACCGCCGCGCTCAGGCGATGGAAGGTGCGCTCGCGCTCGAGCGCGGTCTCACCGCCGCGCTTGCCCTGGAAGTAGACGTACGTGGCCCATCCAGCGTGGAACAGCATGAGCAGGATCGCCGCGAGACCCGTGATGCCGTGGATCGCGGGGGCCGCCTCGGCGCTCGAGCGGGCTATGATGGACATGAGGGTGGTTCCGGTGGTGTCGCACGCCAGGCCGAGCCAGAATAGGATCACGTGAGATCCGCGAAGGCTTCCGTCGGCTCGCTCGCGAAACACGCCGATGGTGTAGAAGATGAGCGCGCCGGTGATGGCGAGGCTGGCGAACATGAGCATGGGGGACATGAGGGCTCCTTTCCGAGTGCGAAAGCCTCTGTGTTGCCGTATAATATGAACAGAGTTCATCTGAACAATGTTCATGTTAGGATGCGCGTCGGGATCGAACAAGGGGGACGCGCGGATATCCGCAATCACCTTGAACGGTCCACGAGCTTGTTCAGATGGCGCCGCCCGCCGGAAGGGCGTCGCCGGGTGTGCGGGTATGCGAGCGGAGGAGGTTCGCCATGGGAAGCAGGAAGGCGATCACGAAGGGGCAGATCGTCGACGTCGCGTACGCGAAGGCGCAGAAGGAGGGCCTGTCCTCGTTGAACGTCCGGGCGGTCGCGGAGGCCTGCGGCGTCGCCACGGGAACTATGTACAACCATATCCCCGACATCGCCGAATTGCGCACCGAGGTGCTGAGACGTTTTTGGCGCGAGGCGCTCGCCGCGGCGGATTTGGACGCGTGCATGCGCGACGCGGGCACTGCGCTCGATTACTGCCACAAGCTCACCGAGGCGCTCGCGGATTCGGTGCGCGGTTTTCGCGACGTCTGGTTGCGCGACGCCGGCGCGGTGGATGGACGAACCCGTCAGCGCGCCGCGGAGGCCGAGCGCGCCTGCCTGCACGACATCCAGCTCACCGTGCGCCATGCGTTCGAGCTCGACGCGGCGATCACCGACCGCGCCCGGGAGGAGCTCGACATGGGCGAGGTGGCGGATTTCGCATGGTCGGCCATGCTCATGGGCATCAAGCGGGACGATTGCTCCTGTGACACCCTGTTCGCCCTGATAGAGCTCGCGTTGTATTAGGGTCGTGCGCGGAAAGGGCGGGCATGCGGGCGCGGCGGCCGCCCGGGCTCACAAAGCCTGCATCTTCACCGGACGGCTCCGTGTCATAATGGGTGCCGCATAAGCGCACATACACCTTCAAACGCACAAGGCGCCCATGGCTATTTCTACTTCAAACAAAAGAACCCCCGGGCGGTCGGTGGACCCGGGCAAGACGGGCGACCTCTCCGCCGCCTCAAGCAGTGCCGCCGCTTCCTCGTCAAGGCCGCACAAGCGCCCGGCCCGCGGGAGCGAGGTCGCAAAGCGCGAGAAGAAGGAGCGCCGAGCCGCCCGCAAGCAGGGGGCTTCGACCTCCCGCGTCCAGGGTTCCGCGAGCGCGCGGGGCACCGGCGGGGTACCCGGGAAAGGGGCGGCCTCCGACCGTCGACGGACGAGCGGGCCGCGCGCGACGGAAGGGGTGGACCGCGCCAAGCGCGGAAAGGCCTCGCGCGCGCCCCAGCAGGACCTGATGCGCTACGCGTCGGACAACGCGTTGGTGCGCTGGTTCTACGCCTTGACCACCGGTCCCCGACGCCATCTGTTCTACCTGGGCGTCGTGCTGTTGGTGCTGGCGGGCATCTACGGACCCGTCCGCGACCTCTACGTCGCGCGCCGCACGGTGATGATCCTCGAGGAGCAGACCGCGATTCGCAAGGAGTACAACGAGGCCCTCGGCGACGAGGTGGGGGGCCTCATGTCCCAGGAGGGGATCGAGGACGCCGCCCGCAAGGACCTGGGCATGGTTATGCCCGGCGAGCAGACTATCACGGTCGAGGGGCTCGACGACGAGGGCAATCCCGTCGTGGTGGACCCCGACAAGCAGGATGCCTCCGGTCAGGGAGCCGCTTCCGGCGGGGAGGATTCCGCGGCAGCGCCCGAGGAGGCGGGCGAGGAAGAGGATTCCGGAAAGCTGAAGGGCTCCGATGCCGCCGATAAGAGCAAAACGGGTTCGGGCCCGTCCTCCAAGGACCCATCGAAGCGCCCGACCACATCGGCGGAGGTCGAGGCCGCCGAACGTGCGGTGCTCGAGAACTCGGCCTGGTACTGGAAGGTCCTCGATGCGATCTTCTTCTTCGACGGCGCCAACGGCATGGCCGTCGTCTCGACGGGGGAGTAGCCGATGTCCGAGATGAAGATAGCCGCCATCGACTTGGGGACCGTCTCCTCGCGCATGATGTGCGCCGAGCTTGAGGGCGGAAGGGTCGCGACGTCGGTCAAACGCACGGTCATCACCGATCTGGGCGAGGGCGTGGATGCGTCGGGGGTGTTCTCCCCCGCCGCCATCGATCGCGTGGTCGAAGCCTGTGCCGGATTCGCACGAGAGGCCCGGGAATTCGGGGCGCACTATGTGAGTTGCACGCTCACGAGCGCGGCCCGAGACGTGTCGAATGCGGACGACCTGCTCGATCGCCTGCGCGGGCTCGAGCTCGCCCCGCAGGTGATTCCGGGCGAGGTCGAGGCCCTGCTGACGTTTTACGGGGTCGCCCATGATTTCGGCGACGAGCGCATCGCCGTGGCAGATTCGGGCGGCGGCTCGACCGAGCTGGTGGTCGGGCGCGCCCCCCGTTCATCGGGTGCGTCCGCCGAGGGCGGCTCGAGATGCGCAAGCGGGCGTGAGTCCCGATTGGAGCTCGACCGCGCCACGTCGCTCGACATCGGGTGCCGGCGCGTGACGGAGCGTTTCTTTTCCGCCATGCCGCCGAGTTCCGAGGAACTTGAATCCGCCGCCGCGTGGATGCGGCCCCTTTTCGAGGGGTATTGGATGGGTCTGGAGGACCGCCCCGACCGTCTCGTCGCCGTCGGCGGGACCGTCACCTCCCTCGTCGCGATGGTGCACGAGCTCGCGGTGTACGATTCGAGTTTCGTGCATCTGAGGGACCTGACGATTGCCAATGTCGAGGAATCCGTGGAGCGCATGGGACGCCTGACGGTCGACGAGATCGCGGCGCTTCCCGGCATCCAGGCAAAGCGCGCTCCCGTGATCTTGGCGGGCGCGTTGATCGTGCGCGAACTGATGCGTTCGGGCGGTTACGATCGACTGACGGTGAGCGAGAGCAGCCTGCTGGCGGGTGCCGTCGCCACGGTGTTCGAAACCGTCGAGCGGGGCGATCCCGTCGTCGGGTGGGCTCCCGAACTCTCGATCTGGTAGCTCATTGAAAAAGCCCTCCGTGTTCGGAGGGCTTGCGCGTTTATGGTAGAGGCGGTGGGATTCGAACCCACAATCCCGAGGGCCGAAGATTTTAAGTCTCCTGCGTATGCCAATTCCGCCACGCCTCCATAGGGGAGAAGTGTACCACGCATCGCGAACCACTTGCCGCGCCGCTCGCGGGTGCCCAAAACGCACCCATCTTCAAGGGGCTATCCTGTTGGGAACGCGCGGGGCCGTACAGGGGAGGGCGTGTGAACAAGGGTGACGGCAGGACGCTGCACGGCGTCGTTTCGAATGTCATTCGCTCGAAGATCTATGCCAAGGAGCTTGGCCCGCATGATCGGATACCCTCCGAACATCAGCTCATGGAGGAATTCTCGGTGAGTCGAGGAACGGTGCGCAAGGCGATCAAGACGCTGGTGGACGAGGGTTTGCTGGTGCAAGAGCACGGCAGGGGCACCTTTGTGAGCGAGCCGAGCGTGACCCGACCCGCCATGGGGAGGCCGTTCTCGTTCGCGGCCTCGCTTGCGGAGCGCGGCATCGATTACGAAACGCGCGTGATCTCCAGAGAGGTCATAGGTGCGATTGTGGATGTTGCCGCCCACCTGCGCATCGCCCAAGGCGATGCCGTCTTGCGCATGCGCCGCCTGCGCGTGTCTGATGGAAAGCCCATCATGTTGATCGACAGTTGGACGCCACTGGCGACCTGCCCGGGAATCGAAGATGGGCCTTTCGAGGTGGAATCGCTGCTCGATGCGATCGAGCGGACTTCGGGCCGAAGGGTCGCATATTCGAGTATGGCGTATTCCGCCCGCGCCGCAGGGGAGCAGGTCGCTCGGGAGATGCGCGTCGCGGAGGGGTCGCCGATCCTGAATCTCGAGCAAATTATGCTGCTTGATGACGGCACACCGGTCGAGTGGGGAGACACCATGCTCGGGGTTGGCCACACCATCGTGGGAATGGCGCGCCAGAACAACGATACGAAATTTGCGGTCGAAGGTGATCGTCCCTGGTAGCTTGCCTGATTTTGATGTCGCGATGCGGCCGGGAGAAAAAAGTGGAAAATAGCTCTTGCCCATGCACGTGTCTTTGACTATTATTTGAATCCATGCGGGCGTGGCGGAATTGGCAGACGCGTATGGTTCAGGTCCATATGGGGGCAACCCCGTGAAGGTTCAAGTCCTTTCGCCCGCACCACTGATTTGGAAGCCCCGGAAACGGGGCTTTTTTCATGCCCTGGTCCGGTGCTCGATGCGGGGCTATAGGACGAAAAGTGTGTCCAATTCTGGGCCGTCTGCGCAGGTAGACGGCCCTTTCTCATCAGTTTATAACTCGCGGCCGGCTTTAAGCACTCGGACAAAAAGTGTGTCCGCTAGACGGGCGTATCCGCAGGTAGATACCCTGTTTCCGACGCCTTAAAAACCGTCTGCGGGAGGTCCGCCGTGAAGTCCGTGAAGTGCCCGTCCTGCGGGGCGAAGATGAAGAGGAACGGGAAGACGTCGGCGGGAAGGCAGCGGTGGCGCTGCCCCTCCTGCGGGGCGTCGTCGACGGTCCGCCGCGATGGCGACGCCGCCGCCCTGCGCGAGTTCCTCGGCTGGCTCATGTCCAAGGGCTCCCAGCTGGAGATGCCCGGGCAGGGGAGGTCCTTCAGGCGCAGGACGGCCGGGTTCTGGGAGCTGTGGCCCATGCCCGTCGCGGACGGCGAGTGGCACCGCGTGCTCTACGTGGACGGGATCTGGCTCGCGCGCGACCTCGTCGTGCTCATCTGCCGCAGCGACGAGCGCGTCGTCTCCTGGTACATGGCGCGCTCGGAGACCTCGAGGGCATGGTCGGCGCTGATGGACCCGATCCCCGCGCCGGTCGTCGTCGCCGACGGCGGGACGGGCTTCGCCGGCGCCGTGCGGCGCAGCTGGCCGGGGACGAGGGTCCGGAGGTGCGTCTTCCACGCGTTCTGCCAGGTCAGGAGGTACACGACCTCGCGCCCAAGGCTCCAGGCCGGGGTCGAGCCCTGCGGGCTCGCGGGCGACCTGCTGCACCTCGAGACGCTCCACCAGGCCGAGCTGTGGGTCGAGCGCTACCTGCAGTGGTGCGGCTTCTGGGCCGACTTCCTCGAGGACACGTCGGTGATCGACGGCAGGCGCGTGTTCACCCACGAGAGGCTGAGACGGGCCCGCTCGTCGCTGTCGCGGCTCGTCTCGGAGGGGACGCTGTTCACCTACCTGGATCCCGCGCTGACGGAGGCCGGGCCCCTGCCGAGCACGGACAACGCGGCGGAGAGCCTGAACGCCCGCCTGCGCGAGATGCTCAGGAACCACCGCGGGATGTCGCTCATGCGCAGGGTGAAGGCGGTGTTCTGGTGGTGCCACATTCACTCCGGGGACGCCCGCACGGCCGCGGAGAAGCTGGCGACCATGCCGACCGACGAGGATATCGACTTCCTCTACCGCACGTACTCCGCCTCCCCGAAGCGCGAGGACGGCGGCCCGGAGTGGGGAGACAGGGCCGTGTGGGAGGAGCTCCACCACAGGGACCCGTTCCCCTGGTGGCTCGATTGACCGACGGGAACACCCGTTCCATCGGGACACACTTTTTGTCCTATAACCCTCGATGCGTGCGCCCATTCAGCGATGTTGGCCGTCGGGGTCGCCGGAGAGTGTTGCGTCCCGCCTCGCGCGTGTCCGATTTGGGCGTCATTGTTGCCCTACGGCCCTCGTTTTCCCGCAAATGAATAAAAATCAATGTTTCGCCACGCGCAATGAATAGGTTTTTGCGAATGACGGAAATCGCTTCGTGCGTTTTCGGCGTTGTGGTCAAAATACCCTGATTGTGCGCTGAATTTCGCTTCCAGAATTGGTCGGAAGCTGGAAAGGGAGGGCAATGGTCTGCCGAGGGGGCCACATTGCCGAACACTTGCGTTGACAGTTGAGCAAAATGCCAGGATTCGAACGAATCCATTTTTATGCACGGCTTCGGTGATCTTCTTTTCGGCGCACCATTTGGGTATTTTGACCACTTTTGGAAAAACGAATAAAAACAAACCCCCTATTACACGGCATTTGCTGCTTGAGAGCCCGCGCGCCCCCCATGTGCGCCTTGTTGGGTGCGATGTATTTTCACAGGCAATTAATCGGAAGCTGATAATCGGCAGAGTAGAATACGGGACGTTGGTACGTGCCGGCGTCTGGCCGGGCCTCCTTGGATGGAAACGCCTCCGATTTGGGAATGTCCTGCATGATTGAGCTGCTTAAGCGTTTTTACAGACCCTTCCGTCTCGAGTGCATCCTCGGGCCCCTCAGCAAGTTGGTCGAGGTCGTGTTCGACCTGATCGCCCCTCTCGTGGTGATGCGAATGATTGACCGCGGCGTGGCCGGTCGCAACGTGGATGCCGTGTTCGCATGCGGCGGTGTGCTCGTGCTCATGGCGTGCGCGGGGTTCGCTTCGACGCTCGTTTGCCAAAAGATGGCCTCGCGCGCATCGCAGGGCATGGGGACGTACATGCGCGAGGCGCTGTTCTCGCATGTCAACGAGCTTTCGTATGCGGAGATCGACCGTTTTGGCACCCCCTCGCTCATCACGCGCATGACCAACGACGTCAATCAAGTGCAGCTCGCCATCGCTCTCGGAATACGCCAGCTCACGCGTTTCCCGTTGTTGGCGCTCGGTTCCGTGATCGCCGCATTGACGCTCGACGTCAAGCTGGGGGCGGTCTTCCTCATCGCGATGCCCTTGATCGGCCTCGTGTTTTGGCGCGTGATGGCGCGATGCGTGCCGTACTTCAAGCGCATGCAGGGATTGCTCGACCGTGTCGCGCTGGTGATTCGGGAGGGCCTCTCCGGTGCGCGCGTGGTGAGGGCCTTCGTTCGCGAAGATCATGAGCGCGGGCGCTTCCGGGAGGTGGCGAGCGGGCATGCCGACATCGCGGTTGCGGCGGGAAGGCTGTCCAGCGTGCTCAATCCCGCGACGTTTCTCATCATGAATCTGGCGGTATGCGCGATCCTGTGGGTCGGCGGCGCGCAGGTCGACACCGGGGCATTGACCCAGGGGAAGGTCATAGCCTTTGTGAACTACATGACGCAGACCTTGCTCGCCATCGTGTACGTGGCGAACCTCGTCGTCGTGTTCACCAAGGCGGGGGCCTCCGCCGGCCGAATCCTCGAGGTGCTCGACACGGTTCCGGGTATCGGTTCGGGACCGGAGACGGGGGAGGCCCCGAGTGCCGTCGAAAAGCCGGCGATCGCGCTGGCCGATGCGTGCTTCGCCTATGCGGGGAGCCCCGTTGACGCAGTCGACCATGTGACGTTGGAAGTGCCTCGCGGGGGCACGCTCGGCATCATCGGAGGCACGGGATCGGGCAAGTCAACTCTGGCGTGCCTCATCCCGCGCCTCTACGATGCGACGGAGGGCCGGGTCGAGGTCCTGGGACGCGATGTGCGGGCATGGGACATCGAGGCGCTGCGCCGGCGAGTGGCGTTCGTCCCGCAAAAGGCTGAGCTGGTGAGCGGGACGATCCGTTCCAATCTGTCGTGGCGCGACGAGGGCGCGCCCGATGAGGAGCTCTGGAGGGCGTTGGAGGTCGCGCAGGCCCGCGGGTTCGTCGAGGGCCTGCCGCAGGGGCTCGATGCGCCCGTCGAGGCGGGGGGCAGGAACTTCTCGGGTGGGCAGCGGCAGCGGCTGACCATCGCCCGCGCCCTCGTGGTGTCGCCCGATATCGTCGTGATGGATGACTCGGCCTCGGCGCTGGATTTCAAAACCGACGCCTTGCTGCGCGCGGCGATTCGCAAGCTCGGGGGTGTTGCGGGGAGGGGCGGTTCGCCTCGGCCCCTCACCACCGTCATCGTGAGCCAGCGTGTCTCATCGGTGCGCGATGCGGACCTGATCTGCGTGATGCACCGCGGCGCCGCAGTCGGTTTGGGCACGCATGGGGAATTGCTCGAGACGTGCGACATGTATCGCGAGATCTGCGAATCCCAGTTGGGATCGGAGGGGGTGGCGGACCGTGCCTAACCCATACGCCTCGACCGCGGGCGCGGCGACCATCGCCGCATCGGTCTCGGGTGATGACAACCTGAACGACCTGCACGATCCGTTCGATCGGGACGGATCCGGCGAGCGCATGTCGACGGGTGAGGTGACGCGGAGGCTGCTCGCGTATGTCCGCCCGCACGCGTGGCCGCTCGCCATCGCGTTCGCGAGCGCGGCGGCCTCGGTCATCCTGCAGCTCTATGTGCCGATCCTCATCGGCAGGGGCATCGATTCGATCGTGGGGGCCGGACAGGTCGACTTCGTCGCGCTCGCCCCGCTCCTGGCGCGCCTCGCCGTGGCGGCCGTGGCGGCTGCCGCTCTTCAGTGGCTGCAGGGCGCATGCGTGAACCGCGTGTCGTATGCCACGGTGCGGGACCTGCGCATCGAGGCGGACGACAAGCTCATGCGCGTGCCCATGGCATCGCTCGACTCGCATGCCCACGGCGACCTCATCTCGCGTGTGGTCAACGACGTCGACCAGGTCGGAGACGGCCTGCTGCAGGGGTTGAGTCAACTGTTTTCCGGCGTGGTGATGGTCGTCGCGACCCTGGCCTTCATGGTCTGCACGTCGCTTCCCATGACGGCCGTCGTGGTGTTCGTCACTCCGTTCTCGATTGCCGCCGCCGGGGCGATGGCCCGGTTCTCGGGCGGCAGCTTCGCGGCGCAGATGGCGATTCAGGGGAGGCTGTCGGCCTACATCGAGGAGTACGTTGGATCCCAGCGCCTGGTGAGCGCGTTCGCATACGGCAGTCGCGCCCGCGCGGGTTTTTCCGCGATCAACGAGGAGCTGTACGTCGCGGGCGAGCGGGCGCAGTTCCTGAGCTCCCTGTCCAATCCCGGCACGCGATTCGTCAACAACATCATCTACGCCGTGGTTGCGGCGGTCGGCTTCGCGGGGGTGGTCACGGGATTCCCCTCCGGTCTCACCGTGGGCGATGTGCAGGTCTTTCTCTCATATGCGAATCAGTACACCAGGCCGTTCAACGAGATATCCGGCGTCGTGACGCAGATACAGGGCGCGTACGCCTCGGCGCGTCGCGTGTTCTCGCTGCTCGATGCGGGTGAGGATGGCCCCGACGCCGAGGGCGCGCTGGAGTTGGGGGCCGCCGGAACGGCCGCGCTGGTGCGGGCCGGCGATGTCGTGTTCGACCATGTGGATTTCTCCTACGATCCCGACCTGCCCCTACTGCGGGACATCTGCCTGCACGCCCGTCCCGGGATGAGGATGGCGCTGGTCGGCCCCACGGGCTGCGGCAAGACCACGCTCATCAACCTGATGCTCCGTTTTCACGCCGTCGATTCCGGCGAGATCCGCATCGACGGTGTGCCCATCGAGGCCTATGCGCGCGCGAGCCTTCGCCGCGCATTCGGCATGGTGCTGCAGGAAAGCTGGCTGTTCGAGGGGACGGTCCACGACAACATCGCCTACGGCCGTCCGGATGCCACGCGCGAGGAGGTCGAGCGGGCGGCTCGCCGGGCTCGCGCCGACGCATTCGTGCGCGCGCTGCCCCAAGGCTACGACACGGTGCTGCCCGAGGGGGGAGGGTCGCTGTCCCAGGGCCAGCGCCAGCTGCTGTGCATAGCACGCGTGATGTTGACCGATCCCGAGATACTGCTGCTGGATGAGGCGACGAGCTCCATCGACACGCGCACGGAGCTCCAGGTCCAGGCGGCGTTCGACGAGCTCATGCGAGGGCGCACGAGCTTCGTGGTCGCGCATCGCCTGAGTACGGTGCGCGATGCCGACTGCATCTTGGTCATGAGGGACGGCCGCATCGTCGAGCGGGGCACGCATGCCGAGCTGCTCGAGGCGAACGGGTTCTACGCGACGCTCTACGGCAGCCAGTTCGCTCGGGGGGAGTAGGCGGTCGAGCCGTTTCGCCGGGTGAGCGGCGAGGTCCCTCCCGCCGCGCGCCCGGGTTGGCGTTTGGCCGAATCCTTACACGGTCTCGGCCGCGCCTGCCGTATCATTACCGTACTTGCGCGATACGCGAACCGAACTACGGGGGAGGGCCGCATACCATGGCACTCAAATACACCAAGATGGAACGCAACTGGGTCATGTACGACGTGGGCAACTCGGCCCTCGTCCTGCTCAACACCGCGGTGGTGCCCATCTACTTCAACGCCATCAACACCGGCGCGCATCCGGCCGAGTTGGTGACCGCCTGGGCCAACGCCCAGACCGTCGCGTCGCTCGTGGTGGCCCTGCTGATGCCCATTCTCGGCTCGCTGGCCGATTACGCGGGCAACAAGATCAAGTTCTTCACGGGCTTCTTCCTCACCGGCGTCGTCCTGTGCATGGTCGAGGCGATTCCCATGGGCGCGCTTCCGTTCTTGGTGGTGTACGTCCTGTGCACCATCGGTCTCAATTCATCGATGACGTTCTACGATGCCATGCTCACCGATGTCACGACCGATGAGCGCATGGATGCGGTGTCGAGCTCCGGCTTCGCCTGGGGTTACGTGGGCTCCACCATTCCGTTCATGGTGTGCATCGCCTTGATTTTCGCCGGCCCGAGCGTCCTCGGTTTGGATACGCTCACCTGCACCCGCATCTGCTTCATCATCACCGCTCTATGGTGGCTCGCCTTCACCGTCCCGCTGCTGCGCACCTATAGGCAGCGCTTCGGCAAGGAGCGCGACGAGGGCGTGAACGGCGTGATGCACAACATCGAGAACACGTTCAAGGGTCTCGCCGATACCATGCGCAGCATCATGCACGACCGCGCGCTGCTCGTCTTCATGGTCGCGTTCTTCTTCTACATCGACGGTGTGCACACGGTCATCTCAATGGCCACCAGCTACGGCGCCGCCCTCGGCATCGACTCCACCCAGCTCGTACTGGCCCTGCTGGTCACGCAGTTCGTGGCGTTTCCCTCGGCCATCATCTACGGCAAGCTCGCGGGTCGCGTGGGCACGCTGCGCATGATCATCGTCGCGGTGGCGGCGTACGTGGGCATCGTGCTGTTCGCGGCGTTCTTCCTCAAGTCCGCCGTCGAATTTTGGATCTTGGCCATTTTGGTCGGCATGTTCCAGGGTGGCGTGCAGGCGCTCTCCCGCAGCTATTTCGGCCGCCTCATCCCCAAGGAGCGCTCCAACGAGTACTACGGCTTCTTTGATATTTTCGGTCGCTATGCCTCCGTCATGGGCACTCTGCTAGTATCTGTCGTGACCTCGCTCACGCACGATCCTTCTTTAGGAGTGCTTTCCATCGGGATCTTGCTGGTAGTGGGTTTGGTCATGCTAGTAAAGCTCTCCCGCATGCAGGAGGCGCGCGCCTAGACGTCTGCCTGTATCCCGCGCCGCCCGGCGCGGGGCGATGACATCGGTCACCTTTGCGGAGGGCTTTGCGAGCGACAGCAAAGCCCTCCGATTCTTTGAAGGTGATGGAGAACATGGAAAAGCACATCGAAGCCGCCTCGTCCGCCCATGAGGGGAAGAGCCCCTCGCGCGCTCGCGACCCCCAGTTCATCGCGCGCGTGGGTATGATCGCCGCCGTGTATGCCGCCGCCACGCTTGTGACGGTGATGTTTTTGGGCAGCCTCGCCTGGGGTCCCATCCAGTTCCGCGTGAGTGAGGCGCTGTGCGTCCTGGCGCTGTTCACGCCCGCGGCAGTCCCGGGGCTCACCTTGGGATGCGCCATCGCCAACATCGCCAACATCGCCCTGTCCGGCACGGGCATGCTGGGCATGCTCGATGTTGTGTTCGGGTCGCTCGCCACCTTCGTGGGCGCGTCGATCACCTGGAAGCTGAGGGGCCGTCCCGCCCTCGCGCTCGTGGGTCCGGTGTTGGCCAACGCCCTCATCGTCCCGGCATATCTCCCCCTGCTTCTGCAGGGGATCGGTTTCTACACCATCCCCTTCACGTCCATCTCTCTAGATGGCACTTATTCGCTTATGTATCTCTTCGGGTTGGTGACCACGGGCCTGGGCGAAGCGGTTATCATGTATCTATTGGGGTACCCGCTCGCGCGGTCGCTCGCCAAGACGCCGTTTATCCGACGCGAGGTCGAGCAGGCGGGTGCGAACAGATGACAACTGCGGGAGCTTGCTC
>URWW01000032.1 GCA_900551665.1 uncultured Collinsella sp. | reverse complement strand
CGCCGGCGAGAGCCCAGATCGGGCAACGAGGCGCGAAGCCGACATTCGGCACTCGGGTCGTCCGGCGCCGCGCGACCCGAACCGATCGACTCGACCGAACCCCAACGGACGCCCCGCGGGACCGGGGCATCGGACCGCAACCGGCAACCCCACCCATCCCTCGCGCGAATATCGCGGGCAGGCCCCGCGGCAGCAGCGCCCCCTGAGCGGCAGCTACGCTCACACCCCCTCGCGCCACCGCTCCGGCGCGGCACGAGGCGGATACCCGAGCACCCCCTATCGCGGCCGGCGCGGGTCCGACCGCATCTTCTCGCGCCCCACATGGCAGTCCCTGCTCTTCAGCCCCCGCGGAATCGCCTTGGTCCTCGCCTTGGTCGTCATCGGCGCGGGCGGCCTGGGCATTCACAACTCCATCCAGCGAAACAAGGCCGAAGAGGCGGCGCGCATCGAAGCTGCCGAGAAAAAAGAGCGCCTCGCGAAGCAGCGGGTCGATCCGAGCAGGCTGGGCCCCACCGCGGTACCCGTCTCGACTCCGAAGGCCGAGTGGAAGGCCGGCTCCATGCCGCACCTATATCAGACCGACCCCGTTTGGGCATCCCAGCCGTACGCGGGCACCGACGTGCGGACCGCGGCATGCGGACCGACCAGCCTCGCCATGGTCTATGTCTACCTCACGGGAAAGACCGACCTCGACCCCGCGAGCATGGCGGCCTTCGCCGACGAACGCAACTTCGCCCCCACCGGCGCGACCGAGTGGCGGTTCATGACCGAAGGCGCCTCGCTGCTCGGCCTCAAATCGACCGCCGTATCGCCGAACCGGGCGAGCGTCGCCTCCGCGCTCAAATCCGACAAGCCCGTCATCTGCAGCGTCTCTCCGGGCGATTTCACGTCGATCGGCCACTTCATCGTGCTGAAAAGCATCGATGAGCGCGGGATGGTCGAGGTCTACGACCCGAACAGCGCGCTCAACAGCACCAAGCGCTGGCCCATCAACCGAATTCTCGCGCAAGCGAGCGCATTGTGGTGCTTCTCGCTCTAAACCCGGAGCCTTCAGCGCCGGGTTGCCGTCGGCGCTCCCCACCATAGCCTCTCGCCACAAACGTAAAAAGACGCCCCGGGGCAGTAAACCGGGGCGTCAAGGAGAGGGAGGCTCCATAATCGCATCGCGACTTCCGCAGTCACCATGCATGATGCTCATCGGATGCCCGGTCGGCGCTTGGCGCCCTCCGGGCATCCGAATGCAGGTTGGGGGCGATTAGCCGACGATGCGGGTGCCGGAGAGGCCGGCCATGGTCTCGGCGGCCTTGTCCAGGGCGCCGATGATGCAGGTGCGGCCCTTGCGGGAGCGCGCGAACTTGATGGCGGCGCGGACCTTGGGCTCCATGGAGCCCTTGCCGAACTGGCCCTCGTCGGCGAGCTTCTCGGCCTCGTCGGCGGTGAGCTCCTCGAGCTCCTGCTGGTCGGGCTTGCCGAAGTTGATGGCGACGTGCTCGACGGCGGTCAGGAGGAACAGGACGTCGGCGGAGCAATCCTCAGCGAGGAGCTCGCCGCCCATGTCCTTGTCGATGACGGCCGCGACGCCCTTGTAGCAACCCTTGTTGTCGTAATCGCGGACGACGGGGATGCCGCCGCCACCGCAGGCGATGACGATGAACTCGTTGTCGAGCAGGTTGAGGATGGAGTCGGCCTCGACGATCTTCTTGGGCTCCGGGGAGGCCACGACGCGACGCCAGCCGCGGCCGGAGTCCTCGACGAAGGTCATCTCGGGGTTCTCGGCCATGATCTCCTTGGCCTGCTCCTCGGTGTAGAAGGGGCCGATGGGCTTAGTGGGGTTGGCGAAGGCGGGATCGTCCGGGTCGACCTCGATCTGGGTGACGACGGAGGCGGCGTGCCAGCGCTTATAGCGCTTGTGCATCTCGCGACCGATGCCCTGCTGCAGGTGGTAGCCGATGTAGCCCTGGGACATGGCGCCGCACTCGGGCAGGTCCATGGAAGGGGTGCCGATGGCGTCGTGAGCGGCGGCGAAGGCGTTCTGGATCATGCCGACCTGCGGGCCGTTGCCGTGGGTGATGATGATCTCGTTGCCCTGCTCGATGAGACCGAGCAGCGCATGGGCGGCGTGGCCGACCTTCTCGATCTGCTCTTCAGGGGTGTTGCCGAGGGCGTTGCCGCCGAGGGCGACGACGATGCGGTCGGGCTTGCCAAGGGGCTTGGACATAGCTGCCTCTTTTCTTCTCGTTTTGCTGGTAGCAAATATTCACCAGCTGACGTACTTTATGCAATATACCCTCCTAAGCACAGTCGGTTAACAATGATTTCGACTGTCTTGGTGAACGGACGATTATTGGCGATAAACGTTATATCCCAAGGATATAGGCATAGTTTGACCACATTGTGCAAACACTTTCGAGCAGCCGACAAACTGTATACCCTTCCTGCTTATTTAGCTTGTCTATGCATACCTATACAAGATTTACCACGATTATGCGCCCCTTTTATTGCGATGGAGTGAGACCGGGGCATACGGCGCGCGCAAAAGCGCCGCCCGCGAACATGCAGACGGCGCCAGGGGTTCGGAGGGTGTCCGAATGGGCGGCTACCGGAAGTCGTCACCCGGCTTGTTACGGCGGGACAGGCAGATGCCCGCGCCCACGAGCGCCGCACCGGCGCCCACGATGACGATGACCGTGACCGGGGAAAAGGCGTCGTCCGTCTGAACGATCCGGTCGCCCGTCTGGCTGGCAGCCACGTCTCCCTGAGGCCGGTTGGAGCCGGCTGGGCTGTCAGGGCAGTTATCGGGTTCGTTGCCGCCCTGGCCGGGGTCGGCCGGCGGGTTCGGATTGCCCGGATCGACCGGGGGCTTCGAATCGGCCTTGACCGCCAGCGCGACCTTCACATACAGGGGCTCGATGTCATCCAGGTCCTCAGGCACGAAGACCGCGATGAACTCGCCATCCTCCTCGACCGCCCCCTGAGCGTCGACCCAGGACCATGCGCCCTTCACCGGTTGCCCATCGGCCATGGCGGCGGTGCCGCCGAGCTTGATGTCGGCGAGCTTTGTGCCGCGCTTGACCTCGGTGCTCTCGGGCTTGGGCTCGCCGGCGAGCACGGCCTTCTCGATCTCGAGCGCGCGGAGATGCACGATCTCGAAGCCCGCGTACTCATCGGTTCCGGCGTAGCCGATGCGGATGTCGTAGACGCCCGCCGCAATCGGCGCCTCGGCGGTCCAGCCGTCCGCATC
This sequence comes from uncultured Collinsella sp., assembly GCA_900551665.1. GTDB lineage: Bacteria > Actinomycetota > Coriobacteriia > Coriobacteriales > Coriobacteriaceae > Collinsella. The sequence continues at coordinate 18,096 of URWW01000032.1, read as the reverse complement.
GGAAAAGGCGCGCACCGAGACGGAGGCGCGGTACTCGACGGTCACCTTCGCACGCTCGGACTCGGGGAACCGTTCGTCGAAGACCAGATCGACACCGTGCGGTCTGCCATCGAACGGTCCCGAACTCGGCCTCTCCGCCGTGGGGGCATCAACCATCTCCCAACTATTGAGCAGCCAGCGCGCGTGCAGCTCGATGTCCCCGTTGAGAACCGTCACATTCGCGCCGCCGGTATCCTGATCGCCGAATTCGTCGGCGAACACCACGCGAGTGCCCTCCTCAAAGCCCTTGGATGCGTACCAGCCCTCCAGCGTGTAGCCGTCTCGGAAGACCGCGGGCACATCGGAGGTGTGCAGGGTCGCAGGCTTGGTAAATGCGCGCTGCGCGGTGTGCGCGGCCCCATCCTCGCCAAAGTGGCCCTCACCGGCGTTGAACGTGACGGCGATGCTCATGTCGGGCGCGGGCTTGGCCTCCCACTGAGCGTAATAGGTCTTGGCCTCGGCGAAGTCCACCACAGTGTTTGCGGTGACCTTGTTGCCGCCGGCCTCGGCGTCGAACCAGCCGAGGAACTCGAAGTTCTCACGACTGACCTCGGGCAGCTCGCCGAGCATTGAGCCATAGGCCACCTGGCGCTCCGCCGCGCCGTCAGCGGCGAACGTACCGCCTTGGGCATCGAAGGAGACGCTCACCATGATCGGCGTCCAACGAGCGGTCAGATCGATGGGCCCGGTAACTCCGGTCGCGCCGGCCTCGAACTTCCGGTCGGCGTCGAACCAGCCGAGGAATTCGTAGCCGATGCGCGTGGGTTCGGGCAATACCGCGATGGTGCCGCCAAATGCTATCTGCTGGCTCTCAGGCGCGCCCTCGGGCAGCTTGCCGCCATTCGGGTTGAAGGTGACGGTGGAGGTGACGGACGTGACCTCGGTCTCCCACAAGGCGTAGAGCACAGTGTCCTCACCGAACGTCTTGTCGTTCAGGTCGACGAGTCCCCTGCGGTCGCCCTTCGCACCGGTCCAGCCGAGGAAGGTCCTGCCCTCGAAGGTGGGGGCCTCGACCTGTTCGGTCACCTTGCCGTCCTTGGCGACGTGAACGCGCTTGGGGGTGTCGCCCTCGGCGAACGCACCGCCGTTCGGGTCGAAGGTGACGGTGACGTGATCGAGCTGCCTCCACTGGGCGTAGTAGGTCTTGGCCTCGGTAAAGTCGACCGTGGTCTCCGCATTGACCTCCATACCGTGTTCAGCCGCATCGAACCAACCGAGGAACTCATGGTCTTCGCGAGTTGCCTCGGGCATCTCGCCCAGTTTCTCACCGAACCCGACGCTGCGGGTCTTCTGGGCCTCGTCGGCGAGCTTACCGCCGTTCGCATCGAACGTCACGGTCTTGGCACAGGTGACCTTGAACTCGATCGGACTCTCGCTGCCCTCGGCGAGCTTCCAGGCGCCCGTCTCGTCGTTCCACTCGAAGGCGATCTTGGCGGAGTCGGCCTGGTCCTTGGCCAGCTTGTGAACGCCCTCGCCAAGTTTGGCGTCCTTGTCGAACGCAGCGACGTAGGGGGCGGCCTTCACGGTCACATCGGCACACCACACGTGCGCGGGCTCAGCCATGCCGAAGAACTCGGCGATCGCGGCCAAGCCGGTCGTTCTGGCCTTGGCATCGTAGACCGCGCCGATCTCGTAGGAGTCGTTCGCGCCCTCGGTGTTCTCGACCAGGCTCTCAAAGGTCTTGGTCTCATGCGCGGCGCCCTCACCCACCTTCATGGTGTCGGACACCTTGACGTCGAGCAGTGCGTTCACCGCGTCGACGGTCGGGGCCGTGGGCTCGCCCTTGATCACGACGGTCTTGCGGGCGGCGATGCCGGTCTGCGCCCAGTCGCCCGAATCCTTACCCGCGCTCTTGACCCACAGCGCGGCGATGACGTCCACGTTGCCGACCTGCTTGACCTCGGTCAACTCGCCCGTCTCGGGGTTGACGACCGCGATCTCCTCGTTGCTCGTGCTCCAGGTGAACTTGACCAGACCCTGGTACTGCTCGTCGAGCTTGCCCATGCCGTCCTTAGCCTTGAATGCCGCGTTCAACTCGTCGCCCTGCTCAATCGCATCCGGGCCCTCGATTGCGGGCTTCACGCCCAACACGATGGCGGAGTCGGTCAGGTCGTTGTTGGAGGCAACCTTTGCGGTCACCGTGGTGGCGCCGGGCTTGGTCATGGTCACCAGGCCATACGGGGCGACCTTGGAAGCATCCTTGTTCGAGGTCTCCCAGGTGATGGCGTTGTCGAACGCGTTCTCGGGCTTCACGCTCGCCGTCAGCTGGACATCGGCGGATTCGCGCGTGCCCAGGTCGGCCACGCGTACCTTCTCAGCCGCGATCTCGACTGCGGTGACCGGATTGTTCTCGATCACGCGCACCGGGCCGTACACCACGGCGGAACCGGAGCCCGTAAGCCCCATGGCGCCGCCGTTCTTACCCTCGCCGTGCAGCATGTAGCGACCAAAAACGGGGTTGGTGCCGTTGGGGAGCGCGGCCTTCATGTATCCGCTCTCGTGAGTGGTGCCCACCTTGCCGGCGGTCTTTGCCAACTCGGCGATGCGGTCGACGGACGAGGTGTTGCCAGCGCCCTCGGCACGGTAGATGCCGTCGACATCGCTCCAGCCGTTGACCTCGGTGTAGCCCACCACCACGTCGCGGTAATTGCTCGTGGAGATGCTGCCCATATACGGGCTGACGTCGCCGATCTTCACATCCCCCGCCTTCTTGGCGAGGACGTGCAGCTTGGATGCACCGCGCAGCTCAACCGCCGCACCGTTGAACGGGACGATGGCGCCGGCGGTCAGATACGAGTCCGCGCACTCGAGGGCGAGAGACGGCTTGGCATTCTCGCTGCCGCCCTGATGCTCCAGGGTGCCGCCCGTCATGCGGAAGGAGCCTTTCGGACCCACCCAGACGTTGCTCACAGTTCCGCCCGCGATGGTAAGCGAACCGCGCGTATCGATGGCGAAATGGTCGTTGTTCTTGGCGGTATAGGTGCCGTTCTCCACCACGATCGAGGTGTTCTCAGCAGGTGAGTATACGGCGGAGGTGGCGGCGGAGAATGACCCCCTGCTACCGAGAATCGCAGATGCCCCCTCGCCGGTGAGCCTCACGCAGCTGCCCACGTTGCCGTCACCGGTGCCGTACTCGGTGCGAAGGTTCGCGGCGTCGCGCATGATGAGCGTGCCGCCGCCCTGGACCTCGACCGGGTCGAGAGATGGGAAGAGCGAGCCTGCGGTTCGAACGTCATTGATCACAAGACTGCCGCCGAGCACCAACGTCGCACCGTTCTTGACATGCAGCTGGACAAAGCTGATTTCACCGCTGCCCTCAACCACCACGTCGTGGGCAATATCCACATCGCGGTCGGGTGAGAAGACCGTGTCCTTGCCCTCGATATGGCCGTTCACCACAACCTTGCCCACGTTCGGGTCGGCCACGGCAGCCTTGAGATCCTTATAGCTCGTAACGGTACGGGTCTCCTTGCCGGCGACATCCTTGAGCGCGGCGAGCGTCTTCTCGGCGGCCGTCAGGCGCTCGACGTTGGACACGAGCGCGCGGTCCTCCTCGGACAGCCGGTCGTACGCCCCGCGCGCGGCCACGATGGCATCCTCGTCGGACAGGGCCACCTTGGACTGCTCGGGCAGCGCGGCGATCAGGTCGACGACCTTCTCCCACGCCTGCTGCTCGGCCACGTCCTTGGAGATGGCAAAGTTATCGACGCGCACGGGCGCACCGCCCTCGACCTTGTAGGCGTCATAGTACAGGCGATCGCCGTCGATCTTGAAACCGGCGAACACGGGCACGTCCAGGTCGAGGCTCACGGCGCTGTGGGCCTCGGGCGCCACGGACTGCTCGTAGTTCTTCACGCCCGCGGTGCCGGCGATCACAAAGGTGGTGCCGTTGGGAGCCTGCTGCACCTCGTAGTTGCGGCCCTGGTAGGACTCGGTCTTGCTCTCGACCTCCTGCTCGGAGCCACGCGACAGCGGCACCGTGCGGTTGTACACGTGGTCGTGGCCGGAGAGGACCAGGTCGACCTTGTTGTCCGCGGCGAGCTGGTCGAGCTGGCGGCGGATGGCCAGCACGTCGGCGTCGTCGTGGTGCGGGCCATTGGAGTAGGCCGACTTATGGAGCAGCACGATCTTCCAGGTGGTGTCGGCGCCGGAGAGCACCTCGTTCGCCCAGGCGTACTGCTTCTGGCTCAGCGCGTTGCCCTCAAGATCGTTGCTGTTGAGGACCACCACGGTGGCGTTCTTGTAGGTGAAGGAGTAGTAGACGCCGCTCGCCTGATCCTGCTCAGGCATGTCCACACCGGACAGGTTGAAGTGCGAGGCGATGGGGTTGGCGTCGGTGATGCCGGGCACGTTGCTCCTCGCCTCGTGGTTGCCGGCGGCGGGCATCATGGCCAGACCCTGCGCGATGTTGGCGGGGTCGTCGAGCGCCCAGGTCCAGTAGTCCTCGTTGGCGCCATCGTCCACGAAGTCACCGGCGTGCAGCACGAAAGAAGCACCGGGGAACATCTCGTTGGCCTTGCCCAGCGTGTTCAGGTACGTTGCGTAGTCGGCCTTGACCATGCCCTGGGAGTCGTTGAGGTTCAGGAACGTGAAGGTGTCCTCGTCATCGCCCGCGGCGCCGGTCGCAAAGCGGATGGGTTCACTCCAGATATCGAGGTCCTCGCTGCCCACACGGTAGTAGTAGCTCGCGTTCTCGCGAAGTCCGGCGATCTCGGCGGAATGCTTCATGGCCGGCTGGGTTCCGTAGGAGGTCACCAGACCGAGATTCAACTGGGTACGAGGCTTCACCACCTGCTCGGAGGTCGCCTTGTACGTCTTGGCATTCTCGAAGTCCCTGGTGGCGGACACTTGGACCGTGCCGTTGGAGACCTGGGTGCCGGTGAACCAGCGCACGGAGCGGTCGGTCTGCGGGTCCTTGCCCAGCGTCATGGTCACCTGCGTGGGCAGCAGGCCGTTCTCGGCACTCGGCTGCTGCGGCTTGAGCTGGCCGTCAAAGCTGACGGTGAAGGGCGACTGGGCGTCGTTGAGCCTGTCGTCGTTCACGGGTGCGCTGCCGTCGATGGCGGTGTTGTCGCCGCCGTCGGTATCGTGCAACATGCTGTCGCAGATATCGCCCACGATGCCGCCCATGCCGGTGAGGAAGCTCGGGCTCATGTACTCGCCGATCAACCCGTTGATGAGCCCCTTGACGCCGGCGTTGTCCAGGCCGGCGAGGCCCAGGACGCTCTTGAGGTTGCCGTTGTCGGTCGCGTTGTTGATGACCGTCTTCCACGTGCCGCTGAAGGCCAAGCCAACGTTGATGTTGAGCGATCCCAGCAGCGTGTCGATGAGCCCGCCCTCGGCGGTGACGCTGTCGACGAGCGTGTTGATGAGGTTCTGGATGAGCGCGCCGGATCGGATGCCCTCGAGCGCGGTCTCAGTCCAGGCGGGTGCGTCCTCGTGACCGGCGTAGTGGCCGGTCAGCAGGACAAACACCAGATCGTATAGGGACTTCTGCCCGTCGTCCAGACTCGCCACGCCGTACTCGGAGACCTGGGTCACGATCTTATCGACCTCGCCCAGCAGGTAATCGGGCTTGTCGATGTACTTGGCCTCGACCTGGTCGAGCAGGTCGTCGATGATCGAGACGATCTGCTGGTCGGACACGGAGGCCGCGCCCACGATGCCGGCGATGCCGCTGGGCGTGAGGTTGATGGCGTTGTTGCGGTAATCCACGTGCACGCGGCCGATGGTTCCCAGGTCCATGTCGATGCCGCCGGCCAGGCCGCCCGCGATTGCATCGAGGGCAATTTGATGGATATCCAGGTCGGGCAGGTTCTGCTGCAGCCATGCGCGCAGGCCGGTGCTGCCGATCTCCTGGAGGATGGGTCGCAGCATGCCGCCGGCCAGGTTATTGAACATCTTCTCGCCGTAGAGCTTCTCACTCGCGTACTCGGTGAGGCTCGACACCTGCTGCGAGGTGCCGTTGGCGAACTGCAGCGTGACCTCCTCGACGGACTTGCTCGTCACTGAGAAGGTCTCATGGGTGCGCTTGCCGCCCTCAAGGGCGTCGCCCTTCTCGATACTCACGGTGCGCACCGGCGTGCCGTACGCGGAGAGCGATCCGGTCTCCAGGTCGGTGATGTGATTGCCCTTGGGCGTGGTGAACTCGGCCACGTCGTTGGCGTGCATGTGACCGGTGAAGATGTAGCGCATGCCCGCGTCCGCCAGCGTGGTGGCGACATGGCGCCAGTTGTCCACCACGTACTCGGACAGGACGTTGTCCTCGCCCTTGAAGTGCGGGATCAGACCGTGATGCATGAGGCCCACGATGGTCTTGCCCTCGGCGTCGGCGGCCTTGACCTGCTCCTCGGCCCAGGCGAGCACGTGCTTGTCGATACGGCCGGCGGTGATGTGCTCCTTGGTGTCGAGCCCGGTGCCCGCGCTCGGCAGGTACTGGCCGGAGTCGATCGCCAGGATCATGTAGTTGCCCAGGTCCACGGTATAGGACAGACAGCCCGGGATGTCGTCGTCGGTGTTGAAGAGGCCGGGGTTGTACTCCTTCTTGGCCTCCTTGGCCTGCTCGGAGTCCTTGTAGTAGGTCTGGCCCTCCGCTCCGTCATAGCCATGCGCCGCGAAGATCTCGCGGAACTTTGCGGGACTGGCGCTCTCCACCTGCTCCTTCTTGCCATCGGCGAACGTGCAGGCATCGGAGTTGTAGATGTCATGGTTGCCGTTGATGACATAGACCTGGGTACCGGCCTTTTCCACCTCGGCGAGCTTGGCCGCGATATCGGTCAGGCCCTGGACCTCGCCGTCCTTGGTGAGGTCGCCCGAGATGAGCAGCAAATCGGGGCGATCGGCCTTGACCATATCGAAGGCGGCGTCGATGATCGAGCCGGACTCCTCCAGCATCTTGGGGTCGCCGCCCACGTAGGTCCTGTAATCCTCGCAGTCGGTCACATAGTTCAGCGGGTAGTAATGCGTATCGGAAACGACCGCGATCCTGAGGTCCTTCTTGCCCTGGGTCGCAAGTACGTTCTCGCTGCGCGGGGACAGAAGGCCGAACAGGTCGCCCAGCCCCGCCGCCATGGCGGGGGTCGCCGGGGCGAGTGGCGAGAACACCATGATGAAGGCGAGGAGGGCTGCCACGACGGCATTCACCGCACGGCGCACCTTGCCGGCCGCTCCCCTCTTCACGCGGGACGCGATCCGGCCCGCCCCCTTGTTCTCGCACCCCCCCGGCGCGAACGTTTCGAACAATGGCTTACGAGGCATATCGGTTCTCCTTCTCCCCTCTGCACGCCGCGCGCATGACGCGATGCACGTCGACTCTCCAGGCGATATCGACATGCCGCGGCAATATCCAGAGAAGTACTTTAGGTACCGAACGTAAGCCCCGTGTCGCATCCGCATGAGCAATTGCTCATCATCGCGTAAGCAGCCTGATGAACACCTTTCACACCGATTCATCCAGACATCGAGAAAAGGGCCCCGGGAATCGCTTCCCGGGGCCCTTCGTCAGGCCGACTGGCATGGGATCTCAGGTCCCTCGCCTACTCCTCGTTGTAGAGGGTCTTGAGCTTGACCAGGTGCTTGTAGCGCTCCATGGCGGCAGCCTCGTTGGCTGCGAAGAGCTCCTCGGCGCGCTCGGGGAACGCGGCGGTCAGGCTCGCGTAGCGGGCCTCGTTCATGAGGAACTCCTGGTAACCGCCAGCCGGCTCCTTGGAGTCGAGGGCGAACTTCTTGCCCTCGGGGGCAGCCGGATTGTAGCGGAACAGGTTCCAGTAGCCGCATTCCACGGCCTTCTTCATCTCGGCCTGGCAGTTCTGCATGCCGCCCTTCTTGATGGAGTGCATCTCGCAGGGGCTGTAGCCGATGATGATGGACGGACCGTCGTAGGCCTCGGCCTCGTGGATGGCCTTGAGGGTCTGAGCCGGGTTGGCGCCCATGGCGACCTGCGCCACGTACACGTAGCCGTAGCTCATCGCGATCTCGGCGAGGCTCTTCTTCTTGATGTTCTTGCCCGCGGCGGCGAACTGGGCGACCTGGCCCAGGTTAGAGGCCTTGGAGGCCTGGCCGCCGGTGTTGGAGTACACCTCGGTGTCGAACACGAAGACGTTGACGTTGTTGCCGGAGGCCAGGACGTGGTCCAGGCCGCCGAAGCCGATGTCGTAGGCCCAGCCGTCGCCGCCGAAGATCCAGAAGGACTTCTTGGTCAGATACGCCTTGTCGGCCAGGATCGCCTTGGCCTTATCGCAACCGCAGGCCTCGAGCTGCTCGATGTAGGCGGCAGCCGCGGTCTTGGAGGCCTCGGCGTCGTCGCGGGAGTCAATCCAAGCCTGAGCGGCGGCCTTCAGCTCGTCGGTCGCGCAGACGGAAGCCATGAGCTCCTCGGTCTGGGCGACGAGCTTGCCCTGGACGGCCTTGTAACCGAGCTCGAGACCGAGACCGTGCTCGGCGTTGTCCTCGAACAGCGAGTTGTTCCACGCCGGGCCATGACCGTTCGCATCGGTACAGAACGGGGAGGTCGCGGCCGGGTTGCCCCAAATGGAGGAGCAGCCGGTGGCGTTGGAGATGAACATGCGGTCGCCGCAAACCTGGGTCACCAGGCGGGCGTAGGCCGTCTCGGCGCAGCCGGCGCAGGAGCCGGAGAACTCAAGCAGAGGCTGCTTGAACTGGCTGGACTTGACGTTGCTGCCGATGAGCTCGGGCTTCTCGACGACGTTGGCCACGCAGTAGTCGAAGGTCTTCTGCTCCACGAGCTCGCCCTCGGCGGGAACCATGGTGAGCGCATCCTTGGGGCAGACCTTGGCGCAGTTGGTGCAGCCCATGCAGTCGAGCGGGCTGACGGCGATGGCGAACTTGTAGCCGGTGTCCTTGGGAATCTTCACATCCAGCATGCGCATGGTCTCGGGCGCCTCGGCGACCTCGGCCTCGTTGAGCGCGAAGGGACGGATGGTGGCGTGCGGGCAGACGTAAGCGCACTGGTTGCACTGGATGCACTTGGTCTCATCCCAGTGCGGGACCATGACGGCCACGCCGCGCTTCTCGAACTGGGAGGCGCCCAGCTCGAACTGACCGTCGGCGCAGTCCTTGAACGCGGAGACGGGCAGGGAGTCGCCATCCATGCGGGCGATAGGCTCCATGAGTTCCTTGACCTGCTTGGCGATGGCGCTCTTCTCCTCGTCGGAGAGGACGGAGGCGGGAGCGGCGTCGGTGGCGTCGGCCCAGTCTGCCGGGACGTCGAACTTCACAAAGGCAGTGGCGCCGGCGTCGATGGCCTTGTGGTTGGCCTCGACGATAGCCTCGCCCTTCTTGGCATAGGACTTGGTGGCCGCTTCCTTCATGTAGCGGATCGCATCCTCCTGCGGCAACACGCCGGCCAGGGCGAAGAACGCGGACTGCAGCACCGTGTTGGTGCGCTTGCCCATGCCCACCTTGGCGGCCAGGTCGATGGCGTCGATCAGGTAGACGTTGATATTGTTCTGGGCGATGTAGCGCTTGGCGTTGGCCGGCATGTGGGAGGCGAACTCCTCGGGCGTCCACTGGCAGTTGACCAGGAAGGTGCCGCCGGGCTTGACGTCGCGGACCATGGGGAAGCCCTTCACAATGTAGGAGGGGTTGTGGCAGGCCACGAAGTCAGCCTTATTGATATAGTAGGAGCTCTTGATGGGCTTGTCGCCGAAGCGCAGGTGGCTGATGGTCACGCCGCCGGTCTTCTTGGAGTCATACTGGAAGTAGGCCTGGATATATTTGTCGGTATGGTCGCCGATGATCTTGATCGAGTTCTTGTTGGCGCCGACGGTGCCATCGCCGCCGAGGCCCCAGAACTTGCACTCGATGGTGCCCTCGGCCGCCGTGTTGGGGGCGTCCGGGTCCATGGGCAGGGACAGGCCAGTGAGGTCGTCCTCGATGCCGATGGTGAACTCGCGCTTGGGCGCGTCCTTCTTGAGCTCCTCGAAGACCGCGAAGGCAGCCGCCGGGGGCTCGTCCTTGGAGCCGAGGCCGTAACGGCCGCCGGTCACCACGAGGTCGGAGCGGCCGGCCTCGTACAGGGCGGAGACGACGTCCTGGTACAGCGGCTCGCCGATGGAGCCGGGCTCCTTGGTGCGGTCGAGCACGGCGACCTTCTTGACGGTCGCGGGCAGCGCGGCCACGAAGTCCTCGACGGACCACGGGCGATACAGGCGGACCTTGACCAGGCCGACCTTCTCGCCGTGGGCGTTCAGGTAGTCGATGACCTCCTCGAGCGTATCGCAGAAGGAGCCCATGCACACGACCACGCGGTCCGCGTCATCGGCGCCGTAGTAGTCGAACAGATGATAGCTGGTGCCGAGCTTGGCGTTCACCTTGTCCATGTAGGACTGGACGATGGCGGGCAGCGCGTTGTACGTGCCGTTGCAGGCCTCGCGGTGCTGGAAGAAGATGTCGCCGTTCTCATGGCTGCCGCGGGCCGCGGGATGCTCAGGATTGAGCGCGTGGTCGCGGAACGCCTGGACGGCGTCCATGTCGCACATGTCCTTGAGGTCCTCGTAATCCCACACGGCGACCTTCTGGATCTCGTGCGAGGTGCGGAAGCCGTCGAAGAAGTTGACGAACGGCGTCTTGCCGGTGAGCGCGGCGAGGTGGGCGACGGGCGAGAGGTCCATGACCTCCTGGACGTTGCCCTCGGCGAGCATGGCAAAACCGGTCTGGCGGCAGGCCATGACGTCGGAGTGATCACCGAAGATGTTGAGCGCGTGGGTGGCGACGGTACGGGCCGAGACGTGGAAGACGCTCGGCAGGCCCTCGCCCGCGATCTTGTACATGTTCGGGATCATGAGCAGAAGACCCTGCGATGCCGTGTAGGTGGTGGTGAGGGCGCCAGCGCCCAGGGAGCCATGTACGGCGCCGGCGGCGCCGGCCTCGGACTCCATCTCGACCACGTTCACGGGCGTGCCGAAGATGTTCTTCTTGCCCTGAGCGGCCCACTGGTCGACATGGTCGGCCATGGGGCTGGACGGCGTGATGGGATAGATTCCCGCCACCTCGGTGTACGCGTACGAAACGTACGCGGCGGCCTCGTTGCCGTCCATAGATTTGAACTTGCGATCTGCCATATACCCCTCTCCTCTCGAACTAGGTATATAAGGCGCCGGGGCCAGGCGGACCCCGGGTTATATATGAGAACGGCCCCGCGCGGGGCGCCAAGAGCGGCCCGGAGTCGGTCCTTCCCATAGGTGGTGCGCGCGACATGACGAATCGACGCGAAACTACGCACGCGTCCTCATTGTACCCCGCTCGGCGACACGAATGCCGACAATCGGGGTTCATCGGCAAACGTTTTACCCAGATAAATTCGCAGGTCATCGAGCAGTTTGAACAACGCCTGGCGACGCTTGCGAACGGGGCCTCCCCAAGCCAGGCCCCCTATCAAAATTGTTGCTCAACATTTTGTCCGCACGGGCGCATACGGTAGAGACATCGGATTCTATGGACAGGAGGAGCCATGGGAAACTCGAATGCAACGCCGGCGGCCCAGGCCGGCATGACCGCCGCCGAAGCGCGCGCGGCGGTGCACGCCCGCAGGGAGGCTCTCGCCCGCGCCGAACGCAAGCATCGGGAGTGCTGGGATGAGACGGAGCGCATCTCAAACCTGCGCGAGCGCCTGTGCGATCTCAAGCGGGAGGATCGGGCGCGCCAGATCGCCAGCCTCCAGCTGGACGCCGAGGGCGCAGAGCCCGGATGCGAGGCCGGCGCCGTATGCGACCGCGTGGCCGAGGAGGCCGCAGCCCTCGAACCCCCGTGCACCGAGCCCCACGCCGAGCAATGCCGCTGCCCCAGATCCACCACCTGCCGCGAGCTGCGTCGCCGCATCGCCTACCTCAAGAGCGCCGTGACCCAGACGGACCTGCAGGCGGCGTTTTTCGACCTGTACTCCGCGGAGCTCGAGATGGACAAGGCCCGTGCAGAGCTGTTCTGCCTGCTCAGGGACCTGCCGGAACGCTTCGTGCAAGAGATTGGCGAACAGGTGCCCACGCAGGAAGATTTCGACGAGTTGCCCAACGCCTGGGGTATTGCCGCTGTCGAGAACCACATGCGCGGAGAGGGCCCTGCCGACGAGCCGGATCCAGTCGACCAGCTCAATTACCGTAGGTGGCTCGTCGAGCTCTCCCAGGGAGCGCTCGACTATTCCGGCCACCTCGAACATGAGATGGCCCGTCATCGCATCGAGCTCGAGGTGCTCGAGCAGCAGGCTGCGACCGTCGATTTCTTCGAGGGAGACGAGCTCGAGCAGATCGCCCAGGCAGCGGTGCTGCAAAAAGCGCGCATCGACGCGTGCCAAGAGCAGCTCGATGAGCTCGCCTCCGCCGCCGGCGCACTCGACAAGCGCATGGAGGCATGCGAGGCGGAGCTGCAGCGCTTTCTCGGCAGAGAGGAGTAGAGTCGGGCCCTTCGGCGGGCCAGCCGGCGATGTGCCGCTAGCGCGCCATCTCGGCCGCACCCTCCACTAGGACGAACGTCGTACGCGAACCCAAGCGGACCTCATCGCCGGGATGTATCTCCACGGCTTCGTCTTTTGCGATGCGCACCGGGGCCGAGCCGTCGCCGTCGACCACCACGGTCCCGTTGCTGGAGCCAAGATCACTCAGCATCCAGCGTCCCAAACCGGCATCGGCGGCCTCGTACCACACGCGCGCATGATGGGCCGAAACGTCTCCGGCCACGTCGGTGATATCCTCCGCACCCGTGGCCAATGCGCCGATCTCGGCCCCGGCCGAACCGGACGAGACCCAATACGGTTCGCTGGCGATGACCCCATCCACGATGCGCACAAACCCGAGCACGCGCGGCAGCACAAGATCGACCTGCGTCTTCTTGGGATCGAGAGAGACCGGGCAGGATGTGGGCGTGCCGAGCCTGCCGCCCATCAGGCAGCGAATGTACTCTGTGGTGTAATCGACCGCTCGGCCAACGTTGGCCGAGCACCCCGCCGCCACGAGCAGGACCAAGGCAGCCTCGGCGCGCTCCCCCACCGTGTAACCCTCGCCATCGCGCACGCGGGCCAAGGCGTTGCGGTAGAGGCGCACGTCATCATGGCTCGCCTCCAGCGCACGCACCATGGGTTCGCCCGCCTCGCCGCACACCATGTCGAGAATCTCCGCGCAGGTGCGCGAGCCCGAACGGCTGGTGCGCAGGCGGTTCATCACGCGCTGCGCCGCAACACCGTAATCGCGGAACAGCCGCTCCTGAGACGCATCGGCCGGGGCGTGCACCACAAAGCGCGACACCCAGCTTCGATCGGACGAACGGCTCTGCGGGCTGCGCCCATCGGCAAGCGGTCGTTCGGACAAGATCATCGAGGCCAGCTCCTTATGGCTGATCCCCCCAAATCGCTTGAGCATGTCGAACAGGGCCCCGCAGGGCGTCTGCTCATTCGCGCGCTTCAGCGGCATCTGGGACCTCCGTATCCTCGGGCAGGGAGGCGTGGGCATCGGACCCCTCCCCCATAATCGAACGTTGCGCCGCCATATGCGGCAAGCCGGCGACGGGCGCGCCGAAGGGCCGTGGCAAGGCCGTGGTGGCGTACTCGAGCACAAGCGGGCACCACGCCGCCGCAACCGCCAGGAACAGCGCGGCGAGCAGTGGGGACCTTCCGATCACGCCCAAGAACGAGACGTGCGAGACGAGCGCGAACACAAGCGCCGAGCCCGCCACCAGGGCGAGCGTCCCGCGCACAAAGCCCGCGCGCGTACCACCGGCCCGAGCGCGCCCCGCCAGGGCGCAGACCGCCGGGAAGGCGAGCGTGAGCCCCACGAGCACGGCGGGAACCTCCCCGCGGGCCGCGAGGGACCCCAAGCGGAACAGGACCGTGACCCCGTCAAGCAGCAAGGCGGTCACGCAGATCACCGTGACGAGTGCGGCGCCGGACAGGGCCATGCCCACCACGCCGATCAGGCGGTTCACCGCGTACGGGGACCGGCCCTCGCGACGACGTACCTCACCCCGGCACGGGATCAGGCGCTCGCCACGCAGGGCGCGCCGAACATTTTGGGCATAGCGCGCGCAAAACGCCGAGAGAGCGTCGCGCAGGGCCTCCGCCGAGGGCCGCGCCTCTTGTCCCGGTGCGAACGCGGGGGCGAGCACCTCAGCGAGTTGGCCATCGACGCGATCGAGAGCGCGTTTGAACTCGAGCTCGTCGTGCGCATCGGTCACATCCAGCGAGACCTCCGTCGCAACCGCCGCGACCTCGGGTTCGAACATGAGCACATCGCCCAAATGAAACGCCGCATGGTGCGCGGCCACGAGCGGGCGCGGGGGCTCGTCCATCTTGATGCGGTAGAGCGACTCGCCCGCTCGACCCTCGAGCTCGAAGGGCGGCAGGCCGCAGGCCAGCTCGAAGATGACGCTCGCTGCGGCGTAGACGTCGATCTTCTCGGATTTGCGCAGCTCGACGAGATTGGGCAGGTCGCCCGTGAGCATCTCGGGCGGGGCGTAATCGGGCGTTGCGCGCCGCAGCGTCGCATAGCGCATGGTGTAACCCGGAGCCCCCATGGGATCGAGGTGCACGGAGGAACCGAAGTCGATCAGGCAGAGGTCGAAGGCGCCGTCGGCAGCTTGCTCGGCGACCGACAGGTGCGCCGTGCGCACGAGGATGTTCGACGGGGAGATGTCGCGATGGACGAAACCGTCCCCCACCAAATCGAGACGCGTGAGCAGATCGGCCAGGTCGCGGCCGATGACGGCGTAGCCCTCGGCCGCCTCGCGGTTGCCGGCGATTTCCTCCTCGGTCAGCGTCCGGCGCACCTTCGCCGGCACGCCCACCACAAGCGACCCTTCCGGCACCTGCATGCCCTCGGTCACCAGGGCGGGGGTATCCCCGATGTGCGCGAAGCCGAACAGGCGCGGGAAGCCCTTGAAACCGGAGAGCGATCGATGGCTCTCGTATTCAGCGCGAAACGCCGTGTGCGCGAGCTCGACGCGAGTCGCAAAGGACGCATCGTCCTCGCCCTCGGCGCGAACCGGCGTATTCAGGGTCTTGAGTGCGCAGGTCTCACCCAGGGCGTTCGTCGCGCGCACGACGGTGCCCAAACCGCCGCGACGGGCGGATGAATCGTCCACGAACAGGAGGCCGAAACGGCGATGATA
This sequence comes from uncultured Collinsella sp., assembly GCA_900551665.1. Lineage (GTDB taxonomy): Bacteria > Actinomycetota > Coriobacteriia > Coriobacteriales > Coriobacteriaceae > Collinsella. The sequence continues at coordinate 2,946 of URWW01000032.1, read as the reverse complement.
TGCCTCTCGCTCCGAGTCCGCCATGCGGTAGGGCTCCTCGAGGCCCTCGAGGCGCAGCAGGCGCGCGCCGCGGACATAGCCACTGGGATACGGCGGTGTCGAGCGGGTCGATTCCGCATCCGACGGCGCGGGCACGGGTGCGACTTCACCGGGGCCGAGCGGCTCCGTGGTGCGCGGGGTCATCTCCTCGGCTGACGCGCTCATAGGCTGAACCTCCCGTACACCTGCTGGAATTCGGCGAGCTCCGCGCCCTGGGCGCGGCGAATGGCATCGATGCCCGTGTTGACGGTATCGGGGTTGCCCGCATATTGCCATGAACTGTGAACGACCCCGGCATAGGTTGCCAGCAAGCGATACATCCTGATGAGATCGCCCTGCGCGTCCTTGTAGCGCGAATCGTTGGTGACCAGGATCTCATCGCGCACATGCATGTACTCGTTGACCAGACGGTCTCGCACGCTCGCAGCCTGCGCCGCTCGGGTACCGCACGTGCCCGCGTCCGCCATGCAATCGTTGTTGAAAGCGGCGGTGATGCCGTTGACCTCGCCCACATACCCGTTGATGCGACCGGCCGAGGCGCTCAGGGCGTTGTAGAACTGTCGCTCCTGCTCCTCCGTGACCGCGGGCTCCGTGGGGACCTCCGCCGGCGGGGCGGCGTCGGGCGAGGGAGCCGGCGTGCCGCCCGCGGCACCGGACGACCCGCCAGCTGCGCCGGAGCCCGCGCCTCCCGACGCCCCGGGCGCCGCGGGCGCCGCGGAAGCGCCACCGCCCACAACACCGGAGATAACCTGCTCGAAGGTCACGCCGCCCAGCGTGAGACCGCCGGCGTGACCGTCCTCGGGCGAAGTGGAGCCATCCGCGGCCGCCTCACCGGCCTGCGCCCCGCCATCGGAACCCGCACCCTGCGAGGCGCCGCCGACAAGGGCACCGGACCCGAACAGCCCCTCGACGAATGCATCGGCGAAACCGCGCTCCTCGGTGCGCTGCGCGACCTGGATCAACGACGGCAACGAGGCGGCATAGGTGACGGCACCCAAGCCAAGCAGGGCGAATGAAAAGGTGACGAGTCCCACCAGGCGAGGAGGCAGCGCCGTGCGACGCAGGCGCCTGCGCGATGTGTCGAAGATGCGCATCGCAACTCCTCTCGCAACGGACGGGACGTTAGAGCGCGCGACGCGCCTCGATGGCACGCCCAAGGGTCAGCTCGTCTGCATATTCGAGGTCGCCGCCTACGGGCAGGCCGCTCGCCAGTCGCGTGACGGTGATACCGAGCGGCTTGATGGTGCGCGCCAGATAGCTTGCGGTGGTCTCGCCCTCGATATTGGGATTGGTGGCGATGATGACCTCCTCGATATCCTCCGTGCCCAGGCGGGCGAGCAGCTCCCGCACGTGGAGCTGCTCGGGACCGATCTTGTCCATGGGGCTAATCACGCCGCCGAGCACGTGGTACAGGCCACGATAGCTGCCCGTGCGCTCGATCGCCGAGACGTCGCGGGGCTCCCCCACCACGCAGATGCGACCGCGATCGCGCGAGGAATCCTCGCAAATCGCGCACTCATCGCCCGTCGCATAGTTGAAGCAGCGGCTGCAGAAATGGACCTCGCTCTTCACCATGAGGATAGCGTCCGCCAAACGGCGCGCCTCCTCAGCGTCGGCCTCGAGAAGGTGATAGGCGATGCGCTGAGCGCTCTTGGGGCCGATGCCCGGAAGGCGGCCCAGCTCATCGAGAAGGATTTGTAGACTGCGGTCGGCGCTCATGCGCGTTTGCCCTCCCAAAATGGTGCGACAGGCAACGCATGTGTAATTGGGGACGTACCCCAATTACACATGCCCGGCTAAACGATGCGGTCGAGGTGAAATCTCTTGGATTTAGAACGGCATACCGGGCATGCCGGCGCCCATGCCGCCGGTGGCGGCGCTCATGCGCTTGTTGGCGATCTCTGCCACGCCACGGTAGGCCTCGTTCACAGCGGCCACGATCATGTCCTGGAGCATATCGACGTCCTCGGGATCGAGCGCGTCCGGGTCGATGGTCACGGACTGGAGCTGCATGTTGCCATCCACGGTGACCTTGACCATGCCGCCACCGGCGCTGGCGTCGACGGTGACCTCGTTCATGGACTCCTGAGCCTCGGCGAGCTTCTTCTGCATCTGCTGGGCCTGCTTCATGAGCTGCTGCATGTTGATTCCGGCCATGGGTTCTCCTCACTGGTAAAGCCTGCGGTTTAACAGGCGGGTCATTCCAAGGGGCATGGTACCACGTGGGGCGGGCACAAGCGCATATCCCCCCTGTACGGAAGAGGGTTTATGAGCGCGCCGCCCCGCGAACGGCCGATGCCGCGCGAGGCGGACGCGAGGGCATGAGCAGGGTCATCCCATGCCGACGCTATGCTATTTGAAGGTCACGTTGCCCCAGATGTTCTGAAGCACCTCTTTGGGGTCGACCGGAGCATCGCCGTCAGCGGTCTCGCCCAGATCGGGAGCGGGCACAGGGGCCTCGGTGGGCGTGGGGGCCGGTGCCGACTCGGGAGCGGCGGCGGGAGCCGGTGCCTCGGAAGCCTCGGCGGGCGCGGAAGCCGGTGCCGGGGCAGCTACAGGCGTAGGCGCCGGGACATCGAACGGCGGAGCCTCGGCCTCGTCATCGTACGACGCAATGAACGCATCGTCATAAGGCGGCATGTCATCTTCCCACGCCTTGCGATCGGCCTCTATGTCACGCTCCGAGAGAACTGTGGGGCCGCTAGCGTGATCGGCGACGGGCGCCGCGGGGGCCGGCGTCGCGGCGGCGGGGGCGGAAACGGCCGACTGGGATTGCGTCGGCGCCGGAGAAGGAGCCGCGGGGGCAGAGGTCGTAGCGCGGGGCGCCGCGGAGGCCGCAGCGCCCATCGGGGCGGCCGAGGTCGCCGAGACCGGAGCGGTCTGGGGGGCGGTGGAAGCCGCGGGGAC